>NZ_JABFBA010000029.1:46409-89373 GCF_017168445.1 Micrococcus sp. KRD026 | reverse complement strand
CCCCAGAGCAGCCCCACCCCGCGCCGCGGCCGGCCCGGCTATGACCGGCAGACGCTGCTGGCCGAGTGCGTCGAGCTCTTCAACCGGCACGGCTACGAGGCGACGTCCATGGGCATGCTCGCCACCCACCTGGGCATCTCCAAGTCCGCGATCTACCACCACGTGGAGTCCAAGGAGGCGATCCTCGACCACGCGGTGACGGAGGCGCTCGACGCCCTCGAGGCGTGCCTGGACGATGTGGTGGCCAGCGGGGCCGACGCCGGCGCGCAGGTCGAGGCGGCCATCCGCGGCACGCTCGGGGTGCTGGCGGAGAAGCAGCCCGAGGTGACCCTGCTGCTGCGCCTGCGCGGGAACTCGGCGGTCGAGGTGGCCGCCGTCGAGCGTCGTCGTGAGATCACCCGGCGCTTCGGTGACCTGCTCGAGGCCGCCCAGGCCGCGGGTGCGGCGCGCTCCGACGTGACCCCGCGCAACCTCGCCCGCCTCGCGCTGGGCATGATCAACTCGATCGTCGACTGGTACCGGCCGGATCGCGGCGTCCCCGGCCAGCAGGGACCGGACCAGATGATCGACGCCGTCACGGGCGTGGTGCTCGGGGGCCTGCGGGGCTGAGGGGCCCGCTGTCCTCAGCCCTGGCCGTCGAGCGCGGCGAGCACCTCGGCCACGATCGAGGCTGCACGGTCCTCGGCGTCCGCGGGCACCCCGCCGTCCGCGTCGGCCTGGGCCACGGCCACGGTGCGGGCGCCGTCCTGCACGGCAGTGAGGTGGGAGTAGACGGACCCCCCGGGGGCCGGGAGCGCCGTGTAGGCGGTGCCGCCCTCGTGTTCGGTCCGCGTCACGCTCTCCACGCCGAGCCCGGCCAGGTCCACCCCGGTGCAGGCCTGCGCCGCCGCTCGGGCGTCCTCCAGGGCGGCGCGGGCGGCCTCCTCCGTGGGGTACACGGTGACGCGCACGCCGAGCGGAGTGACCTCGGCGTCGGGGGACGCCGTGAAGGAGGGCGCCGGCGTCGTGGTGGGCCCGCCGCCGGTGGTGGCGGCCGTCTCCGGCTGGGCCGTGAGCCCCAGGTCCGCCGCCCCGGCCTCGGCGTCCCGCTCCAGGGCGGAGCGGGCGGCGTCCAGGCAGGCCTGCTGTTCCGCGCTGCGGGTGGGCGCCGGGCTCGCGCCGGCGTCGACCGTCTGCACCAGACCGGCGGCCCGCTGGCGCAGCTCCGTCTGCCGCTCCAGCGGCGAGACGGCGCTCAGCCCCACCTCGGACCCCGGCCCCGCGGCCCGCTGCACGGCGGCCTGCACCGCCAGGGTCCGCTGCCCATCCAGCGCGGCGGGCATCTCGAGGGACAGGCTGCTGGAAGCGGAGGCGCTGGCCGTGCTCTCCGTGGAGGCGCTGGCCGCGGGTGACGTGGGGGCCGTGGAGCTGCTGGCCGCGGGCGACGTGGACGCGGACGAGGCCGCCGTCGTCGTGGACGACGCCGACGAGGAGGCGGGGGAGGAGGGCTCCGCGCCGCCGCCGCCCGCGCACCCGGCGAGGGCGAGCGCGCCCACGGCGAGGGCGCCGAGCAGGGGGAGTCGGGGGGTCGTCATGGCCCGACTCTACGTGCACTGTGACGGATGCCACAAGGAAGCGGCGGGGGCATGCGTCGGGGCCGCCCGATGCGTGGTGCGCACCGGACGGCCCCTGATCCGTCAGTCGAGGAGGTCAGCCGAGCGGGGTGTCCTTGTCGCCCAGGTTCCAGTCCTCCACCGGGCCGAGGTTCTCCCCGTCCGGCCCGTAGCGGTAGAAGCCCTGGCCGTCGGCCACGCCGCTGTGGCCCTCGGCGATGCTCTTCTCGAGCAGCTCAGCGAAGCCGAGCTGCCAGTCGACGCCCGTGTTGCGGGAGACGTTGGCGGCCACGTGGAAGCCCACGATGTCATAGGTCTGGAACGGGCCGCGCTCGTTGCCGGTGGCCACGCGCCAGGTGCGGTCGATGTCCGCCGGGTTGCCCACGCCGTGCATGTACAGCTTGGAGCCGGCCTGCAGCCACGGGATGAGCAGGGAGTTGAGGAAGTAGCCCGGGATCTCCTTGCGCACGTGCACGGGGACCATGCCGGTCTCCTCGGCGAACTGCAGGGCTCCCGCGACGGCCTCCGGCGAGGTCGCGGCGGTGCCCATGACCTCGGCGGTGTTCTGCGCCCAGATGCGGTTGGCGTAGTGCAGGGCCAGGAAGCGCTCCGGATGGCCGCTGGCGTCGGCGAAGTCCGAGGGCAGCAGGGAGGAGGTGTTCGTGGCGAACAGGGTCGTGGCGGGGGCGAGCTCGCCCACCTGGGCCCACACCTTGCGCTTGAGCTCCAGGTTCTCCGGGACGGCCTCGATCACGATGTCCGCATCCGCCAGGGCCTCGCCGAGGTCCGAGGTCGGCGTGATGCGGGCGATGGCCTCGTCGAAGCGCTGCGGGTCGTAGCCCTCCCCGAGGTCTGCCTCGTAGCCCTGGCGGATCCACGCCCAGCGGCGCTCGATCCCCTCGAGGGCGGCGGGGACGGCGTCGTAGGCCATCACCTTCTTGCCGTGGTACGCCGCCTGCATGATGATCTGCGAACCCAGCACACCGGTGCCCAGCACGGTGACCTGATCAAAACGGGTGAACTCGGACATATATGTCGACCTTCTTCTCTCGCGGTCCGAATGGGACGTACAGGTGAACGTCCCGGGCACGCTCCTTGTTCCCGGGGACGACGACGGGCCGCCCGGCGCGCAGCGGGCGCACGGGACGGCCCGTCGAAGCAGGGGGGCTCAGCCCTGGGAGGTCTCGGACGGGGCCATCGGCCAGGTCTTGGCCACGAGCGTCAGCACGTCGTACTGGGCGCAGAGCTCGTCCTTCTGGTTGTGGATCCGGCAGTCCCAGGCCACCTCGCCGTACTCGTCGCTCACGCGCGGGGTGATGCGCTTGGCCGTCAGGGTCACGCGGATGGCGTCGTCGTAGGTCACCGGCGTGATGAAGCGCAGGTTCTCCAGGCCGTAGTTGGCCAGCACCGGGCCCGGATCCGGGGCCACGAACAGCCCCGCGGCCCACGAGACCAGCAGGTAGCCGTGGGCCACCCGGCGCGGGAAGAACGGGTTGGCCATGGCGGCCTCCTCGTCCGTGTGGGCGTAGAACCTGTCCCCGGTCTCCTCCGCGAAGGCGGTGATGTCCTCCAGGGTGACGGTGCGCAGGCCGGAGGCGAACTGGTCGCCCACCGTCAGCTCGGCCAGGGACTTGTAGAACGGGTGCACGGCGGTGCCGGCCTCCACGTCCTCGCGGGTCACCGTGTGGGCCGCGGCGCCCGGATGCCACACGCCGGTGATGGCCGTGAGCATGTCCGGGGAGCCCTGGATCGCCGTGCGCTGCATGTAGTGCTTGACGGCGCGGACGCCGCCGAGCTCCTCGCCGCCACCGGCGCGGCCGGGGCCGCCGTGGACCAGCACCGGCACGGGGGCGCCGTGGCCGGTGGTGGTCGTGGCGGTCTGGCGGTTCAGGACGTGCACGCGGCCGTGGTGGGCGCCGATCCCGGCGGCGAACGCGCGGGCGGTCTCACCGTCGTTCGTCGCCACCGTGGCCACGAGCGAACCCGACCCCAGGGCGGCCAGGGCCACGGCGTCGGCCACGTCCGTGTAGCCGATCACCGAGGTGACCGGGCCGAACGCCTCGACGCTGTGCACCTCGGGGGTGCGCGCGTCCTCAAAGGTGAGCACCGTGGGGGCGAAGAACGCGCCGGACTCGGCGTCGGCGTCGCCGGTCGAGCCCTCGGGGCCGCCGAGGCGGACCTGACCGCCGGCGTCGACCAGGCGCTGCACCGCGCCGCGGACCTCGCCCTGCTGCTCCTTCGAGGCCAGGGCGCCCATGGTGGTGCCCTCGACGCGCGGGTCGCCCAGGACGACCTTCGCGGCCAGGCGCTCGGTGAGGGCGGCGGTCACGGCCTCGACCCGGTCCTGCGGGACGATCACCCGGCGGATGGCCGTGCACTTCTGGCCGGCCTTGACCGTCATCTCCTGGAAGACGGCCTTCACGAACGCCTCGAACTCGGGGGACTCCGGGTCCGCGTCCGGGCCGAGGATGGCGGCGTTGAGGGAGTCGGTCTCCGCGGTGAAGCGGACGCCGCCCTCCTGCACGTTCGGGTGCTTCTTCAGCGTGGCCGCGGTGGCGGCGGAGCCGGTGAACGCGACGTGGTCGCGGTAGTCCAGGTGGTCCAGCAGGTCGCGGGCGGAACCGGAGATCAGCTGGATCGAGCCCTCGGGCAGCACGCCGGACTCGAGCATCAGCTCGACGCACTTCTGCGTGACGTAGCCGGTGGGGGTGGCCGGCTTGACCACGGTGGGAACGCCCGCGACGAAGGCCGGGGCGAACTTCTCCAGCATGCCCCACACGGGGAAGTTGAACGCGTTGATCTGCACGGCCACGCCCGGGATGCGCTGGTAGATGTGCTCGCCGATGAAGGAGCCGTCGCGGGAGAGGGGCTCCACGTCGCCGTCGATGATCACGTTGGAGTTCGGCAGCTCGCGGCGGCCCTTGCCGGAGAACGTGAAGAGGGTGCCGATGCCGCCGTCGACGTCGAAGGCGTGGTCGCGCTGCGTGGCGCCGGTGGCGAAGGAGACGTCGTAGAGCTCCTGGACGCGGGAGTTCAGGTAGAGGGCGAGCTCCTTGAGCTTGAGAGCGCGCTCGTGGATGGTCAGCGCGCCCAGGGCCTGCTGGCCGACGGTGCGGGCATGCTCGATGGCGGCGGCCGTGTCGAGGCCGTCGGTGGAGACGCCGGTGAGGCGCGCGCCGGTGTTCGCGTCCGTCACGTCGGTGACCTTGGACGGGTGCGACGGCGTCCACCAGCTGCCGGCGACGTAGCTGGGGAGGATCTCCGGGAGGGAGGGGGCGGTGACGGTCACGAGGTCTCCTGGTGTCGGGGGCACGGACGGGTCCCGACCGATCGGTCGGTTATTGGTCCTCACCCTAGCCGAGACGTGGATCACGCGGGAGGGGGAGCCGGGCGGGTGACGTCGTCGTCGTGGAGAAGGCTTCGCCGGCCGAGCCGTGGCGCTCAGGCCCGCAGACGCGCCGCTACCGCCAGGACGTAGCGGCGTGTCTGCGGGCCTCGGCGGGGCGTCGTCCACAGATCCCGGCGGACGACGACGGCGGCCCGCCCGGATCGGGCACGCTCGGCGCATGCCCCGCTCGCCCGCGCCCCTGCCCCCGATGCGCTGCGGACTGGACGGCCGCCTCCGCGCTCCGACCGTGTTCTCGACCCCGGCCGCGCGCGAGGCGGGGGTGAGCGCGGCCCGGCTGCGGCGCGGGGACGTGGTCTCCCTCGGCTGGGGGCTCTGGGGCCGGCGCGGCGTCGAACCGGACCCCATGGACCATCTGCGGGCGCTGCAGGATCTGCACCCCGAGGGCGTGTTCAGCCACGTCACGGCCGCCCGGGTGCTCGGCCTGTGGCTGACCGGGCCGCTCGCCGCCGACCGGTCCGTGCACATCGCGACCCCGCGCGGCCACGGCACCGCGTCGAGCCGGGCCGGGATCCGCTCACACCGCCTCCGCGCCGACGCACCGGTGCGGATCGTGGACGGGGTGCGCGTGACCGCGCCGGGGTGGACCTTCGTGGACCTCGCCGCGCACGCCGGGCCGCTCGACCATCTCGTCGCGCTGGGGGACAGCATGGTTCGGACCGCCCCGACGGAGGCCCGCCGCCGTCGGCTGCCTCCCGGGGTGACGGACGTGGCCGAGCTGCGCGCCGCCGTCGAGGAACGCGGACGGGTGCGCGGGATCCGCGCGGCCCGGGAGGCGCTGGAGCTCGTCCGCCCCGGGGCCGACTCGCCGCAGGAGAGCCGGCTGCGGGCGCGGCTCGTCCTGGACGGCGTCCCCGAGCCCGCAGTGAACCCGTGCATCCGGCTCGCCACGGGACAGCGGCTCCGCGTGGACCTGGTGTGGGCGGAGGCCAAGGTGGCGGTCGAGTACGACGGCGATCAGCACCGCACGGATCGCCGGCAGTGGCGTGAGGACCGCGAGCGGGACGCGGCCCTGCGCGCGGAGGGGTGGGAGGTGATCCGGGTGACCGCCGACGTGTTCCGGCCGGGGCACTGGGAGCTGTTCGTGCGGCAGCTGCGGGGCCTGGTGGCCGCGCGGACGCCGCCGGGCCGAGTGCCGCCGTCGTGGATCTGACCCGCCCAGGCCCGCAGACGCGCCGCTACGGCCAGGACGTAGCGGCGTGTCTGCGGGCCTCGGCGAGAGGGGCGGGAGCCTGGGGCCGGCGTCGACCCCCCTGCCCCTCGTCTCCGGACCGGCGTAGAATCGAGCACCGGTCCCCTCGGACCCGCCCCACCCCCTCATCCGGAGAGTTTCGCTGCATGCTGCGCACCATGTTCCACGCCAAGATCCACCGGGCCACCGTGACCCAGGCGGACCTGCACTACGTGGGCTCCGTGACCGTGGACCAGGACTTGCTGGACGCCGCGGACATCCTCCCCGGCGAGCTCGTGTCCATCGTGGACGTCACCAACGGTGCGCGACTGGAGACCTACACCATCGCGGGCGAGCGGGGCTCCGGCGTGCTCGGCATCAACGGCGCCGCCGCCCACCTGGTGCATCCGGGGGACGTCGTCATCCTCATCGCCTACGGGCAGATGGACGACGACGAGGCTCGCCGCTTCCAGCCCAAGGTCGTCCACGTGGACGCGGACAACAGGATCGTCGAGCTCGGCGCGGACCCGGCGGAGGGGCTGCTCGACGGCGTCGCCCGCCCGCCGCTGTCCCGCGAGTGGGACGAGGCCCAGGCCGAGGTCTGAGCCGGCCCGAGGGCGCTGGGCCGTCATGGACGAGCCGTTCAAGCGGGATCAGCGGTCGGCACGGCCTTGGCCCCGAGTGCCCGACGCGCGGAGTGCATCGCGGCCGCGTGGCTGAGGCCCATCGCGGCGCGGGCGCCCGGCACGCGGGCCACGGCGCGCATCCACGACGAGGTCAGCACCACCTCCTGCTCCCACACCACGATGCAGTGCGTCGCGTGTCCGGCCGGGGCGCCGTCGTCGTGGACGGTGACCCGCACGGTGCCCGTCAGATCCCCGCTCAGGTGCGCGACCAGAAGGCCGCGGGCGCGGTCGTCGATGAGACGTTCCATCGTCAGACGCACCGGCACGAACCCGCGCAGCCGGACGGCGGCGCGGCCGGGGCCCAGGCGATGGGCGCGCGGGACGGCCGGCCACCAGCGTGGGTAGCCGGCCGGGTCGGCGAGCAGGGCCAGCACGGACCGGGCGTCCGCGGGGACGGCCCAGCGGTGGGTGAAGCGGAAGGGGCGGTCGGCCGACATCAGGCCCGGCCGAAGATCTCGGGGTCCACGGGGCGCCGGGTGCGGGGGAGCTTCGCGACGATCAGCAGGTACGACTCCGTGACGAGGTCCCGGACGAGCTGCTCGTCGAGGTCCGGGTGCGCGGCCAGGCTGAGCCAGTGCCGCTTGTCCATGTGATAGCCGGGCGTGATCGCCGCGGGCAGGGCCGCGCGCAGCTGGGCGCCGTCCTCCGGGCGGGCCTTGACGTTCACGAGGCGGCGCCCGTCGTGGTCGATGAACACCGCGAACAGCTTCCCCTGCACCTTCATGACCTCGGTGTCCGGGCCGAAGGGGTGCGACGCGGCGCTGCCCGGCAGCTCGAGGGCGCGGTCGCGGGCGATGCGCAGCAGCGTGGGCTCGTCCATGCCCGCCACGTTAGCCGCGCCCGCCCCGCCCCCGCACTTTCGAACGTGATATCGGGGGAATGGGCGCTTTCGAACGGGAGATAGGGCCTATCTCACGTTCGAAAGCGCTCGCCCCGGGGGCTCAGCGGTAGTCGAAGAAGCCCTTGCCGGACTTCCGGCCGAGCTCGCCGCGGGCCACCATGTCCCGCATGAGCTGCGGCGGGGCGAAGCGCTCACCCAGCTGGGACTCGAGGTACTCCGCGATGCCCAGGCGCACGTCCAGGCCCACGATGTCGGTCAGGGCCAGCGGGCCGACCGGGAACTTGTAGCCGAGCACCATGGCGGCGTCGATGTCCTCGGGGGAGGCCACGCCCTCCTCGACCATGCGGATGGCCTCGAGCGCGATCGCCACGCCCAGGCGCGACGAGGCGAAGCCCGGGGCGTTCTTGACGACGACGGGGGTCTTGCCGAGCCCGCGGACCCACTCGGTGGACAGGGCCTGGAGCTCCGCACCGGTCTGCTCGCCGATCACGACCTCCACGAGCTTCGAGGCGGGCACCGGGTTGAAGTAGTGCAGGCCGCAGAAGCGTTCGGGGCGCTGCAGGTGCGTGGCGATCTCGTCGATGGACAGGGAGGAGGTGTTGCTGGCCAGCCAGGCGTCCTCGCGCAGGTGGGCCTCGACGTCGGTGAGCGCCTCGATCTTCACCTGCATGTCCTCGAACACGGCCTCGACCACGAGGTCGCAGCGGGCGAAGTCGGCGCGGTCCACGGAGACGGTCAGGCGCTGCGCCCACTCGTCCAGGTCGCCGTCGATCTTGCCGCGCTCGAGGGAGGCGGCCAGGTCGGCCTCGATGCGCCCCTTGGCGGCCTCGGCCGACTGCGGGTCGCGCTCGACGACGACCACCTCGGACGAGCCGGAGACGAGGAACGCGTGGGCGATGCCGCCACCCATCCGGCCGCCGCCGAGGACGCCGACGACGGCGGGCACGGAGGACGGCGCGGTATCAGGGGTGTGCTGCTGATCGGTCATGTCAGTCCTCACTTCTTCTTGCGGTCCAGGAACGCCTGCATGCGCTCGAACTTGGCCTCGGACTCGAACAGGATGGCCTGCGCGATCTCGTCCACGTGGGGGTGGGCCTCGCGAGGGAGGTGGAAGACGCGCTTGGACAGCCGCACCGCCAGCGGGTCCTGCTGCGCGATGCGGTCGGCGAGGGCGTCGGCGGCGTCGAGGAGGGCGTCCGGCTCGTGCAGCTCGGTGACGAGCTTGAGCTCGAGGGCCTCCTGCGCGTCCAGGATCCGTCCGGCGAGCAGCAGCTCGAGGGCCACCGGCTCACCCACCAGCTCCTTGAGCCGCCACTGGGCGCCCGCAGCGGCGGTGATCCCCAGGCTCGTCTCGGGCTGGCCCATCTTCAGCGCCGGGGTGGCGATGCGGAAGTCGGCCGCGTAGGCCAGTTCCGCGCCGCCGCCCAGGGCGAAGCCGTCGATCGCCGCGATCACGGGCATGGGCAGCCGGTGGATGCGGTCGAAGACCTGCGAGTTCACGCCGCGCAGGGCGTCGTCGCGGCGGCGCTCGCGCAGCTGTCCGATGTCCGCGCCGGAGGCGAAGATGCCGGAGAACGTCCCCGGCTCGCGCGTCGACTCCACCTGCGTGCCCGAGATGATCAGGATCTTCGGCTCGCGTTCGAGGTGGGTGCAGAGTTCGTGGAACTCGTCGACCATGGTCTGGTCGATCGCGTTGCGCACGCCCGGGCGGTCCATGCGCGCGTGGACGCGGTCCTCACGCTCCTCGACGCGCAGTGCCGTGAAGTGGCTGAAGTCGTCCATGCGCTCAGACCTTCTCGACGAGCATCGCGGAGCCCTGGCCCACGCCCACGCACATCGTGGCCAGGCCCCTGTCCGCGCCCTCGCGCTCCATCCGACCGAGCAGCGTGACCACGAGGCGCGAGCCCGAGGAGCCGAGCGGATGGCCCAGGGCGATCGCGCCGCCGTCGGCGTTGACGGTCTCCGGGTCCAGGCCGAGGCGCCGCATCGAGGCCAGGGACTGGGTGGCGAAGGCCTCGTTGAGCTCGACGGCGCCCAGATCCGCCACGGACCAGCCGGAGCGCTCGAGGGCCTTCTCGGTGGCCGGGACGGGGCCCAGACCCATGATCTCGGGGGCCAGGCCCGCCGAGGTGGACTCCACGACGCGGGCCCGCGGGGTCAGGCCGTACTTCTGCGCGGCCCGCTCGGAGACGACGAGGATCGCCGAGGCGCCGTCGTTGAGGGAGGAGGAGTTGCCGGCGGTGACCACGCCGTCCTTCTTGATGATCGGGCGCAGGCTGGCGAGCACCTCGGGGGTGGAGCCGGGGCGGGGGCCCTCGTCCGTGTCCACGACCGTCTCGGCGCCCTTGCGGCCCGTGACGACGACGGGCACGATCTCGTCCGCGAAGCGGCCGGCCCCGATGGCGGCCAGCGCACGCTCATGCGAGCGGGCGGCGAAGGCGTCGGCGTCCTCGCGGGTGATGCCGTCCACCTCGCCGACCTCCTCGGCGGTCTCCGGCATGGAGAAGGTGAACTTCTCCCCGAACTCGCCGTCCGCGAAGCGCGGGTTCACGAAGCGCCAGCCGATCGCGGTGTCGAAGGCCGCGCCGGGCTTGGCGAACGCCGTCGTCGGCTTCTCCATCACCCAGGGGGCGCGGGACATCGACTCCACGCCGCCGGCCACGACGACGTCGGCCATCCCGGAGCGCACCATCGCGGTGGCGATGCCGATCGCGGACATGCCGGACGCGCAGAGGCGGTTCACGGTGATGCCTGGGACGGTGTCCGGGAAGCCGGCCAGCAGCCAGGCCATGCGGGCGACGTTGCGGTTCTCCTCGCCGGCGCCGTTGGCGTTGCCGAGGATGACCTCGTCCACGACCGACGGGTCGATGCCGGCGTCCTCGATCACGGCCTTGATGGTCAGGGCGGCGAGGTCGTCGGGGCGGACGGAGGAGAGGGCGCCGCCGTACTTGCCGACGGGCGTGCGGCGACCGCCGACGAGCAGGGCCTGGGACTGTGCGGACATGGAGACTCCTTGAGTGACCGACGACGGGGCGGGCGCGGCGAATTACCGACCGTGCGTTCAGGTTCAGTATTCCGGGCCGGTGTGACGGGGGTCAACTGCGGGGCGGGTGTGACGGTGACGGGGTGGGGTGAAGCGCCCGGGGGCGGCTCCCCAGGAGTCGAGGCATGCGCGAGGCGCCAATCGGCGTGCGCGGAGGTCCAAGGTCGACGGGCGCGACGCGGCTAGTGTGCGCTATGTCACGGCAAGTGCGGTGCAGGGAGGAATTCTCATGACGGGGACGTCCGTCGACCTCGTGGTCACTCAGGCCAGGATCCACACCATGGGCGAGCGAGGCACCGTGGAGAGCATGGCGGTGCAGGCCGGTCGCGTCGTCGCCGTCGGCAGGGAGGTGGAGGAGCTGATCCCCGATGCCCGGGCGGTGCTGGACCTCGAAGGCGCGACGGTGATGCCCGGCCTCGTGGACGTCCACAACCATCACTCGCTCGCCGGGCAGATGGACCTCTTCGAACTGTCCTTCCCGCCCACGGCAAGCTTGGAGGCCGTGCTGGACGCCGTCAGCGACCACGCCGCCACTCTCGCCGCCGGGGAGTGGGTCGTCGGCGGCAGCTGGGGTTCTGGTCTCCTCGACGCCTTGGACAGCCCTGACGCCTTGCGCCGCCTCGACGCCGCCGGCCAGGGACACCCTGTCCTCTTGAAGGATGACTCCAAGCACAACCGGTGGGCCAACTCCGCCGCCATGACCGCGGCCGGCATCAGCGCGGACTCCGTGGATCCGGACGGGGGGATGATCCTCCGGGACGCCGACGGGCAGCCCACCGGCGTGATGATCGAAGCCGCAGGGGCGCACGTGGAGAAGGTCAGAGAGCGCCTGTTCCGGACGACCACGGAGGACCTCGCGCGTGCCTCAGCCCGGGGCATCGAGATGCTCCACGCGCACGGGATCACCGCGTTCCAGGATGCGGCCGCCTCACTGCAGCTAATGACGGCGCTGCACGAGCTCGACGAGCAGGGCGGACTCCACGCGTGGGTCGTCACCAGCATGCTGGCGAACGACTTCATCTTCGGTGCGGACCCTCTCGGCGAGGACATCATCGCCGGCCGTGAGCGCACCCGTTCCCTTCACCATCGCCCGGACTTCATCAAGATCTTCTTGGATGGCGTCCCGCCCGCGGGTACCGGTGCGTTCCTCGAGCCGTACCTGAAGGGGGCCGGTTTCCCCGCCTGTCATCACGGGCACACCACCATGGGCCCGGAGGAGCTGGAGCGGTGGCTCCTCACGACGGCGGCCCGCGGGATCTCGGCGAAGGTCCACTGCACGGGTGATGCTTCGGTCCGCATGGTCCTGGACGCGGTCGCCCGCGTGCGGGCCGCGGGGCACGTGACGCCGCGCTATCACGTGGCGCACGGCCAGTTCATCCATCCAGACG
This sequence comes from Micrococcus sp. KRD026, assembly GCF_017168445.1. Classification (NCBI taxonomy): domain Bacteria; kingdom Bacillati; phylum Actinomycetota; class Actinomycetes; order Micrococcales; family Micrococcaceae; genus Micrococcus; species Micrococcus sp. KRD026. Next base: position 77,246 of record NZ_JABFBA010000029.1, on the reverse strand, counting down.
ACGTCGCCCGGTTCGCGAGTCTCGACGTCGTCGCCGACATCTCTCCGGCCCTCTGGTATCCGGGTGTGATCACCCAGGCGATCCAGACCGTCCTCGGCGAGGAGAGAGGATCGCGACTGCACCCGAACCGTGCCCTCGTCGATGCCGGGGCGCTCGTGGCCGGAGGCTCGGACTGGCCCGTCAGCGAGTCGCCGAACGTATGGGAGTCCGTCTACGGCCTCGTCACGAGGAAGGACCCCACGGGGCGGTTCCCCGGTGAACTCTGGCCGGAGCAGGCGCTGACCCGCGAGGAGGCCCTGCGCGTCTACACCACGGCCGGGGCGGCCGCCATGGGGCTCGACGACACCATCGGCTCGCTCGACGCCGGCCGCTCCGCCGATTTCGTCGTCCTCAGCGCGGACCCGCTCACCGCCGAGCTGGAGAGCATCCCGGGGATCACGGCGAAGCAGACGTGGTTCGCGGGCCGCCGCGTCCACGAGACCCAGTGATGACCACAGACAGGAGCCACATCGTGGAATCCCCCCAGACCCGGCACACCGACGTCCTCGTGATCGGCGCCGGCTCGGCCGGCTGCGTCCTGACCCGTCGCCTGCTCGACGCCGGCCGGCGCGTCACCCTCGTCGAGGCCGGCGAGCACGACGTCAACCCGGACATCGACGACGTCTCCCGCCTCGGCTTCCTGTGGGAGACCGACGTCGACTGGAACTACCGCACCACGCCCCAGCCGGAGCTCGACGGCCGCCGAGTCCATCTGCCCCGCGGCAAAGTCCTCGGCGGCTCGCACGCGCTCAACGCGGCCATCTGGGTGCGCGGCGACCGCTGGGACTACGACACCTGGGCCGGCGAGCTCGGCTGCGCAGGCTGGGCCTGGGACGACGTCGCTCCCTATTTCCGAGCCATCGAGGCCTATCCGGAAGGCGACCCCACGACCCGCGGCCGCGACGGGCTGCTCGATGTCAGCACCGACTACCCGCATCATCCGATCCAACAGGCCATGTACGACGCCACCGTCCAGGAGGGCGTCCCAGAGAACCCGGACTACAACTCCGGGGACGTCGAGGGCGTCGGATGGATGCAGCTCAACGTCCGCGACGGCAAGCGGTTCAACACGTGGCGCGCCTACCTCAAGCCGGTGGCGGACCACGAGGGGCTCACCCTGGTGACCGGCGCGCAGGCCCGGCGTCTCGTGTTGGACGGCGCGCGCGTCACCGGCGCCGAGTTCGATCGGAGCGGCGAGACACTCAGGATCATGGCCGACGAGGTCGTCCTCTGCGCCGGCGCCCTCGGGTCCCCGGAGATCCTGCTGCGCTCCGGCATCGGCCCCGCGGGCCACCTGCGCGAGGTGGGCGTCGACGTCGCCCACGAACTGCCCGGCGTCGGGCGCAACCTGCACGACCACCTGCTCGTGCCGGTCGTCGGCGTCACCGAGAGGGAGGCGCCGGCCCCAGAGGTGGCCGTGACCCAGGTGCACTACTTCGCGAAGTCCGACCCGGCGCTGCCGGTGGCGGACACCCAGCCGATCTACTTCTCGGTGCCGATGTACACCAACACGGCGGGCGACCCGATGGTGGGGCCGGAGACCGGCTTCTCCCTCTTGGCGGGCATCGTCCGCCCGCTCTCGCGCGGCAGCCTCACCCTCTCCGGCCCCGCGCCGCAGGACCCCGTGCGGGTGGACATCGGTGCCTACACCGCGCCGGAGGATCTCAAAGCCATGCTGTACTCCCTGCGCCAGTGCCGGCGCATCGCCGCCCAGCCCGCCCTCGCAGAGGACTGGGGTGCCATGGAGATCCACCCGGGCCCGAACGTCGGGGACATGGACGAGGAGCTGATCGCCTACATCCGCAACACCACGACGACGTACCACCACCAGGTGGGCACGTGCGCGATGGGCGTCGGCGAGGACGCCGTCGTCGATCCGGCGACGTTGCAGGTGCACGGGGTCGAGGGGCTGCGCGTGGCCGACGCGTCGATCATGCCTCAGGTGACGTCGGGCAACACCAATGCGCCGTCCGTGATGATCGGGGAGCGGGCCGCCGCGATGATCACGGGTGTCGAGCCCTTCTAAGGAGCATGAGACGACCCCGTGCGCGGTCCGTCGGGGTGACGGGCCGCGCACGGGGTCTCAGTCTCGGCTCGTCCGCCGCAGCGCGAGGGCCGAGGTCAGCCCGACGCCCAGCTCGAGCACCACGATGCCGAGCATCGCGCGGGTCGCGCCCGCGTCGTGCGCCGTCGCCGCGGCCCCGCCGTCATGGTGATGGCCCGCACCGATCCCCGGCAGGCCCGCCACCATGGCAGCGTGGGCGAGCACCATCGCGGCCGCGGACACCAGCAGCATGCGGAGGGTGCCTGCTGCCTCGCTGGCCGGGGCGGTGCCGTGTCCGCGCAGCAGCCGCGCCCCGCAGAGCGCGCACCACGCGGTCATCGCGAGCAGGACCACGGTCGTGACGAGGCCGTGGGGATGCATCACGAGGACCGCCACGTGCAACGGTGCAGCCAGCAGCGCGAGCGCGGCCGGCAGACGGCCCCCGCCTCCCTCGGGGGCTGAGCGCGGCGTTGCGAAGGACGAGGGGCGTCGAGTTGTGCGAGGGGCGAGGGCCGTCATGGAGGGCCTCCGTCAGTGCCCGCAGCCGCAGGCGTCGTCGGACCCGCCGCCTGCCACGCCGGGGGTGCCACCGGCGTGGCAGGCGCCCTTGCGCGGCTCCGGCACGTCGAGCACCGGCGAGCGGTCGAAGAAGCCCTCGGGGCGCAGTCGGAAGCCCACGTGGTCCACCGGCATGATGGGCCAGTCCTCGACGCGCGGGAAGTGCGTCAGGCCGAAGGTGTGCCACACGACGAGGTCCTCGCCGTCCACGTTGCGGTCCGCGGCCGTCCACTCGGGCAGGCCGGCGCCGCCCCCGTGCTGGTTCGGGAAGTCGCCGGTGGGGTAGCGCTCGTCCTCGTGGTACTGGGACACCCACAGGGTCTTGGCCGCGAAGGTCGCCCGCCGGTGGATGGAGGACCCCTCGGCCGCCATGAGGGTCGGCAGGCCCTCGGGGTGCAGCTTGTAGCCGACGGGGGCGCCCAGGCGGTTCTTGTGCTCCGCGCTCTCCACCACCCAGGTCCGGGCGACGGACATGTCGGCGTCGCGCTGGGCCTGCTGTTCCGTGGCCAGCACGGTCCGGCGCCGGGTGAACGCGTTGCCGCGCGGGTTCTCCTCGGAGAACGGCAGACGGACGCCGTCCTCCTCCAGCACGCGGCACGTGCCGTCGTCGAGCGCGAAGTCGAGCCGCGCGCTGAACAGGTGCTGATGGAAGGGGGCGCCCAGTCCCGGGGCGATCTCGGACGCGAAGTCCGTGGTCCCCTCGGGGACGGCCGAGGTGAAGACGATGCCGGTGGCCTTTGCCTCGAAGCCGATCGTGCCGTCCAGGTAGAGGTACCAGTAGAAGCCGTAGTCGTAGTTGCCGATGGTGGTGAAGAAGGAGATCACCAGCCGGCGGTTGCGGCGCGTGTAGGAGATGCCGGTCCACATCTCGGTGTGCTTGGAGAGGATGGACCAGTCCTCCTCGTGCATGCAGATGCCGTTCTTGATCTGGCGCGGCTCACCGGCGTTGTTCACCACCCAGGGGGAGAGATAGGTGATGTCGCCGAGGCAGTCACAGCCCAGCTCGAGCGAGTTCGCCCACTGGCCCACCAGGTACTCGCCCGTGTCGAAGTAGTTCTGCCAGGACCGGATGGGGGAGGGGTCGCCGTAGGGCACCACCATCTCGGCGATGGACGCGCGGTCCAGGATCGTGCGGCGGCGGCCGGTGTGCGGGTCGTCGAACGCGATGTTCTGCAGCACGAGTCCTTCGCGCATGTCGAAGCCGATGTCGAGGCTCCAGCGCTCCCACTCCACGTGGTTGCCGCCGTCCACGGTGAAGGACGGCCCCTCGGGCTGGGTGATCTCGATCGGCTTCTGCGTGGTGCGCAGGTCGCCGGTGAGCTCGGGGTCCGTGTAGTTGCCGTGCTCCTGCGGCACGGGCATCGCGCCCAGATCGATCACCTGGGTGACCTCCTTGGCCGTGACGTCCACGTAGCCGACGATCCCGTCGATCGGGTGGGCCCACGGCGAATCCGCCTCGTGCTTCTGGTGGAAGGCCAGGCCGCGCAGGATGCGGTGGCCCTTCTCCTCCTCGTATTCGAAGACCCCCGCGGACAGGGGCGCCACACGCACCTCCTCCACGGGGATGCCGCGGGTCCGCATGGCCTCCTGCCAGCGGGGGTCCTGGGCCAGGACCGCCTCCACGACCGCGAACTCCTCCTCCATCACGGGGAACTCGCCGTCCACGGCGGAGTCGAGCTCGCGCAAGGACAGCAGTTCGCGGCGCGTGGCGGAGACGACGGCCTCGACGGGCCGCCCGCCGGCCACGTCCAGGACGAACACCCGGAACCGGCGGTCGCGCGACGCCTCCGCGCGCTCCGCACCGCGCGGCGGGTCGAGGAGCCCGAGGTAGGCGATGCGCGCGTTCTCGCCCAGCATCCCGTCGTCGCGCAGGACGGCGACGACGGCCTCGATCTCCTCGGGGGTCTGCAGGCGGAAGTCGCCGGCGGTCTCGGTGGTCATGGCATCCTCGTTCCTTGCCGCGGACGGCACTGGTGGGGTGTTCTTCTCCAGGTGGAGAACTATCCGTGCCACGTACGGTAGGCATTAGCGTGACGCGGGTCATAGGACATCCGTGCACAGGTCGGCCGTCGTCTGCGCGCGTGGTCAATCCGGCCGCGCCCGACACCTCTACGCGAAGGAGCGCCATGCCCAAGGTCGTGGACCATGACAGCCGTCGGTCCGAGCTGGTGGAGGCCGCGTGGCGCGTCGTCGCCCGCCGCGGGCTGACGGGGGCGACCATGCGCCAGATCGCCGAGCAGGCCGGATACGCGCACGGGGCTCTGAAGCCCTACTTTCCCGCCAAGACGGACCTGCTCGACGCGACCTACGCCCACGTCTTCGGCCGGACGCAGGCGCGGATCGACGAGGCGCTCGCGGGCGTGCGCGGGTTGGAGGCCCTGCGCCGCCTGTGCCTCGAGGTCCTGCCCGTGGACGAGGACCTCCTCGTGGAGGCGCGACTCGTCATCTCGTTCTGGGACCAGGCCGCCCGCCACGAGGCCGAGGCCCGGGTGGCCGCTGCGACCCTCGAGGCGTGGCGGGCGCGTCTGGACGCGGCCCTCGGCGAGGCCGACGACGACGACGCACTGCGTCCCGACCTCGACCGACGCGCCCTCGTGGACCTGATCCTGACGTGGCTGTTCGGCGCGCAGGTGACGGCCGTCGTCGATGCGGATCGGCACGACCGGGCCGCGCTGGAGGCCCAGCTCGCGCTGCTGACGGCGGCGATCCGCCGGATGTGACCGGGTGTGGCGGGCCGTCATGACGCGCCGCACGGGGTTGCCTGGTCTTTCTCCAGTGGGAGAATGGTGAGCCAGGTTACAGCGAAGCAGCGTGAAGGGAGGGCCTCGCGTGTTCCGGCGGACCGTCGACGACCATGCCGAATGGAAGGAGCTGATCTCCCGCTCCTTCGTCCCCCTCGAGTCGGAACTACTCCGTCCGAGCCGGTCGTTCTCCGGCCGGCTCGACGTGAGCGAGTTCGGCGGGATCGGCCTCACCACTCTCGCGGCCGCGCCGCACGCAGTGCACCGGACCGAGCGTCTCGCCGCGGCGGGCGGCGGGGGCATGTTCAAGGTGTCCCTGCAGCTCTCCGGCCGCGGCCTGCTCCTCCAGGACGGCCGTGAGGTCCTCCTGGAGCCCGGCCGGCTCGCGATCTACGACACGTCTCAGCCCTACACCCTCTCATTCGACCGCGACTTCACGAGCCACGTCCTGATGTTCCCCCACGCGGCCCTCGGGATCGCCCCCGGCCAGGCGGCGCAGGTCACGGCGACGGCCCTCGACGAGGGTCATCGACTGGGCCCGGCCGTGAGCGCGTTCCTGACGCAGGCGGCGGACGCCATGCCCGTGCTCGACCCGGCCATCGGCGGCCGGCTGGCGCACAACGTCGTCGATCTCGTCGGCACCCTCGTGGCCGATCTGCTCGGCCTGCCGCCCCGTCCGGCCGAGGGCGTCCGGCCCGCGCCCGTCGGGGGTCCCGACGACGAACGGGACCGGCAGCGCGCCGCCGTGCTCCGGCACATCGACGAGCACCTGGCGGACCCCGCGCTGTCCCCAGCCAGCGTCGCCGCCGCGCACTTCATGTCCGTCCGGAGCCTGCACCTGCTGTTCGAAGGCACGGGGGAGACGGTCGCCGCGACCATCCGGCGACGCCGGCTGGAGCGCTGCCGGGACGAGCTGGGCGACCCCGGGAACGCCGGCCGCCCGGTCGCCGTCGTGGGAGCGCGGTGGGGGTTCGCGGACCCGGCCCACTTCTCGCGGGCGTTCCGCGCGCGCTTCGGCGTGACGCCCGGCGGGTACCGGCGGCAGGCGGCCTAACGGGGCGGGACTGCGCGCGGCGGCAACGCCTCTTCGCGGATCGTCAATCCGCGGCCCGCTGGATCGGCCACCCTCGAGTGAGTCAGATCACCCCGAGGCGGATCCCCTCGCCTCCCGTCTCAGGAGGGACCGCATGAGCTCCGTCCTCGATGCCGCCGGCACGCCGGCCACACCTCACCCGTCACCCGCCGCACCGTCCGCCCGCGTCCCCTCGAGCAGCGGCGACGACCGCCTCGGTGCGGGCCGCATCGGCGTGCCGGCGCTGGTCTGCATGATCGTCGCGGCCTCCGCGCCCCTGACCGCCGTGGCCGGCGGCATCACGAGCAACTTCGCCGTGACCGGCCTGCTCGGCGTCCCGTTGTCCTTCCTCGTGCTCGGTGCCGTCCTGCTGCTGTTCTCGGTGGGGTACGCGGCGATGTCGCGACACGTCCACAACGCGGGCGCGTTCTTCGCCTACGTGGCCCGCGGCATGGGGAAGCCCGCCGGGGTGGGCGCCGCCCTCGTCGCGCTCGTGTCCTACGCGTGCATGCAGGTCGGCATCGCCGGCATGTTCGGCTTCGCGACCTCGTCGTTCCTCGAGGGGACGTTCGGGATCGCCGTCCCGTGGTGGGCCAGCGCGCTGGGCGCGTGGGTGCTGGTCGGCGTGCTCGGCCTCTACCGCGTGGACTTCTCTGCCAAGGTCCTGATGGGCGTCGTGGCGCTCGAGTTCCTCGTGGTGTGCGTCTACACCGTGCTCGGCCTGCGCGCGGCCCCGGAGGGGGTGAGCGCGGCCGGCCTGCTGCCGGACCAGCTGTTCACCTCCGGTGTGGGCGCCGCCCTGGTGTTCTCCGTGGCCGCGTTCATGGGCTTCGAATCCGGTGCCATCTACAACGAGGAGGTCAAGGACCCGAAGCGCACTGCGGGCCGGGCCACGTTGATCTCGGTGGTGCTGATCGCGGTGTTCTACGCGTTCTCCGCGTGGGCGATGGTCATGACGGAAGGGCCAGGCCAGGTCGTGGCGGCTGCCCAGGCCGGAGGCCCCGACGTCGTCTTCGCGTTCCTCGGCGCCCACACCCCGCTGTGGTTCACGGACCTGGCGAACATCCTCTTCATCGTCAGCCTCCTGGCCGCGCTGCTCGCGTTCCACAACATCGTGGCCCGCTACGCCTTCGCCCTCGGCCGGGAGCACGTGCTGCCCGCGTTCCTGGCCCACACCTCGACGCGCACCGGCGCCCCCGTCGGCGGCTCGCTGGCCCAGTCCGGGGCCGCGCTCGTGGTGCTCGTGGTGTTCGCCGTGGCGGGCTCCCGCTCTGACGACCCCCTGTTCCCCGTCGTCACCCTCTTCACCTGGCTGACCAACATGGGCGCGTTCGGCCTCGTGCTGCTCATGGCACTGACCTCCGTGTCCGTCATCGGCTACCTGCGGCGTCACCGGGACGAGTTCGGCGTGTTCACCCGGGTCGTCGCCCCCGCGCTCGCCGCCGTCGGCCTGCTCGCCCTGTTCGTGCTGACGATGGTGAACTTCCCCGTGCTGCTCGGCGCGGACGGCCCCACCCCGCTGAGCTGGCTGCTGCCGGCGCTCGTTGTGGCGCCCGGCGCGCTCGGCACGGCCTGGGCCCTCTGGCTGAAGGCCCGCCGACCCGCCACCTACGCGGGCATCGCCCGTGGCGGCGAGCTCTCCTGAGCCCCACACTGACCTCGACCACAGACCACTCCGACCCCGTACGAGAGGCAACCCCATGACCGAGACCCTGACCTACGCCGACCTCCTCGCCGCCGTCGCCGCCCCCGAGGGCGCCGGCGCCGAGATCAAGGACCCCGCCACGGGCGAGCTGATCGGGCACGCCCCGCAAAGCACGACGGCGGACCTCGACGCCGCCGTCGAGCGGGCCCGCACCGCCCAGCGCGACTGGGCGAAGCTGCCCCACGCCGAGCGCAGCGCCGCCCTGAACCGCGCCGCGGACGCGATCGAGGCGAGCGCCGAGGCCCTCGCCGAGCTGCTCTCCCGGGAGCAGGGCAAACCGGTCAAGAACGGCCCCAACGCGGCCTTCGAGGTCGGCGGCTGCGTCGCCTGGACCCGTGCGACCGCCGCGTTCGAGATCGAGCCCGAGGTGCTCGTGGATGACGAGTCCGGCCGCGCCGAGCTGCACTGGGCGCCGATCGGCGTCGTCGGCGGCATCGGCCCATGGAACTGGCCCATGATGATCTCCGTCTGGCAGATCGCCCCGGCGCTGCGCATGGGCAACACCGTGGTGCTCAAGCCCTCCGAGTACACCCCGCTGTCCGTGCTGGCGCTGACGCACGTGATGAACCAGGCCCTCCCGGAGGGCGTCCTGCAGGTCCTGGCCGGCGACGGCGAGCTCGGCCGCGCGTTCACCGCGCACGGCGGGATCGACAAGATCACCTTCACCGGCTCCACCGCCACGGGCAAGGCGATCATGAAGGGCGCCGCCGACGACCTCAAGCGCATCACCCTCGAGCTCGGCGGCAACGACGCCGGCATCGTCTTGGACGACGCCGACCCGAAGGCGATCGCGGAGGGCCTGTTCTGGGGCGCGTTCATCAACACGGGCCAGACCTGCGCGGCCCTGAAGCGCCTGTACGTGCCGGACGCCCTCTACGACGCGGTGTGCGAGGAGCTCGTGGCCGTGGCGCGGGCGATGCCGATGGGCAACGGGCTCGAGGAGCAGAACGTGCTCGGCCCGCTGCAGAACAAGGCGCAGTACGACATCGTCGCCCGCCTCGTGCAGGCGGCGAAGGACGGCGGCGCGCGGGTCCTGCTCGGCGGCGATCCGGACGGGTCCGCGCCGGGCTACTTCTACCCCACCACCCTCGTGGCGGACATCGACAACGACAACCCGCTCGTGGCCGAGGAGCAGTTCGGCCCCGCCCTGCCGATCGTGCGCTACACGGACCTCGAGCAGGCCATCGCGTGGGCCAACGGGCTCGAGGTCGGCCTCGGCGCGTCGGTGTGGTCGCCGGATGTCGAGCGCGCGAAGGAGGTCGCCCTGCGCCTGGAGGCCGGCTCCGTGTGGATCAACAAGCACGGCGCCATCGATCCGCGCGTGCCGTTCGGCGGTGTCAAGCAGTCCGGCATGGGCCGCGAGTTCGGCGAGCTGGGCCTGAAGGAGATGGCCGAGGCCAAGTCGATCAGCGTCTGACCCGGCCCGCCCTTCGAGGAGGCCCGCAGACGCGCCGCTTCGTCCCCGACGCAACGGCGTGTCTGCGGGCCTCCGCGCCGTCCGGACCCGGTCCGGCCGGACCCCGCGGGGGATACTGGGGCGATGAGCCAGACCCGCCCCCGCGCCGAGTTCCCCGTCGACGGCCTGCCCGCCGGCGACGCCGTCCGCCTCATGAAGACCATGCTCGTGCCGCGGCCCATTGCCTGGGTCGGCAGCCGGTCGGCCGAGGGCGTGGCGAACCTCGCCCCGCACTCGTTCTTCACAATGGTCTCCAACGAGCCGCCGATCCTCGTGGTCTCCTCCACGGGGCGCAAGGACACCCTGACGAACGTCGAGGCCATGGGGCAGTTCACCGTCTCGATCATCGACCGCGCGCTCGCCGAGGCCGCCAACGCGACGTCCGCCGTCGTCGGCCCCGAGGTGGACGAGTTCGCGCTGGGCGGGCTCGAGGCGGAGCCGGGGGTCGCCGTCGACGCGCCCCGGGTGGCCGCCTCCCCGGCGGTGTTCGAGTGTGTCCTGGACCGCACGGTCGAGGCGGGGGACGGTGTCGTGATGTTCGGGCGCGTGGTGCACCTGGCCGTGGCCGAGGACGTGCTCGTCACCGACGCGCGCGGCCACCGCCTGCCCGACGCGCGGCGTCTGGACCCGGTGACGCGGCTCGGCCGGAACGAGTGGGGCGGCCTCGGCGAGGTGTTCGCATTCGACCGGCCCGGGGCCTGACCCCGCGGTCCGGCCGCGCACGACGACGGCGCGCCCTTCCGGAGGAGGACGCGCCGTCGTCGTGGGGTGGGGACGGGCGAAGCCCGTCAGGCGGGCCGGATCAGGCCGGGACCACCGGGTGGGAGCGGGTGGCGACGACCTGCTCGTCGTGCAGCTCGCGGTCCTGGATGCCCTTGGGGACGAACAGGACGGCGATGAGCGAGATCGCGGAGATCACGATGATGTACCAGGCCACGTTCTCCCAGCCGGTCTTCACGAGCTGGTCGGCGAGCAGCGGGGCGAAGGCGCCGCCGATGATGGTGCCGAGCGCGTAGCCGATGGAGACGCCGGAGAAGCGGACGCGGGCCGGGAACATCTCGGCGTACATCGCCGACTGCGGGCCGTAGGACGGACCCAGGCCGAGCGTCAGGACGAACAGGCCCAGCGAGAACAGCGGCAGAGACGCGGTGTTGAGCAGCCCGAACAGCGGGAAGGCCCAGACGATCAGGAACCCGTAGCCGAGGACGAAGGTCAGCTTGCGGCCGATCTTGTCCGAGACCCAGCCGCCGAGCAGGGTGAAGATGAACCAGCCGACGCCGCCGACGAGGCTCGCGATGAGCACCTCGGAGGAGGTCATGCCCAGACCCTTCGGACCGCCGTACTTCGAGAACCACGCGATGAGCAGGTAGCCGACGCCGTTGTTCGCGGCGAAGATCACGGCGGCGAGGATGACCTCCTTGGTGTGGTGCCGGAAGAGCTCGCCCAGCGGGGCGGACTCGTCCACCTTGAGCTGCTGCATCTCCTTGAAGACCGGGGACTCCTCCACGGCCTTGCGGATCAGGTAGCCGACGACGATCAGCACCACGGAGATCAGGAACGGGATGCGCCAGCCCCAGGTGAGGAACTGCTCCTCGGACATGGTGGAGCGCACGATGAACAGCACGCCGGTGGCCAGGATCATGCCCAGCGGCACGCCGATCTGCGGGGCGGAGCCGAACAGGCCGCGCTTGCCGTGGGGGGCGTGCTCCACGGACAGCAGCGCCGCGCCGCCCCACTCGCCGCCGGCGGACAGGCCCTGCAGCAGGCGCAGCGCGACGAGCAGGATCGGGGCCCACACGCCGATCTGGGCGTAGGTGGGCAGCAGGCCGATGAGGGTGGTGGCCAGGCCCATGCCGATCAGCGTGAGGGACAGCACGAGCTTGCGGCCGAAGCGGTCGCCGAGGTGGCCGGCGATGATCGCGCCGAGCGGGCGGACGAGGAAGGAGATGCCGAGGGTGACCCATGCGGCGATCTGGGAGCCGCTCTCGCCCATCGGCTGGAAGAAGAGGGCGGCGAAGACGAGTGCGGTGGCCTGGGCGAAGATGAAGAAGTCGTACCACTCGATGGTGGTGCCGACGACGGTGCCGGCGATGACCTTGCGCTCCTCGCGGCGATCGCGCGCGGGGGCGGGCGCCGCGGGGGATGCGACGGTGTGGCTCATGGATGCTCCTGGGATGCGGGGCGGCGGCCGGCCGTGAGACGGCGGCGGGACGGTGTGGTGCCCGACCGATCGGTCGGGAAGTGACACCCGTCACCGTATACGATCCTCTGTGACTCACGCCACGGTCCGAGCTGATGACGGGAATGTGACGAGGCCGGGACGACGACGGCGCCGCGCCCCTCGCGCGAAGGGTGCGGCGCCGTCGTCGGTGGCGGGGTGCGGCGGCTCAGCCGCGGCCGGTGAACTCCGGCTTCCGCTTCTCCTGGAAGGCCTGGAAGCCCTCGGCGTAGTCCGCAGTGCCGCAGAGCTCGCCCTGGGCGATGTTCTCCGCGTCGAGGGACTCCCACAGGCCCACGCGGTGGTCGCGGACCTGGGCCACGAGCTCCTTGGACGCGCGGAACGCGAGGGTCGCGCCGGAGGCCACCTGAGCGACCTTGGCACGGGTGAACTCGAGCAGCTCGTCCGCGGGCAGGGCCCGGGAGAACAGCCCGGCCTGGACGGCCTCGGCGCCCGAGAGGAGCTCGGCCGTGTAGATCAGGTCCAGGGTGCGGTGCGCGCCCAGGCGCTCGGTGAACAGCCAGTGGCCGCCCGAGTCCAGGGTGGCCCCGAGGTTCGCGAACGGCGAGCCGATCTTCGCGTCCTCGGCCACGTACACCACGTCCGTGGCGATCGCGAGGCCCAGGCCCACGCCCAGGCAGGCGCCCTGCACCGCCGCGAAGGTGGGCACCGGGATCTCGGACATGGCCCGCAGCACCGGGGTGACCCTGTCCCGCAGGTAGGCGGTGGCGTCGTCCTCGGCCGGGACCACGGCGGAGATGTCGCGGCCCGCGCAGAAGCCGCGGCCCTCGCCGCGCAGCAGCACGGCCCGGACCTCGCCGGACTCGACGCCGGCGGCGGCCCGCTCGTAGGCGGCCTGGAGTTCGGCCAGCGCGGCCTCGTCCAGGGCGTTCATCCTCTGGGGGGCGTCCAGCACGATCTCGGCGACGCCGTTCTCGACGGTGATCTCGATCATCGGGGGCTCCTTCGGTCTCGTGGGCGGGCGCTCAGGCGTCGAAGTCCAGCGTGATCGAGTCGGAGGTCGGGCGGGTCTGGCACGTGAGCACGTAGCCCTTCTCCACCTCGTCCTTCTCGAGCGCGTAGTTCTCGTCCATCTCGTAGGCGCCGTCGACGACCTTGGCGCGGCAGGTGCCGCACACGCCGCCGGCGCACGCGAAGGGCACGTCGGAGCGGACGCGCAGCGCCGCGTTGAGGACGGTCTCGTGGGCGGACTTGGGGGACTCGACCTTGGCGGTGAGGCCGTCGAGGTTGAACTCGATGGTCACGTTGTCGCCCTTCGGGTCCACCTCCACCACACGGCCGGAGTGGCCCTGCGGGTTCTCCGGGCGGCCGGTGGTGAACAGCTCGAAGCGCACGTCGTCCTCTGACACACCGCGGGCGGCGAGCGTCTCACGGGTGAGCTGCACGAGCTCGAACGGGCCGCAGAGGAACCACTCGTCGGTGCCCTGCACGTCGATCACGCGGTCCAGGAGGGTGGTGAGCTTGTCCTCGTCGATGCGACCGGAGAGCAGCGGGGACACGCGCTGCTCGCGGGAGAGCACGTGGTGCACCGTGAACCGGGCCGGGTACTTGTCCTTGAGGTCGCCGATCTCCTCGGCGAACATCACGTCCATGGCGGAGCGGTTCGCGTAGACCAGGTCGAAGCGCGAGGACTCGGAGGCCGCGAGCACGGCCTTGGCGATCGCCATGATCGGGGTGATGCCCGAGCCGGCCGCGAACGCGACCAGGTGCGTGTCCTTGTTCTCCGCGACCTTCTCCGCGGCCACCTTCTGGGCGTCGTTGAGGGAGGTGACGTGCGTGCGGGACGTGAACGCACCCTGCGGGTTCATCACGTCGATCTTCTCGCCGACCTCGAGGCTCTCGTTGGCCCATGTGGAGAACTTGCCGCCGATGTCCTTCTTCACGGCCACGCGGATCTCGCCGCGCTTCGGGACGGCGCAGATCGAGTAGGAGCGGCGCACCTCGGCGCCGTCGAGCTCCTTGCGCAGGGCCACGTACTGACCCGGCACGTAGTCGTAGTCGTCGGCGAGCTCCTCGGGCACCGCGAAGGTGACCTCCACGGAGTCGTCGGTCAGGCGGCGCAGCTCGGACACCTCGAGGGTGTTGAACGTGGCGCGGCGCTTGCCTGTGGTGGGGGCGTCGGTGGTCTCGGTCATCAGTGCACCTTGAAGTAGTCGAAGGGCTCGAGGCACTCCCGGCAGGTGTAGAGGGCCTTGCAGGAGGTGGAGCCGAAGCGGGTGATCTCGCGGGTGTTCAGGGAGTGGCAGCGCGGGCACTTCACGGCCATGCCGATCCTGATCGGGCCGTCCGTGGCGCGCGCGACGGGCGGGGCGATGCCGTACTCGTTGAGCTTGGCCTTGCCCTCCTCCGTCATCCAGTCCGTGGTCCACGCCGGCTGGAGCACCAGGCGCACCTCGGCGTCGGGGAATCCGGCGCGCTCCAGCGCGCGGGTGACGTCCGTGGTGATGGTGTCCATGGCGGGGCAGCCGGAATAGGTGGGCGTGATGACGACGACGGCCCTCTCGCCCTCGACCCGTGCCTCCCGGAGAATCCCGAGGTCCGCGATGGACAGCACGGGGATCTCCGGGTCGTGCACGGTGGAGGCCGCATCCCAGACCCGCGCGTCGGCGGGATCGGCGGGGCGCAGCTCGCTGGCGGTGGTCACCAGGTCGCTCCCGGGTGACGGCGCGCCAGGGACTGCATCTCCGCGAGGATGTACCCGCGGTACTCGCTCATGGCGCCGGAACGGTCGCCGCCGCGGGCGGTGCCCGTCGTCGGCACGGTCAGGCCGGCCTCCTCGATGGCCGCGCGGATGCGGGTCATCGTGGGCTCCTCCAGCGAGGACGGCAGCACGGCGACGCCCTGCTCGGCGAGGGCGCGGACGACGTCGTCGTCGTGGAAGAGCTCGGCCACGTAGGGCCACAGCTCGTCCAGGCCGCGCTGCATGCGGCGCTTCGACTCCTCGGTGCCCAGGCCCAGGCGCTGCAGCCACAGGGCGGCGTGGTCCTGGTGGTACAGGACCTCCTTGAGGGCCTTGTCCGCGATGGCGGCGAGCGTGGGGTCCGTGGACTCGCGCAGGCGGGTGTACAGCTCGTACGAGTAGAAGGAGTAGTACAGCTGGCGGGCGATGGTCTTGGCGAAGTCGCCGTTCTCGGCCTCCACGAGGCGGACGGAGCGGAACTCCTCCTCGTCGCGGAAGTACGCGAGCTCGTCCTCGGTCTTGCCCCACGCGGTGCCGGCGTAGGAGAGGAGGAAGCGGGCGTGGCCCACGAGGTCCAGGGCGATGTTGCCCAGGGCGATGTCCTCCTCGAGCTCCGGGGCGCGCGAGATCCACCAGGACAGGCGCTGACCGAGCATCAGGGCGTCGTCGCCGAGGGCGAGGGCGTAGCGGGCGACGTCGTCGCTCGCCTTCTGCTCGCCCGCCGCGATCTCCTCGGCGGTGATGGCCACGCCCGCGGAGTGCCTCGTGGCGGAGTCGTTGGTCGCGAAGCTCACAGGTGCGGCACCCCCTCGGACTGCTGGTAGTAGGTGGCGTGACGGTAGGACTTGCCCTGCGCGGACTCGAAGAAGCCGCCCTTGGAGTCCGGGTCGGAGGCCGCGATGGCCTCGGCCGGGACGACCCACACGGAGGTGCCCTCGTTGCGGCGGGTGTACAGGTCACGCGCGTTGCGCAGCGCCAGGGTGGCGTCCGGGGCGTGCAGCGAGCCGGCGTGCACGTGGGAGAGGCCGCGGTTGGCGCGGACGAAGACCTCCCACAGGGGCCAGGCGTGGGAGGCGGCGGTGGTCTCGCTCATGGGTCAGGCTCCGATCAGGTGGGTCTCGGCCGGCGCGTTCTGCTCGGCCTGGCGGCGGGCGTAGGCGGCGGCGGCCTCGCGGACCCAGGCGCCCTCCTCGTGGGCCTGGATGCGGCGGGCCATGCGCTGGGTGTTCATGGGGCCGTCGCCCTTGATCACGGACATGAACTCCTCCCAGTCCAGCTCGCCGAAGTCGTAGTGGCCGCGCTCCTCGTTCCACTTCAGGTCCGGGTCCGGCAGGGTGAGGCCGAGGGCCTCGGCCTGCGGGACGATCATGTCCACGAAGCGCTGGCGCAGGTCGTCGTTGGAGAAGCGCTTGACCTTCCAGGCCATGGACTGGCGGGAGTTGGGGGAGTCCTCGTCCGGCGGGCCGAACATCTGCAGGGCCGGGCCGTAGAAGCGGTCCACGGCGTCCTGGGCCATCTGCTTCTGCTCCGGGGTGCCGTGCGAGAGCTCGTAGAGGATCTCCCAGCCCTGGCGCTGGTGGAACGACTCCTCCTTGCAGATGCGCACCATCGCGCGGCCGTACGGGCCGTAGGAGGCGCGGCACAGCGGCACCTGGTTGCAGATCGCGGCGCCGTCGACGAGCCAGCCGATCGCGCCCATGTCCGCCCAGGTGCGGGCCGGGTAGTTGAAGATCGAGGAGTACTTCGCGCGGCCGGAGAGCAGCTGCTCGTTCAGCTCGTCCCGCGGGGTGCCGAGGGTCTCGGCGGCGGAGTACAGGTACAGGCCGTGGCCGGCCTCGTCCTGGACCTTGGCCATCAGGATCGCCTTGCGCTTCAGGGAGGGGGCGCGGGTGATCCAGTTGGCCTCCGGCTGCATGCCGATGATCTCGGAGTGCGCGTGCTGGGAGACCTGGCGGGTCAGGGACTTGCGGTACGCCTCGGGCATCCAGTCGCGGGGCTCGATGCGCGAGTCCTCCGCGATCAGGCGATCGAAGTTCTCCTGGCCGGCCGCATCCTCGGGGGACGGGACGGAGGCCAGGTGCTGGGGGGAGCTGGTCTGCGTCATGGGGATCACCTCACGCTGAGTGCGGGCTGGTTCCGTGGTCAGGGCACGCCGGGGCGCATCGAATTACTGACCGCTCGTTCAGGATAGGCCAGGGTGTGACCTCGGTCAACACACCGGAGCCGGCACGACCCGGGTGCGACGCGGCCCTCGGGACGGTGCGGGACGGTTCGCTCCTGCACAGGCGTCCCCACGGCGTCCCCCATCCCCGGATCGCCCCTTGCCGCGGTCGCGGGACCCGGGCCCTCCCTACGGTGGCCGCATGTCACCCCTCATCGGACCTCAGCAGATCGCCACGGCCCTGCGGGCCGCCGGACTCGACGACGACGCCGCCCGCCTGGCCGCGTGGGCCGACCCCGCCCGGCGCGAGCGGGAGACCGCCGAGCAGGCCCTCGCCGACCTCGCCGTGGCCCAGACGCAGCTGCGCACGGCGCTGGGCGGGCTGGTCAGCGCCGCCACGGACGTGCGCTCGGCGATGCACACGGCATGGCGCGGGGAGGCCGCCGGCGCCTATGGGGAGGCCGTGCGGCGGGCGGCGACCCTGGCGGCGGAGCTCGAACGGGAGGCCGGGGAGTGGCTCGCCCTGCGGGCCACCGCCGAGCGGGAGGCGGAGGACGCACGCCGGGACGCGGAGGCCCGTCAGCGCGCGGCCGAGGAGACCGCGCTGGCCGTCCTGCGCTCGCTGGCGGTGGCGGCGTGACCGGCGGGCGAGGTGCGGGCCCGGGGGCGGTGGCCTTCAGCACGCACGGCGGACCGGGCTCGATCTACGCGGAGGTCGAGGAGATGCGCGTCGTGGCCGGGCGGCACGAGCACGCCGCCGACGAGGCGGCCGGAGCCTCGTGGCAGGTCGACGCGGCCGCCTTCGGGCTGGGCCGGACGGCCACGTGGCTCGCCTCCGCCGCCCTGCTGCAGGACCGGCTGGTGGAGGCGGTCGGCCGGGTGCGGAGCCTGTCGGAGCAGTGCGCCGAGCTGCACCGTGACCTGCTCTCGGCGGCGGCCCGCTACGAGGAGGCCGAGCGCGCGGCGGCCGGCATCACGGCCGCCGAGGACGCCTCCCTGGGAGAGCTGCCGGCGCTGCTCTGGCGGGACGGCCATGACGGCCTCACCACCCGCGAGGCGGAGCGGCTCGTGCAGGACCTCGCCCAGGCGGTGCCCGAGGCCATCGTGGCCGCCCTGCTCACGGCCGCCGGGTTCCCCCTGCTCGCGGCCCTGGCGCGGATCGACGTGAAGATGCTGACGAGGGCGCAGAAGCGGGTGCTGAAACGGCCCGTCTCCTCCGCGGCGAAGAAGGGGACGGATGCCGCGTCGGACCTCACCGAGGCGCTGCGGGTCTCCCCGGACGAGGCGTGGACCGTGGCGGCGGACGCCCTGACCCTCGCCGGCGCGGCGCCCCGGGGCGCGGTGACCCCGCACGGGGCGCCGCAGGACCGGCCGACGGCGCCCGCCCTGCTGGACGGCTCGGCCACGGGGCTGGCCTCGCTCATCCCGCGAGAGGAGGGGGATGGCGACCTCACGGTCACGGAGGTGGTGCGAGAGAACGGGAGCCGCGCCTGGGTGGTGGGCCTGCCGGGCACCCGCGGCGGCCTGATCCCGGATCCCGAGTCGACCGACCCGTGGGACGCCGGCGGGCTGCTGGACGCCCTCGGCTCCGGGTCCGAGGTCACGGCCCCGGCGGTGCGGGCGGCGCTCGAGGCGGCCGGCGTCCCGCACGGCGCCCCGCTCGTCCTGGCCGGCTACTCCCAGGGCGGGGTGCACGCCGTCAACCTGGCCGGGCGCGAGGACTTCACGTCCGTGTATCCCGTGGCCGGCGTCATGACGATCGGGGCTCCGTCCGGCAACGCGGTGGAGACCGGGCGGACCGCGGTGCTGGAGTTCTCCTCGGACGGGGACCTGGCCGTCGCCGCGGACGGGGCGCCCACCCCCGTCTCGTCGCGCCGGGCCGAGGTGGTCTTCCACCCGGCCGGCCACGGATGGGATGCGCCCGGGGGTGGCTTCCGGACCGCCTCTCCGCTGGCGGTCGAGGACGACCTGGGCGCCGCCCACGACTTCGACGCCCAGGTGGACCTGATCCGGCAGTTCGAGGCCGCCGAGCCCGCGTCCCGGGCGGAGGTCGCCGGGCTCTCCGCCGCGTTGGCCGGGTTGACCGCCGGCACCGTGGCCTCGAGCCGGGCGGTGCGCCTGCGCCGCACGCCGCCCGAGCGGGACCACCTGCCCCCGGGATCCCGGTGAGCGCGCCGGCGGCGGGGCGCCCGCCGCCGCCCGCTCAGTTCGCGTCGAGCAGCACGCCCGCGAAGAACGCGTTCAGGCGGTCGACCTCGTCCAGGCCGAAGACGCCGGAGACGTACTGGTCCGGGCGGACCACGACGACGGCGCCGTCACGGCTGATGCCGCGGGCCTCGAAGATGTCCTCGCCGTGCGTGGGCCGGCACGTGGCGAAGATGTTGTTCAGGTCGTGCAGGCCGAGGGAGCCGGTGGTCGGCCGGAAGATCGACGGCACGTCCGGGTGGGCGAACTCGGTCTGCTTCTGCTGGTACACGACCTTGATGTCGAAGCAGGCGTCCTCCGGCCCGTCCGACGGGGTGTGGCGGTTGCGGAAGGACCGCGGGTCCTCCACGATCGCCTTCGCCCACGCCGCGACCTTCGAATCCTCGGCGCGCGGGGAGGCGGCGTCGGCGAACACGTACACGCGCCAACGGCCGTCCGCGCGGTGCAGGTGGCCCAGGTGCTTGACGTTGGTGTCGCACGAGCGCTCCACCAGCGCCGACTTGAAGCGCTTGCCGATGGGGTAGCCCTGCGCCAGCGCCTGACCGGTGGCGTCCGTGGTGAGGAGGGAGGGCCGGTACTCCGTCATGAAGCCGGCCGGGAACTCGGCGGTCTTCGTGTAGAACTCGGCCACCTCGTTCGGGTCGCCCAGCTCGGAGGTGGGCTTGGCCATGAGCGTCGACCACTCCTTGTCGAAGTCGATCAGGTTCTTGGCGATCTCCTTGCGCTCCTCCGAGTAGGTCGGCACGAGCTCGACCGGGGCCATCCCGGAGAGCACCTGGCCGAGCTTCCAGCCGAGGTTCCAGCCGTCCTGCATGGACACGTTCATGCCCTGGCCGGCCTTCGCGGAGTGGGTGTGGCAGGCGTCGCCGAGCAGGAACACGTTGGGGTGGGCCACGCGCTCGCGGTTGTCGAAGCCCGAGGTGAGGCGGTGGCCCACCTCGTACACCGAATGCCAGGCGACCTCCTTCACGTCCAGCGTGTAGGGGCGCAGGATCTGCTGGGCCCGGCGGATGATCTCCTCGAGCGGGGTCTGGCGCACCCTGTGGTCGTCGTCCGCCGGGACCTCGCCGAGGTCCACGTACATGCGGAACAGGTGGCCGCCCTCGCGGGGGATCAGGAGGATCGAGCCGCTGGACGAGTGGATCGCGCACTTGGTGCGGATGTCCGGGAAGTCCGTGTCGGCCAGCGCGTCCATGACGCCCCACGCGTGGTTCGCGGCGTCGCCGGTCAGGGTGTGGCCGATCGCCTTGCGGACGCGAGAGCCCGCGCCGTCCGCGCCCACCACGTACTTGGCGCGCACCTGGCGGGTCGGGCCCGAGGCGGGGTCCTCGAGGGCGTTGCCCTCGGCGTCCACGGTGCGGCGCAGGGTCACGAGCACGGGGTGCTCGCCGTCGTTCGTGTCCTCGAGGGTTTCGAAGGCCCAGCCGTAGTCCGGCCGCGCGCGGGTGGGGGAGTTCTTCATGTACTCGGCGAACCAGTCCAGGATGCGGGCCTGGTTCACGATCAGGTGCGGGAACTCGGAGACGCCCTCCGGGTCGTCCTCGGCCAGCGAGGTGCGCACGATCGTGTCCGCGTCGTCCTCGGCCGGGTTCCAGAACGCCATGGAGGTCAGGTCGAAGGCCTCGTCGATGATCTCGCTCGCGAAGCCGAAGGCCTGGAAGGTCTCCACGGAGCGGGCCTGGATGCCGTCCGCCTGGCCGATCTCGAGGCGGTGGGGGCGGCGCTCGATGATGCGGGTGTGGACGTCCGGGAACATCGCGAGCTGGGCGGCGGCGATCATGCCGGCCGGGCCAGAGCCGACGATCAGCACGTCCATCTCGTCCGGCAGCTCGGCGGGGCGGTCCAGGCCGATGCCGGCCGCCACCTGGACGCGCGGGTTCGTGGAGACGTAGCCGTGGTGGTGGAAGAGCATGGGGGTCCTTTCGCTGCGGGGGGATGTCGCTGCGCGGCACGTGCCACCCGACGGTGTGTTCTCTCAGAGAACACGGTGTTCTCCCTGGGAACACATGTGTGCCAGACTGTACGCGGACGTGATCGGGTTCACAACCGGCGCGCGGGCCGACCGCGCCCCGGGTGCGTCACGTCCGGCACGCGAGGCGAGGAGCACGGATGGCGGAGCACGACGACGGCCCGGTCCGGGAGGGCGCACCCTCCCAGACGCTCTCCCGCGCGCTCACCCTGCTCGAGACCGTCGTGGAAGCGCCCGAGCCGCCCACCATCGCCGACCTCGCCGACGGCCTGGGCGTCCATCGCTCGGTCGCCTACCGCATGCTGCGCACCTTCGAGGCCCACGGCCTGCTGCGCCGCGACGGCCTCGGCCGCGTCCACGCCGCCCCCGGCCTGGCCGTCCTCGCCCGCCGGGTGGAGCAGGATCTGCGCGCGGCGGCCATGCCGCACCTGACCGCCGTCTCCACCGACCTGGGCATGACCGCGTTCCTGGTGGTGTGGGACGGGGCCCACTGCCTCACCCTGGCCACGGCCGAGCCGCCCAGCGGCAACCTCGTCACGCAGCGGCCGGGGACCCGGCACCCCCTCGGGGTCGGTGCGCCGGGGATGGCGATCGCCGTCGCCCTGACCGGACAGGAGTGGGCGCGGCTGCCCAGCGGGGCCCCGCCCGAGCGGCCCGAGCTCGACGACGTGCGGGAGCGCGGCTGGGCCGTCAGCTCCGACGAGGTCATCACCGGCGTCTCCTCGGTCGCCGTGCCGCTGCGGGTCCCGGGCCAGCTGCCCGCCGCCCTCGCCGTGGTCTACGCGACGCGGCCGGAGGACCCCGCGCGCCTCGGAGACCGGCTCGGTGAGGCGGCCCGGGCCGTCGCCGTCGCCTTCGGCGCAGCCTGAACCCCGGGGCGCCGCGTCCGGGGCCCGTGCGGCGGATCACAGCGTCCGCGGCCCGCATTACCCTGGTGGCCATGACTGATGACGCACAGCAGACGCCCGCCGTGGTCGCGCCCCACAAGAAGGTCGGCATGCTGCCGCCGTACGCCGCCGGCAAGCCGCCGGTCGCCGTCCCGGGCCTGCACCCCTACAAGCTCTCCTCGAACGAGAACCCCTACGCGCCCGTGCCCGGCGTGATCGACCGGGTGCGTCAGGTCGTGACCGGCCCGGAGGGCGCGCCCAGCACCCTCTGCCGCTACCCGGACACCCTCTCCACCGGCCTGCGCCAGGCCCTGGCCGCGCACCTGGACGTCCCGGCGGACGACGTCGTGACGGGTGCCGGCTCCCTCGGCGCCCTGGCCCAGGTCATCACCGCCTTCGCCGGCCACGGCGAGGCGGGGGAGGGCGACGAGGTGATCTTCGCGTGGCGCTCCTTCGAGGCCTACCCGATCGTGGTCCGCACCGCCGGTGCCGTGGACGTGCAGGTGCCGCTCACCGCGGACCACCGCCACGACCTGCCGGCCATGCTGGAGGCGATCACGGAGCGGACCCGCGTGATCCTGCTCTGCACCCCCAACAACCCGACCGGCCCCGTGCTCACGACCGCCGAGGTCGAGGACTTCCTGGCGCGCGTGCCCGCGCACATCCTCGTGGTCATCGACGAGGCGTACGTGGAGTTCGTCCGCGACGAGGACGCGGTCAAGGGCCTGGAGATGTACCGCAAGCACGCGAACGTCGTCGTGCTGCGCACCTTCTCGAAGGCCCACGGCCTCGCCAATCTGCGCGTGGGCTACTCGGTCTCGCAGCCGGAGATCACCAAGGCCCTGCGCACCGTGGCCACCCCGTTCGCGGTGTCCACGGTGGCGGAGGAGGCCGCGATCGCCTCGCTCGAGCACCTGGACGAGGTCCTCGAGCGCGTGCAGGTCGTCGTCGACGAGCGCGAGCGCGTCGCCGCCGCCCTGGCCGAGGCCGGTTGGGACCTGCCCTCCTCGCAGGCCAACTTCGTGTGGATGCCGCTCGGCGAGCGCACGCAGGCGTTCGCCGAGGCCGCCCAGGCCCAGGCCCTGTCCGTCCGGGCGTTCGCGGGCGAGGGCGTGCGCGTGAGCATCGGCGAGAAGGAGGCCAACGACCGCTTCCTCGAGGTCGCGCGCGACTTCCTGACGTGAGCGGGCCGGCGCGAGCGGCACGTTGGACCGGCTGATCCGGGTCCGCTTCGCGTTCGACGCGGAGCGTCCGGTGTTGACCGTGGCGGCCCTGGCCCGGCGCACCGAGCTGCCCCTGGCCACCGCCTATCGGTGGGTGGACCGGCTGGTGCGCGCCGAGCTGCTGCAGAAGGACGAGGACGGCGTGGTCCGGCCCGGCCTGCGGCTGTGGGAGATGGCCTCCCGGAGCGCGCCGAGCATGTCCCTGGCCCGGACGGCCATGCCGTTCCTCGTGGACGTGCAGTCGGTCCTGCGGCAGCACACGCAGCTCGCGGTCCTCGACGACGACGGCGTCCTCGTGCTCGCCCGGCTCTCCTCCCAGGGGGCCGTGGTGAACCAGGCGGACGTCGCGGGTCGGCTGCCGCCGTTCACCACCGCCCTGGGACTCGTGCTGCTCGCCCACGCCCCGGTCGAGACGGCGGAGCGGTTCATCGCCCGGCACCGGGACCGGCTCGGCGCCGTCGTGGATCACCATCCCCTCGAGTCGGGGCGTGCGGTGCCCGCGGGCGTGCGGGCGCGGGTGGCCACGCCCAGCGAGCCGCGGCTGCGAGCGCTTCTGGCGGATGTGCGGCGGGAGGGGTACGCGGCCGTGGACGGCGCGTTGGACGAGGAGTCCCGGGGGGTCGCCGTGCCGGTCCGCGGGGCCGACGGCGTGGCGGCGGCCGCGCTCGGGGTCGTCGTCCCCCGCGAGGCGCCGTACACCCCGGGGGTGCCGCCCCTGCTGATGACGGCCGCCCGGGGGATCGCCCGCGGACTCGGCGGCCATTCTCACTGAGTGAGAACGGCCGGGCGCGGGCCGTGTCCTGCGCCACAGGATGGTCGGGACCTCCGCCGCCGGCCCCGGCAGCGCGGCCCGACCCGCCCGGCCCGACCGGTGACCCGGTGACGTCCCCCGGAAAGGACGCCATGACCCAGCCCCCCGTGACCCGCACCCGCGTCGGCATCGTCGGCGGCGGGCCCGCCGGCCTGATGCTCTCCCACCTGCTCGCGCGGCAGGGGATCGACAACGTCGTCCTCGAGTCCCGTGACCCCGAGACCATCGCGCACACCCACCGCGCGGGCATCCTCGAGCAGCCCAGCGTGGAGATGCTGACGGACATGGGCGTCGACGGCCGGGTGAGGACGGTGGGCGACGAGCACCGCGGCATCATCCTGCGCTTCGACGGCGAGTCGCACGCCCTGGACTTCCCGGAGCTCGTGGGTGCCACGGTCACCCTGTACGCGCAGAACGAGGTCTTCGTCGACCTGGCCGCGGCGCGGCGGCGCGACGGCGGCGACGTCCGCTTCGAAACCGAGGTGCTCGAGGTGCTCGACGTCGACTCGGACACCCCCGGCG
Organism: Micrococcus sp. KRD026; assembly: GCF_017168445.1. NCBI lineage: Bacteria > Bacillati > Actinomycetota > Actinomycetes > Micrococcales > Micrococcaceae > Micrococcus > Micrococcus sp. KRD026. The sequence continues at coordinate 52,934 of NZ_JABFBA010000029.1, read as the reverse complement.
TCCGGTTCCGCTCCGTGGCCGGTGGCGAGGAGGGGCCGGTCGAGGAACTGCGTTGCGACATCCTCGTGGGCGCCGACGGCTCGCGTTCCACCGTGCGCAAGGCCCTCCAGCGCGACACCGAGGGCGAGGACCACTTCCACGCGTACCCCTTCGCCTGGTTCGGCATCCTCGCCGAGGCGCCCAAGTCCTCGCCGGAGCTGATCTACGCCCGCTCCGAGCATGGCTTCGGCCTGATCTCGCAGCGCTCGGAGACCGTGCAGCGCATGTACTTCCAGTGCGACCCCTCGACCCGCGTGGAGGACTGGTCCGACGACCGGATCTGGGACCGGCTGCAGAGCATCGTGGCCGGGCCGGACGGCTTCACCCTCAAGACCGGCCCCATCATCGACAAGACGGTGCTCGGGTTCCGCTCCTATGTGCGCACACCGCTGAGTCACCGCAACGTCTTCCTCGCCGGCGACGCCGGACACACCGTCCCGCCCACCGGCGCGAAGGGCCTGAACCTCGCCTTCGCGGACGTGCGCGTCCTGGCCGAGGCGCTCGAGTCGTGGGCCGCCACGGGCTCGCGCGACCTGCTCGACGCCTACTCGGAGACGGCGCTGGCCCGCGTGTGGAAGGCCCAGAACTTCTCCTACTGGATGACCACCATGCTCCACGCCCGCCCGGACGCCTCGGAGTTCGAGGACATGCGCGTGCGCGGTGAGCTCCGCAACGTGGTCCAGTCCCGTTACGGACGGCAGTTCCTCGCCGAGCAGTACACCGGCTGGCCCTCCGCCTGAGCCCGACCGATCCCCGACCCCGCAGAGAAAGGAGCCGACGTGAGCATCGCCGCCCAGGCCAAGGACGACGACACGTTCGACAGCGCCCACGTGCTCGACCCAGCCGCCACCCGCGATTCGCAGGGGCAGATCAGTGAGGAGATCGCGGTGGCCCACGCCCAGGCCCAGGGCGAGACCCAGCCGCGGCTCGACTTCCCGCCCTATCGCTCGTCTGTGTTCCGCCACCCCACCAAGTCGCTCGTGCACGCCGACCCCGAGACCGTGGAGCTGTGGTCCCCGGCCTTCGGCCACCGCGACGTGCACCCGCTCGAGGCGGACCTGACCGTCGGCCAGAACGGCGAGCCGATCGGCGAGCGCATCAAGATCCGCGGCCGCGTGCTGGACGGCGCCGGCCGGCCGGTCCGTCACCAGCTCGTGGAGATCTGGCAGGCCAACGCGGCCGGCCGCTACGTGCACAAGCGCGACCAGCACCCGGCCCCCCTGGACCCCAACTTCACGGGCGTGGGCCGCACCCTCACCGACGCCGAGGGCCGCTATGAATTCACCACCATCAAGCCGGCGCCCTACCCGTGGAAGAACCACCACAACGCGTGGCGCCCCGCCCACGTGCACTTCTCCCTCTTCGGCACCGACTTCACGCAACGGATGATCACCCAGATGTACTTCCCGGGCGACCCGCTGTTCCCGCTGGACCCGATCTACCAGGGCATCACGGACCAGAAGGCACGCGACCGCCTCGTGGCCACCTACGACCACTCCGTGACCAGCCACGAGTGGAACACCGGCTACTGGTGGGACATCGTGTTGACCGGCAGCCAGCGCACGTGGATGGAAGACGAGGAGGGCGATCACTGATGCGGATCGACGAGAACACCGAACGCGCCCCGGACGGCACGCTCATCCCGACGCCGGGCCAGACCATCGGCCCGTTCTTCGGGTACGCGGACGGCTATGAGCAGGTGCACCTGCCCTTCCGCGACGGCCAGAACCTCGTCCCGCCCGGCCGCGCGGACGCGCTGCGCCTGACCGGCACGGTCTACGACGGCAACGGTGACCCCATCCCGGACGCGATGCTGGAGATCTGGCAGCCGGATGCCGAGGGCGCCATCGCCCAGGAGGAGGGCTCCCTCCTGCGCGACGGCTTCACGTTCACCGGCTGGGGCCGGGCCACCGTGGACAACGCCGGCACGTACACGTTCTCCACCGTCGAACCCGGGGCGACCGGCGAGGGCACGGCGCGCTTCATCCACCTCGTGCTGTTCGCCCGGGGCCTGCTGAACAAGCTCCACACGCGCGTCTACCTGCCCGAGGACGCCGAGGCCCTCGAGCGGGACCCCCTGCTGGCCTCCCTGCCCGAGGAGCGGCGCCGCACCCTCGTGGCCGAGCGCCTCGACGACGGCTCCCTGAAGTTCGACATCTGGATCCAGGGCCGCGGCGAGCACGCGGACAAGGAGACGGTCTTCCTCCAGTTCCCCGGCATCGAGTACCCGAGGCACGGCTGATGGCGGCCGTCGACCCCCTGGGGCCCACCGCCGACATCGGCCTGCTCAGCCCCGTCTGGGCGGCCGGCACGGTGGCGGAGACGACGTCGGACCGCGCCGTCCTCGGCCACCTGCTGGAGGTCGAGGCGGCGTGGGTGGACGTCCTCGCCCGGCGCGGGCTCGCCTCCACCGCCGAGGCCGAGCAGGTGCGAGCCGCCTGCGACCCGGCGGAGTACGACCCGGCGGCGATCGCCCGCGCCGCGCAGGGCGGCGGCAACCCGCTGATCCCCACGCTGCGGGCGCTGCGCACACGACTGCCGGCCGGCGCTGCCGCCACCGTGCATCTCGGGGCCACCAGCCAGGACGTGGTCGACACGGCCCTGATGCTGATGGTGGCCCGCACCGCGCGCGACCTGACGGCGGACCTGCGGGCCGCCGCCGGCGCCCTGTCCCGGCTCGCACTGACGCACCGGACGACGCCCATGGTCGCCCGTTCGCTCACGCAGCACTCCCTGCCCTCGACCTTCGGGCTGCGCGCCGCCACCTGGCTCGACGGGCTCGCGCAGGCCACCCGGCGCCTCGAGCGCGCCACGACGGACCTGCCGATCCAGTGGGGTGGGGCCGCCGGCACGCTGGCCTCGCTCGCCGGTCACGTCGAGCGAGCCCGCCGCGCCGGTGGGCTCGCCGACGAGGTCACCGCGTTCGACCTCGTCGAGGACCTGGCCGCGGAGCTGGGCCTGAGCGCTCCGCCCGCCCCGTGGAACACCAACCGGATGGCCGTCACGGGCGTGGCCGCCGCGCTCGCGGACGTCGTCGCCGCGTGTGGCCGGATCGCCAACGACGTGCTGATCGCGGCGCGCATCGAGATCGGCGAGCTGGGCGAGCCCACGGCCCCCGGGCGGGGTGGCTCCTCGGCGATGCCGCACAAGCAGAACCCGGTGCTGTCCGTGCTGGTCCGCTCGGCGGCCCTGTCCGCGCCCGGCGTGCTCGCGCAGGTCCACACGGCCGCCGGCGCCGCCGATGACGACCGCCCGTCCGGCGCGTGGCACGCGGAGTGGCCCGCGCTGCGGCAGCTGCTCCGGCTGGCCGGCGGGGCCGCCGCGCTCACCCGTGAGCTCACCGCGGGTCTGCGCGTGGACGAGGACCGGATGCGGCAGAACCTCGGCCGCACGGGACCGGCGCTGGTCTCCGAGCGGCTCGTGGCCGAGCTCGCCCCCATGATCGACGCGGCCGCGGGGCGGCCCGGCGCGGGCCGGGACGCGATCCACGCCGTCGTCGACGACGCCCTGGCCGGCCGCGGTGAGTTCGGTGCGCTGTTGCGCGCCGCCGTGCCCGCGTCCGTCGGAGACGACCGCCTCGCGGAGCTGTGCGATCCGGCCGGCTACACCGGCGAGGCGGCCGCGCTGGTGGACCGCATTGTGGCCGCCCATACCGACCTCGCGGCTGACTGAGCCGCGAGACGTCACCCCCCTGCGTCGGGCGGACCGCCCTGCCAGGATCGATCAGCAGAGCCCCGCCCGCCGCGGGGAGCCCGACCCCGACCGGAAGGATGTCGCATGGGCCAGCCCACCGTCACCACCACCCTCCTGCATGCCGCGCTGTCGCCCGCCCGTGTCCTCGTGGTGGGCGCCGGCCTCGGCACCGGCGCGCACGCGCTGTGGTCCCTCGCCGCAGAGCGCATGGGCGAGGACACCTTCGTCGTCGGCTACGACCTGCCCGGCCACGGCGCCTCCGCCCCCCAGGCCGAGCCGTGCACGATCGCCGAGCTGGCGGACGCCGTCGTCGCCGCCGTGGCCCGCCTGCGGGATGAGGGCTCGATCCCGGCGGAGGTGCCGGTGTTCTTCGCCGGTGTCTCGCTCAACGGCTGTGTGGCGCTGCAGCTGGCCCTCGACCACGCCGACGAGATCGCCGGGGTGGCCGTCATCTGCTCGGCCGCCAGGATCGGCGAGCCGCAGGCCTGGCGGGAGCGTGCCGAGCTGGTCGAGCGGGCCGGCACGCCGACCATGGTGGCCGGTTCGGCCGAGCGCTGGTTCGCCCCGGGGTTCATCGAGCGCCATCCGGAGCGCGCCACGGCCCTGCTGCACACGCTGCAGGAGGCCGACCGGCACTCCTACGCCCGGCTGTGCGAGGCGCTCGGCGACTTCGACGTGCGCGAACGCCTCGCCACGATCACCGTCCCCGTGCTCACCGTGCACGGCGCCCACGACACGGTCACGCCGCCGGCGGCCGGCGAGGAGATCGCCGCGGCGGTCCACGGCACCACGGTGGTCACGTTCGACGACGCCGCGCACCAGGCCCCCCTCGAGCAGCCGGAGGCCACGGCCGAGGCCCTGCGCGCGTTCCTGGCGGGTGCGGTGAGCGGCGGCCAGGCCCCGATCGGGCACCAGATGGACCGCACGGCGCAGGAGGTCCTCGACGCCGGCATGGCCGTGCGCCGGGAGGTGCTCGGGGACGCCCACGTGGACCGCGCGGAGGCGAAGAAGGACGAGACCACGGAGGACTTCCAGAACCTCATCTCCCGGTACGCCTGGGGCACCATCTGGACGCGGCCCGGCCTGGACCGGCGGATGCGCTCGGCGGTGACCATCACGGCGATGGTCTCGGGCGGGTACTGGGACGAGTGCGCCATGCACCTGCGTGCCGCCCTGCGCAACGGGCTGAGCCGGGAGGAGATCCGGGAGATCCTGCTGCAGACCGCGATCTACGCCTCGGTCCCGGCCGCGAACATCGCCTTCGCACTGGCCCAGCGGGTGTTCGCGGAGGTGGACGAGGACCTGGCGGCCGGCCGGCCGCTCTGAGCCTGGAGGCTCACTCCGCCGGCCCGATCACCCGCCACATCAGGCGGCGGTACAGCAGCGCGCACGCGGTGAGGACCAGCGCCCCGGCGAGCACCGGGGTGACCAGGTAGTGCCAGTCCGCGTTGCTCAGCATGACCGTCAGAGCGGTGGCGCCCGCGGGGGCGTGGATGACACGGAGCCCGGCCATGACGGCCATGGCCAGGCCCATGCCGGCCGCGAGCGAGTACCAGGCCAGAGGCAGCACGGAGATCACGGCGATCCCGCATGCGGCCGAGACCACGTGCCCCACGAGCACGTTGGCGGGGTGGGAGTGCGGGCCGTGCGGCACGAGGAACACGAGCACGCAGGACGAGCCGAAGGCGCCCACCAGCAGCGGCACGGAGGCCAGGTCCTCGCCGAGGCTGAGGGTGGCGATGGTCAGTGCCCCCGCGATCGAGGCCGCGAGGACCACGTGCCAGGGCAGACGGGGGGCCAGCGGGCGACGCCACGGGTCCAGGAACCGCGGGGGACGCAGACCGGGCAGGCGGGTCATGCGCTCGTCTCATCTCCTCGTGACTCGGTCGCGGCCCGGGTCGGGCTCCTCCAGGGTAGGCCGCGGGCGGGGTCCGGGGGCGCCCGGGGGCGGAGAGGCCGGGTCTGTGACGGCCGATCAGCGGCGCAGCGCCACGAGGGCGTCCTCGGCGTCCCGCGCGGCCTCGCGCAGCACCGGCAGGGCGGCGTCGACGGCGGCCCGCGTCTGCTCGGCCGCGCTCGGTCCGGCCGCACCGGGGGAGCGGTGGGGCAGGGCCGTGTTGATCGCGGCCACCACGGCGCCGTCCGGCCCGCGCACCGGCACGGCCACGGAGCTGAGATGGGGGTCCAGCTCGGCCGTGACCACGGCGTGGTCCTGTTCCCGCACCCGCGCCAGCTCGGCGAGCAGCGCGGACACGTCCGTCACGGTCTCCGGCGTCCGCGGGGTCCGCGGGGTGCCCTGGAGCAGACGACGCGCGGCGGCCGGCGGCAGGTCGGCGAGCAGGACCCGGCCCATGGAGGTGAGGAACGCCGGCAGCCGCGTGCCGACGTCGAGGTTCACCCGGATGATCCGCTCGGTGTGCACGCGGGCGATGTAGAGCAGGAAGGCCCCGTCCAGCACCGCGGCGGAGCAGGACTGCTCGAGGGCCTGGGAAGCCCGGGCCAGCACCGGCCGCAGCAGCTCCGCCAGCGATGTGCCCGTCCAGTAGCCGTGGCCGAGCTCGAGCACCCGCGGAGTGAGTCGGAACTCGCGGCCCTCCTGCACCGCGAAGCCCTCGTGGACGAGCGTGTGCAGGACACGGCGCGCCGTGGCGCGCGTGATGCTGGCGGCTTCTGCGGCGGAGGAGACGGTCAGCGCCGGACGGCCCGGGGTGAAGGACCGCAGCACGGCCAGTCCGGTGGCCAGGGCGCGCACGGGGGCCTCCGGGCGCGCCCTGGCCACCGGACTGGCCGTGC
>NZ_JABFBA010000029.1:26918-46309 GCF_017168445.1 Micrococcus sp. KRD026 | reverse complement strand
GGGGATTGGGGAGCATGCGGCGAGCCTACCGTTCGCTGTGCGCACAAGTGTGCGTTGCACGAACTCTCCTGGCCCGGCGTCCGGGGCCGGGGCTAGCGTCACCGGCGAGAGAGATCGCGAGCGCACAGCAGAGGAGACCCCGCCATGACCGTCACGGACGCCTATGTGTACGACGCCGTCCGCACCCCCTTCGGCAAGATCGGCGGTGCGCTCGCCGGCTCCCGGCCGGACGACCTCGCCGCCCACGTGCTCCGGACCCTCGTGGACCGTGCCCCCGGTCTGGCGGGGCTGCGCCGCGAGAGCGCGCAGGACGTGGCGGACGAGGTGCGCGGCGCCCCGATCGAGGCCGGCACGGACCGCGCCCGCCCGGACCGGATCGACGAGGTGGTGCTCGGCAACGCGAACGGGGCCGGGGAGGAGAACCGCAACGTGGGCCGCATGGCCGCGCTGCTGGCCGGCCTGCCGGTCACCGTCCCCGCCACCACCGTCAACCGGCTGTGCGGATCCTCCCTGGACGCGGCGATCATGGCCTCCCGTCAGATCGAGGTGGGGGAGGCGGACGTCGTGCTCGTGGGCGGCGTGGAGTCCATGTCCCGTGCCCCGTGGGTGCTGCCCAAGACCACTCGCCCGTTCCCCATGCACGACCTGGCGGCGGCGAACACCACGCTCGGTTGGCGCCTGATCAACGATGCGATGCCGCCGGAGTGGACCGTCTCGCTCGGCGAGGCCACGGAACTGCTGCGCGAGCGCTTCGGCATCTCCCGCGAGCGCCAGGACGAGTTCGCCGCGCGCTCGCACCGGCTCACCGCGCGGGCGTGGGACGAGGGGCGGTATGACTCGCTCGTGGCCGCCGTGTCCGGCACGGACCTGGAGCGGGACGAGACCGTCCGCCCGGACTCCACCCCCGAGACCCTCGCCGGCCTGCGCACCGTGTTCCGCCGGGAGAACGGCACCGTCACCGCGGGCAACGCCTCGCCCATGAACGACGGCGCCTCGGCCGCCCTCCTGGGCTCGGCGACGGGCGCGGACGTGCTCGGCCTGGAGCCGCTGGCCCGCATCGCCGGCCGCGCCACCGCCGCCAACGAGCCCGACTTCTTCGGCTACGCGCCGGTGGAGGCGGCGAACCGGGCCCTGTCCCGCGCCGGGATCGGCTGGAAGGACGTGGCCGCCGTCGAGCTCAACGAGGCCTTCGCCGCCCAGTCCCTGGCCTGCACGGACGCCTGGGGCGTGGACCCGGAGATCGTGAACGCCTGGGGCGGCGCGATCGCGATCGGCCACCCCCTCGGGGCCTCCGGCACCCGCGTGCTCGGCACGCTGGCCCGCCGCCTCGAGGCCTCCGGTGAGCGGTGGGGCGTGGCCGCGCTGTGCATCGGCGTGGGCCAGGGCATCGCCGTCGTCCTCGAGAACGTGGCCGCGCGCTGACGCGTCCGGCCGAGCACCCACCCGACCCCCCCTCCCAGAAGGAGTCCCCATGCTGGAGTTCGTGGACACGGCCGCGCAGGCCGTCTCCCGCATCACCGACGGCGCCACGGTGCTGATCGGCGGGTTCGGCGACGCCGGGCAGCCGATGGAGCTGATCGACGCGCTGCTCGAGTCCGGGGCCACCGGCCTCACGGTGGTCAACAACAACGCGGGCCAGGCGGACGCGGGCCTGGCGCTGCTGATCAAGGAGCTTCGCGTCGCCAAGATCATCTGTTCGTTCCCCCGCCAGTCCGACTCGTGGCACTTCGACGAGGCCTACCGCGCCGGTGAGATCGAGCTGGAGCTCGTGCCCCAGGGCAACCTGGCCGAGCGGCTGCGTGCCGGCGGGGCCGGCATCGGCGGGTTCTTCACGCCCACCGGCTACGGCACCGCGCTGGCCGAGGGCAAGGAGGTCCGCGAGATCGACGGGAGGCACTATGTGCTCGAGTCCCCGATCCGCGGCGACGTCGCCCTGATCAAGGCGTACGCGGCGGACCGCTTCGGCAACCTCGTCTACCGCAAGACGGCCCGCAACTTCGGTCCCGTCATGGCCGCCGCGGCCGAGCACACGATCGTGCAGGTGGACGAGATCCGCGAGGAGCCCATCGACCCGGAGCACGTGATCACGCCCGGCATCTACACGGACACCGTGGTGCGGATCGCCACGGCGTCCGGTGAGAAGGAGCGCGCGGAGCGCGAGGCCCTGGCCGCCGGCCGGCCCAAGCCGTGCGCGGCCACCACCACCGCGGCCGAGCAGGCCGCCGAGGGGAAGTGAGGAGCGCCATGAGCTTCACCCAGACCGACACCCCGCTGACCCAGGACGAGCTCGCCCGGACGATCGCGGCGGACATCGCCCCCGGCTCCTTCGTGAACCTGGGCATCGGCCAGCCCACCACGGTGTCCAACTACCTGGAGGCGGAGAAGAACGTCACCCTGCACACCGAGAACGGCATGCTGGGCTTCGGCCCCCAGGCCGAGGGCGAGCAGATCGACGAGGACCTCATCAACGCCGGCAAGATCCCCGTCACCGAGCTGCCCGGGGCCGCGTACTTCCATCACGCCGACTCGTTCGCCATGATGCGTGGCGGCCACCTGGACGTGTGCGTCCTCGGCGCCTACCAGGTCTCCGCGACGGGCGACCTCGCCAACTGGTCCACGGGCAAGCCCGGGGCGATCCCCGCCGTCGGGGGCGCGATGGACCTGGCGATCGGCGCCAAGGACACCTACGTGATGATGGATCTCTTCACCAAGAAGGGCGATCCGAAGCTGCTGGCCGCGTGCACGTTCCCCCTGACCGGCGTCGGCTGCGTCTCCCGCATCTACGCGGATCGGGGCGTGTTCCTGCTGGACGCCTCCGGGGTCGTGCGGGTCCGCGAGCTGCACGGCATCACGTGGGAGGAGCTGGAGGCGGCGCACCCCGGCGTGCGGTTCGAGAAGCTCGAGGACTGAGCCGCCGCGCCGCAGTCACCGGCCCCACGGGCTCCCGGAGGCCTGCGCCGTCGTCGACTTGTCCTGGGGAGCAACGTCGGTTGACTCATCCCGGGTGCAGCGGCCTGCGACCGGTGACAACTCAACCGACGACGGCGGCCCGCACCTTCACGCGCAGGTGCGGGCCGACGTCGTCCCGGCGGGGCGCTCAGGCGGTGCGCAGCACCATGCCCGGGTGGAGCATGGTCGAGACCGTCATGCCGTTGAGGCGTTGCAGGCGCTCCATGGAGACGCCCGTGCGCTGGGCGATGAGCCACCAGCCGTCGTTCGCCTGGACCACGTACGTGGCGGCCGGCGCCGTGGCGGCCGTGATGAGCACCATCCCCGGGTGCAGGACGGTCGACGCCGTCATGCCGTTGAGCCGCTGGAGCTCCGCGGCGGACACGCCGGTCCGTCGGGCGATGACCCACCAGCCGTCGTTCGGCTGCACCGTGTAGGTGCCGGTGGTGATCGGGGTGGGCTCCGGGGCGGTCGGGTCGGCGACGGTGCGCAGCACCATGCCCGGGTGGAGCACGGTCGCCTCGGTCATGCCGTTGAGCTCCTGGAGGGTGGCCGCGGGCACGCCGGTGCGGCGGGCGATGGTCCACCAGCCGTCGTTCGGCTGCACCGTGTACGTGCCGGCGGTCGACGGCGCGGTCGTCGGGGCCGGCGTCGGAGCCGGGGTGGCCGGTGTCGGCGGCTGGCCGGCCGCCGTCGCGATGGCCTCGGCGCGGTCCCGCAGGTCGTCGAAGCGGGCCATCAGGTGCTGCCCCGGGCACGCGGTCGCGGACGTGGCCCGGTGCGGGAAGATCGTGTCCACGGTGACGGGGGTGCCCGCGGCGTACTTCGTGCTGCCGCCCGAGGTCAGGGTGACCCGGCCGCGCGCGTCGATGCCGTCGCGGTACAGGTAGTAGGCGGTGGCGCGGGCCATCGCGTCCACCACCTCCTCGGACGGGGCGACCACGTCGTAGTTGCCCATCGTGGAAATGCCCATCGTGCCCCGGTTGAACCCGCCCGCGTGCGTGCCCAGCGGGTTCGAGTCCAGGGCGCCGCGGCGGCCCTCGTAGATGTTGCCGAAGCGGTCCGTGATCAGGTGGTACGGGAAGTCGCCCCAGCCGAGGGTCTTCGTGTAGTACGCGTAGATGCCGCGCATCTGCTCCACGGCCTGGGCGCGCGAGTAGTCGTTGGTGCCGGCCGTGTGGTGGATGGTCAGCGCGCGCACCTGGTCGAACTGCGGGGAGTCCTCCGCCCAGGACTCGTCCGCGCCCCACTGGGCGCGGGTGATGACGTCCGGGAGGATCTTCGCGCGGGCGTCCGAGGCCGTGGCCACGGTGCGGGCCTCGGCGGGCTCCGCGCCCCCGACGACGGCGCTCGACTTCACGCCCCGGGGCAGACCGGCGGTCTCGGCGGCCTGCTCGGCGGCCACCGCCGGGTGCGCGCTCGCGACGGTCTCGTCCGTGGCGGCCGTGCCCGGGTCGATGAGGGACAGCTCGAGGCCGGCCGGGGCTGCGCCGTCGGCGGTGGTCACGCGCAGCTGGGCGCCGTCCGCGCCGAACGCGACGAACGGGTCCGTGCCGGTGCGCGCGGGGGCGGCGCCCTCGGGCAGGACGGGCCGATCCAGGACCTGCCACGGGCCCCAGGCCCCGTCCTGACGCACGCGGATCTCCACGCGCTCGACGGCGTCGTCCGCCGCGGCGTCCCACACGGCGGCGGCCACCGTGAACGGGCGGTCCACCACGGGCTCGCCGAGCACGACGCCGGCCGGGGCCTCCTCGGCCGGGACGAGGTTCTCGCCCTCCTGCGGGACGGTCGCGACGCCGGCGCCCTCGACGGGAGCGGCCGACGCGGGGGTCGTGGCCGTCCCTGCGGTCGTGGCACGGGCGGCGTCGTCGAGCGGGCGCGCGTCGGGGGCGCCCTCCGTGGTCGCGGACGGCGGCTGCGGGAGCAGGCCGCCGACGAGGACGGAGAGCGCGGCGACCGCGACGGCGGGCGCGAGCGGGCGGGGGGACGCGGCGGAACGCGGCGGGAGAATCTTCATGCGGATGCCTTCGGAAGGTGGAGTGCCCGAGGAACGACAGGCGCGGGCCGTGTCGCTTTCCCGGGTCGGTGGCGTGGTGAGGGCGGGATGAGGGCCAGAGGCCGTCGTGATCGTAGCGTGATCGACCATTCCCGGGAACATCTTTCGAAGGCTTGTCGGGTGATTTCACGCCCCCGTGATGTCCGGTTCATCCATTCACAGGTGGGCGCGGTGTGGCACCGGGGCGGAGCACAGCGGAGGGGTGTCGGGTCCGCGCCGGGGGATACGGTGACGGGAGACCACCACGGGCCGCCCGGCCCGGGAACCAGAGGAGGCAGACCATGGCGGAGCCGATCCACATCGGCGCGGCGGCGGACGTCCCGGAGGGCGAGGCGATCGTCGTCCCGGCGGCGACGGCGGGGACGAGGGACGACGTCGCGGTGTTCCACACGGACGCAGGCGAGTTCCACGCGATCGACGACACGTGCACCCACGAGGACGCCTCGCTGGCCGAGGGCTGGCTCGAGGACGACCGGGTGGAGTGCCCGCTGCACGCCGCGCAGTTCTGCCTGCGCACCGGCGAGGCGCTCTGCCTGCCCGCCACCAAGGGCGTCGGCGTGCACCGCGTCGAGGAGCGCGAGGGCCAGCTCTACCTCGTCCCCGGCGCATGAGCCACGACGTCGAGGCCCCGGCAGGCGTGCCCGGCTCGGTCGCGGTGGTGGGCGGCGGCGTCGCGGGCTTCGCCGTGGTCCGCGAGCTGCGGCGTCGCGGTTTCGCGGGCGAGATCGCACTCGTGGACCCGCAGGGCGTGCCCTATGACCGGCCACCCCTGAGCAAGGAGTTCCTGACCGGCGACGCGGACGCGCGCCGCCTGCTGCTCGCCCCGCCGACGTGGTTCGCCGAGCACGGCGTGGAGCTGGTGGAGGACGCGGCGGTCCGGGTGGTGCCGGGCGGCGTCCACCCCGACGGCGGCCCCGCGCCCCACCGGGTGGAGACGGCCTCCGGGCGGGTCCTGGAGGCGGACGCGGTCGTGCTCGCCACGGGCGGGCGACCCCGGGCCCTCGACGTCGCCGGCGCCGACCACCCGGACCTAATCACCCTGCGCACCCGCTCCGACGCCGAGGCCCTGCGCGACCGCCTGACGTTCGGGGCCGAGGTGGCGGTCGTGGGCGGCGGCTTCACGGGGGCGGAGGTCGCGGCCGCGGCGCGTCGCTCGCTCGCCGCGGTGACGCTCGTGACCGGGACGGACGCCCCGGCCCGCGCAGCCGTCGGGCCGGCGCTGGCCGCCCGCCTGCACCGGATGCACGTCGAGCACGGGGTCGCGGTCGAGGTCGGCCGGGCGGCCTGGATCGAGCACCGGGACGCCGACGGCGGCGCCGCGCTGCCGGCCGCCCACCGGCTCCACCTCCACGACGGGCGGACCGTGGACGCCGACGTCGTGGTGCTGGCCGGGGGCACCGTGCCGGACACCGCCCTCGCCGAGGACGCCGGTCTGGAGGTGGCCGACGGCGTGCTCACGGACGCGATGGGCCGCACGACCGTGCCCGGGATCCTGGCCGTGGGTGACGCCGCGCGCGCCCGGGAGTCCGCGTGGGCCACGTCGCGGCACTGGGAGCCGGCCCTGCGTTCCGGTGCGGCCGCCGCGGCGGCGCTCCTGGGGGAGCAGACGGACGCCCCGGGCGCCCCGTGGTTCTGGTCCGACCGGTACGACGCCCACGTGGAGGCCGTGGGGGACATGACGGTGCCGGCCGGCGGGCGGATCGTGGACCGCGAGGTGCGCGGCGTCGTGGTGGCGAGCTTCGCGCTGGCCGCGGACGGGACCCTGCGCGGGGCCGCGTCGATCGACGACCCCATGACCGTCAAGGCCGCCCGGCGCATCATCGACCGGGGGATCGTGGTGGACGCCGCCGCGCTCGCGGACCCGGCCGTGCCGGTCAAGTCGCTGGCGCGGGGGTGAGGGCGCCCGTTTCGTCAACGAAAGCGGTCAGGTGCCGCAGTAGGTGACGAACGGGGCCCCGTCCGCCGGACCCGGCTCCGCGTACCGCTCGAACCCGGGGCGCGGGGTGAAGGGATCCGTGACGGCCTCGAGCAGCCGGTGGACCGGGGCGAGGTCCCCGCCCTCCGCGGCCGTCAGGGCCTCGTCGAGCAGGTGGTTCCGCGGGATGTAGACGGGGTTCACCGCGCGCATCCGGGCCGGATCGGGACCCATCGCCCGCCAGTCCGCGAGCCAGGCGGCGAGCCCCGCGGGGTCCGGAGCGCCGGGGACGAGTCGTGCCGCCTCGGTGCGCGCCGCGTCGTCGTCCACGGGCGCCGCCGTGTGCTCGGCCAGCCGCACCCAGAACGAGGTCCAGTCGGCCCGCGCCGCGGCCAGCCACGGGAACAGGCGGTCGGTGAGCGCGGCGACGTCGTCCTCCGCCACCGACGCCGGGAGACCGAGCTTGTCCCGCAGTCCGCCCCGCCACGCCGCGAGATGGGCGCCGTGGAACCTGCCCAGCGCCTCCTGGGCGAGCGCGACGGCGCGGTCGGGGTCGTCGTCGAGCACGGGCACGAGGGCCTCGCCGAGCCGGGCGAGGTTCCACGCCGCGATGGGCCCCTGATTGCCGTACGCGTACCGGCCCTGGGTGTCGATCGAGGAGAAGCTCGCGGCCGGATCGAAGGCGTCGATGAACGCGCAGGGGCCGTAGTCGATAGTCTCGCCGGACAGGGTCATGTTGTCCGTGTTCATCACACCGTGCACGAAGCCGACGAGCATCCAGCGGGAGACGAGCTCGGCCTGCGCGGCGATCACCGCCTCGTAGAGCGCGAGCGCGGGGTGCTCGGCGTCGGTGGCGTGCGGGTGGTGGCGGGCGATGGCCTCGTCGACGATCCGGCGCAGCACCTCCGTGGGGTGCGCCTGCTCGGGGAGGGCCGCGGCGTACTGGGCCGTGCCGACGCGCAGGTGCGACGCGGCCGTCCGGGCCAGCACCGCGCCCGGCAGCACGGTCTCGCGGCGGACCGGGTGGCCCGTGGCGACGACGGCGAGCGCCCGCGTGGTCGGCACGCCGAGGGCGTGCATCGCCTCGGAGACCACGTACTCGCGGAGCATGGGGCCGAGCACGGCCTGCCCGTCGGCGTTGCCGCGCGCGAAGGGCGTGCGACCGGAGCCCTTGAGATGCAGGTCGTGGAGCCGACCGTCCGGGGCCGTGAGCTCGCCGAGGAGGAGGGCGCGCCCGTCACCCAGGCGGGGGGAGTAGTGGCCGAACTGGTGGCCCGCGTACGCCTGCGCGACCGGCCGCGCGTGCGGGCCGGGCTGCTCGCCGGTGAGGAAGCGGACGCCGTCGTCGCTGGCGAGCCACTCGGCGTCGAGGCCGAGCTCCGCCGCGAGGCCGGCGTTGAGCAGGACGAGTTGCGGGCCGTCCGTGACCTGGGCCTGCCAGGGCAGGGCGAGCTCGGGGAAGGTGTCGGCGAAATGCGAGCTCAGGGTGGGGGCGGACGTGGTCATGGGGCCACGCTACGTGGGGGAGCACGGGTGTTCACGGGCCGACTCCCACCGGGCCCGTCCTTTCGAGGCGGGAAATCGACCCCATGGGCGTGGACCAGAGTGCTATGAGCTGGATTTCCCGCCTCGAAACGAGGGGCCGTGGCGGGCCGCGGGGGCCGTGGATCTCACCGGGTCACCCACCGAACTCGGCCGCCCGGCGCCGCACCCGCGCGACGACGTCCGCGTAGTCGTCCCGGGCGTCGGCCCACATGACCTTGATCGAGAGCCAGTCGTGGTCGGCGCACCAGCGGTCGCGCAGCACGTCTCGGGCCTGCTGCTCGGCGGTGCGGTGGTGCTCGCCGTCGTATTGCAACGCGAGGCGCCACTGCCGATACCCGAGGTCGACCGTCGGAGCGCGGCGGTCTGACGGGTCCAGCCGGCACTGCACCTCGGGCTCCGGCAGCCCGGCGTCGACGAGCGCCAGCCGCAGACGCGTCTCGCGCGGCGAATCCGCCCCCACGCGCATCCTCGCCAGCGCCGCCCGGGCCAGTCCGCGCCCCCGGAAACGTCCCCGTTCGGCCAGCGATCGGACGAGCTCCTCCGGGGTGTAGGCGGGAGCCCCGCGTCCGCCGCCGGGCAGCCACGGCGGGCAGAGCAGCGCGTCACCGGCGGCGACGACGTCCCGCTCGGTGAGCGCCGACCGTGCCGCGCACAGGTCCCACAGCGTGCGGGCCGGCGTCGTCACGAGCACGCCGCCCCGCGTCATCCGCTGTCCCTCCGGCACCTCGATGCGGTGCGGCACCAGACCCGCCTGGACCGGCCGGCCGCCCGAGGTGCCGACGCTGACGTGCACCGCACCGGGGGCCAGCAGCCGTGCGGGCACGGTCAGGCCGTGCAGGCGGGCGGCGGTCTCATGGCTGACGACGACGCCGGGGTGGCGCCGCTGGTACGCGCGGACCTCGTCCATCGTCCACTCACGGACGGAGGCCGCCGCAGGGCCGGCCGGCCCGTAGATGCCGTGGCGCAGCCGCCGCAGGTCTGAGGACTGCAGTCGGGACCACGTCACACCCGCCCGGCGCGCGTCGTCGACCGTGAAGGCGGCGGGGTCGATCGACGGCGGCAGCGGGGCGGGACGACGGGGCATGCGGCGAGCGTGCCCCGTCGCTCCGCGTCCCGAGACGGACGAGCGGGGGCCTGGGGACGCACGAGGGGGCCCGACGCGGTTGTGCAGGAGGCGGTGACCTCCCCGGGGCGCCGGCCCCGAGCCATTCGAGGCGGGAAATCCACGTCATGGACCAGGATCGGACGTCCATGGGGTGGATTTCGCGCCCCGAAGTGAGGGGATGACCAGGTCAGTACGACGCGCGGGGCGCGCCCTCCCCGTCGGCCGCGGCGTCGCTCGGCTCCGGGCACCAGCGGTCGGCGAGGGCCTCGGCGGCCCGGGCCAGCAGGGCGACGTCGGCGCCCACGTTGACGTAGTCCGCGCCGGCGACGGCGTAGGCGTCGGCCTGCGCGGGCACGAACGCATTGACGCCCACGAACTTCCCGGCGGCCTTGACCTTCGTGATGACCTCCTCGACCGCGGCCACCACGTCCGGGTGCGACTGCTGGCCGAGCAGGCCCAGGGACGCGGAGAGGTCCGAGGGGCCGATGAAGACGCCGTCGATCCCGTCCACCGCCGCGATCTCGTCGGCGTTGCGCACGCCCGCGGCAGTCTCGATCTGCACGATCACGGAGACGTGGTCCGCCGCGCCGGGCAGGTAGCCGGGGATCCGGTTCCAGCGGCCCGAGCGTGCCAGGGCGGAGCCCACGCCGCGCACCCCGCCCTCGGCGGAGCCGTCCGGGTAGCGGGCGGCGGCCACGGCGCTGCGGGCCATCTCGGCGTCGTCGACCATGGGCACCAGCAGCGTCTGGGCGCCCAGGTCCAGGAACTGCTTGATGGCCACGGTGTCCAGCGCCGGCACACGCACCAGGGTGGGCACGCGGTAGCCGGCGATCGTGCGCAGCTGGGCGAGGACGTCCTGCAGGGTCAGCGGGGCGTGCTCGGCGTCGATGAGCAGGTAGTCGAGGCCCGCGCCGGCGCAGATCTCCGCCGTCGTCGGGTCCCCCGAGGAGAGGAACATGCCGGCGGCGGGGCGGCCCCCACGGGCGGCGACGGCCTCGGGCGTGAAGAGGTCGCGGAACAGCGGCTGCGGGTTGTGGCGGACGGGCATGGGACGTTCCTCCGGGGTTCTCCGCGCCCTCCACCCGACGCGGGTTGAGTTGTCGCGGGTGGAGCGGCGTCGTACTGGTGATAGGTCAACCCGCGTTGCGGGCGGGCGCGGGCCGACGGGCGGGTCAGGCGAAGCGGCAGGTGATGGTGCCGAGCGGGCCGTAGTCGGCGTAGACGGTGTCGCCCTCGTACACCCACATCGGGCGGGTGAAGGAGCCGGCGAGCACGATCTCACCGGCTTCGAGCGCGTCCCCGTGCTCGGCGATGCGGTTGGCCAGCCAGTGCACGCCGTTGGCCGGGTGGTTCAGCACGCCCGCGGCCACCCCGGTCTCGATGATCTCCTCGTTGCGGGAGAGGATGCCGGAGACCCACCGCAGGTCGACGTCGTGCACGCCCACGGGGCGGCCGCCGATCACCAGGGAGCCCAGGGCGGCGTTGTCCGAGATGGTGTCCGTGATGGTGCGGCCGGCCATCTCGATGCGCGAGTCCAGCACCTCCAGCGCGGGCACCACGTACTCGGTGGCGCGCAGCACGTCCATCAGGTTCAGGCCGGGCCCGCGCAGCTCGTCCCGCAGCACGAACGCCAGCTCCATCTCGATGCGCGGATGGGTGTACTTCTTCCACTCGTACACGTGGCCGGACTCGAACACCTGGTCGTCGAAGATCACGCCGTAGTCCGGTTCGTCGATCCCGGTCGCGTCCTGCATGGCCTTGGAGGTCAGGCCGATCTTGTGGCCCACCTTGCGGCGGCCCGCCTCGACCTGACGCTCGGCCCAGATGCGCTGGATGGCGTACGAGTCCTCGATCTCCATCTCCGGGTAGCGCGCGGTCAGCCGCGGCACGGGCACGCGGTCGATGCCCGCGCGGTGCAGCTCGTCGGCGATCTTGAGGTGGGTCTCGTGGTCCAGCACAGCGGTCTCCTTCACGACGACGGGCAGGGGCCTGGCCTTGATCGTATACGATTACGCGGCTCGGCCCCCGGCCCCGTCGCCATCCTGTCACCGCCCCGGATCAGTCCGGGGTGCGCGTCCCGATGCCCAGCCCGGGCTGGCGGCGGTGCACCGTGAGCCAGGCCAGCCCCCCGACGCCCGTCTGCGAGGCGGGACACCCCTGCTCCCCACGCTTTGAGGCGGGAAATCGAGCTCAAACTGGCCCTCCTGGCTCGAATGAGATGGATTTTCCGCCTCGAACGGCGCGGGGCGGGGAGACGCGGAGGGTGGCAGGGAGGGCGGACGCCGACGGCGGGCACCTGCGTTGGGTGCCCGCCGTCGTCGTGGTGTCCCGGAGCGGTGCCGGCAGTGCCGGTCAGAGCTGGTTGCCGAGCTTGTACTCGCCCTGCTTCCACTCCGGCATGGACTCCTCGCCCTGCCCCTCGCGGGTGTAGGAGAAGCCGTCGGCGCCGATGGTCACGGCCATCTCCGAGTCGTCGGTGCGGGAGACCAGCGGCTGCAGGTTGCCGTCGAGGTCCAGCACGCGGGAGGCGTCGGTGTACCAGGACGGCACGACCGGGGTGCCCCACCAGTCGCGGCGCTGGTTGTCGTGCACGTCCCAGGTGACCACGGGGTTGTCCGGGTCACCGGTGTAGTAGTCCTGGGTGTAGACCTCCACGCGGTGGCCGTCCGGGTCACGCAGGTAGAGGTAGAACGCGTTGGAGACGCCGTGGCGACCCGGGCCGCGCTCGATGTGGTCGGACATGCGCAGGGCGCCGAGCTTGTCGCAGATCGCCAGGATGTTGTGCTTCTCGTGCGTGGCGAAGCACACGTGGTGCATCCGGGGGCCGTCGCCGCCGGTCATGGCGGTGTCGTGCACGGTGGGCTTGCGGCGCATCCACGCGGCGTAGACGGTGCCCTTCTCGTCCTGGATGTCCTCGGTGACGCGGAAGCCCAGGTCCTGCATGTAGCGGGCGGCACGCGGCACATCCGGGGTCACCTGGTTGAAGTGGTCCAGGCGGACCAGGGCGCCCGGGGTGTAGAGGTCGTAGCGCCAGGCCAGGCGCTCCACGTGCTCGACGTCGTGGAAGAACTCGTAGGGGAAGCCCAGCGGGTCCTCGACGCGCACGGAGTCGCCGACGCCCTTGACGAAGCCGTCCTTCCGGCGCTCCACGCGGCAGCCCAGCTCCTCGTAGAAGGCGACCGCCTTGTCCAGGTCCTCGGGGGTGCGCACGCGGTAGGAGAACGCGGCCACGGCGGCGGTCTCGCCCTGGCGCAGCACCAGGTTGTGGTGGATGAACTCCTCCATGGAGCGCAGGTAGACGGTCTCCTCGTCCTCCTCGGTGACCACGAGGCCGAGCACATCCACGTAGAACTCGCGGGACTGGGCGAGGTCCGTGACCACGAGCTCCATCGAGGCGCAGCGCAGGATGTCCGGCGCCTCGGACGTCGGGGTGGGGAGGGGGTTCTCCGGGTCGATGGGGGCTTCCTTCGTGACGAAGAAGCCGGAGGAGGTCTTCTGGCGGCTCTCGAGGTTGGTCATCGGTGCTCCTTGGTGAGGGGGCGGTGCGCTGTGGCCTGGGACACGGTCGCTCACTCGATCGTATACGATCCAGGCGACCGGCGGGAAGGCCGTCGAGGAACGCGGGTTGAGTTGTCGCGGGTCCGGGGCGCCCGCACCCGCGACAACTCACCCCGCGTCGGGTGGGCCGGGGGAGAGGCCCGGCCCGGCCCCACCACGACGACGGCGCCCGCACCTTCGTGCGGAAGGTGCGGGCGCCGTCGTGGTCGCCGGTCGGCGCGGGCTCAGCCGTCGATCTTCGCCGCGGCCTGCTCCTGCTTGCCGAACACCGGGTTGTGGACCTCGCCGAGGTTGATGTGCACGGCCTGCTGATCGGTGTAGAAGTCGATCGAGCGGTAGCCGCCCTCGTGGCCCAGGCCGGAGGCCTTCACCCCGCCGAACGGGGTGCGCAGGTCCCGCACGTTGTTGGAGTTCAGCCACACCATGCCGGCCTCCACGTTCTGCGCGACGTTGTGGGCGCGCTTGAGGTCGTTGGTCCAGATGTAGGCGGCCAGGCCGTACTTGGTGTTGTTGGCCAGCTGCAGGGCCTCCTCCTCCGTGTCGAACGGGGTGATGGCCACCACCGGGCCGAAGATCTCCTCCTGGAAGATCCGGGCGTCCGGGGCCACGTCCGCGAACACGGTGGGCTGCACGAAGTTGCCCTCGGGGAAGCCCTCCGGGCGACCGCCGCCGGCCACCAGGCGGGCCTCGGTCTTGCCGATCTCCACGTAGGACATGACCTTCTCGAAGTGCTCCGGGTGCACGATCGCACCGACCTCGGTGGTCTCGTCGTCCGGCAGGCCGACCTTCACACGGGAGGCCTGGGCGGCGTAGCGCTCCACGAACTCGTCGTAGACGGAACGCTGGACCAGGATGCGGGAGCCGGCGGTGCAGCGCTCGCCGTTCAGGGAGAACACGCCGAAGATGGTCGCGTCGATCGCCGCGTCCAGGTCCGCGTCCTCGAACACCACGGCCGGGGACTTGCCGCCGAGCTCCATGGACAGGCCCTTCAGGTGCGGGGCGGCGTTGGCGAAGATGATCTGGCCGGTGCGGGACTCGCCGGTGAAGGAGATCAGCGGCACGTCCGGGTGCTTCACGAGCGGGTCGCCCGCGTAGCCCTCCTCGCCGAAGCCGTGCACCATGTTGAACACGCCCTTCGGCAGGCCGGCCTCCTCGAAGATCCCGCCCCACAGGGAGGCCGAGAGCGGGGTGAACTCGGCGGGCTTGAGCACCACCGAGTTGCCGGTGGCGATGGCCGGGGCCAGCTTCCAGGACTCCAGCATGAACGGGGTGTTCCACGGGGTGATCAGGCCGGCGACGCCGATCGGCTTGCGGTTCACGTAGTTGATCTGGCGGCCCGGCACCTTGAAGGTGTCGTCGTGCTGGGCCACGATCAGGTCCGCGAAGAAGCGGAAGTTCTCGGCGGCGCGGGCGGCCTGGCCCCTCGCCTGCTTGATCGGCAGGCCGGTGTCGAAGCACTCCATCTCGGCCAGCTGGTTGCCGCGGGTCTCCATGATGTCGGCGATCCGGTGCAGCACACGGGAACGCTGGCGCGGCAGGGCCTGGGACCATTCGCCGGACTCGAAGGCCCGCTTCGCGGCGGCGACGGCGCGGTCGATGTCCGCGGCCTTGCCGGAGGCGGCCGTCAGGTACGGCTCGTTGGTCACCGGGTCGAGCACCTCGAAGGTGTCGCCGTCGATCGAGTCGACGAACTCGCCGTCGATGTAGTGGCGCAGGACGTCGGGCAGGCCCTCGGGCGTGCGGGCCTCGATGCTGGTCTTCTCCGTCATGGTGTCTCTTTCGCTGAGTGCTTCGGGTGGGTCTGATGATCGGGGCCTGGAGCAGCCGGCGTCGGCGCCGGTCCGGCCGGCGGTCACGCGGACGGCTCGGCGCTGTGCTCCAGGTAGGCGTGCAGGGTGTTCAGGCGGTGGGCGCGGGCGGCGGCCTCGATCTCCTCGAAGCGCGCCCCGTCCTCGATCAGGCGCAGCAGGTGTTCGTGCTCGTCCACGGAGGCCACCGCCCGGCCGGGCACGTACGCGAACGTGGAGGAGCGCAGCGCGGCCAGGCGGTTCCAGCCGCGGTGCACCAGGTCGTGCACGTGCTCGTTCTGGTGATGCTCGAACAGGATCGAGTGGAAGCGGCGGTTGAGCTCGGTGAACGCCACCGGGTCCCAGGCCGTCTCCGACTCCGTCATCGCGCGCATGGTCGCGTTCACCTCGCGGGCCGCCGCGAGGTCCTCGGCGGTCACGTGCGGGGCGCACTGGGCGGTGGAGAACCCCTCCACCAGCGCCAGCGTCTCCATGGTGTGGCGGTACTCGACCGGATCGATGCCGACCACGGTCGCGCCCACGTTGCGCTCGTAGGCCACCAGCTTCTCGGACTGCAGGCGGCGGATCGCCTCCCGCACGGGCACCACGGACATGCCCAGCTCCGCGGCGATCTGGGACAGCACCAGCCGGTCGCCCGGCTCGTGGCGCTGGTCCCGGATCCCCTCGAGGATCGCCTGGTAGGCGCGGTCCGCCTTGGAGACGGGGGCGCCTGCGAGGCCGACCGTTCCGATGTCCGTGCGGCGCATGCTCAGGCGTCGCCCTCCGGGGCCGGGGCGTCCGGCAGGGTCTTGCGGTACTCGGCGAACTTGGCCTTCCACTCGGCGTTCGGGGGGAACATCCCGTCCACCGGGTAGCCGGCCTTGACCTGCTCGTACGCCCAGGCGTCCTGGAGCTCCTGCTCGTAGGCGTCGTCCACAACCTCCTGGAGCAGGGACGGCGGGATGACCACCACACCGTCGTCGTCGCCGACGATGATGTCGCCGGGCTGCACGGTGGTGCCGCCGCAGGCGATGGTGCCGCCGACCTCCCACGGGATGTGACGGCGGCCCAGCACCGCCGGGTGCGTGGCGCCGGCGTACACCTGGAGGCCGACCTCGGCGACGGCGGCGGAGTCGCGGATGCCGCCGTCCGTGATCACGGCGTTCGCGCCGTTCACCTGGGCGCGCAGGGCCAGGACGTCCCCGAGGGTGCCGGTGCCGTGCTCGCCACGGGCCTCCATGACCACCACGTCGTCCGGCTGCACCGAGTCGATCGCCCGCTTCTGGGCGTTGAAGCCGCCGCCGAACTCCTTGGCCAGGTCCTCGCGCTTGGGGATGTAGCGCAGGGTCTTGGCGTAGCCGAGGACGCGCCGACCCCGGTGGATCGGGCGCGGGCCGTCGATGGTCGCGTTCTGGACGCCGCGCTTCTGCAGCTGGGCGGTGAGGGTGGCCACCGCGATGGCGTCGATCTTGGCGCGCAGCTCGGGGGTCAGCAGGGAGCGGTCCGGCTGCGGGGCGCTCGCGACCCAGTGGCCGTTCTCGTCCACCGCGGACGACGACGGCGCCGCGGCCTGCGGGGCCAGACCGGCGGCCTCGCGGGAGCCCCAGGCCTCCTCGCGCTGCACGTCGTCCACCTGCGGCTGCGCGCCGAACGGGGCCAGGGCGTGCTCCGAGTCGACGACCGTCGTCACCAGGCGGCCGGTGGTCGGTGCGCCGGGGGCGCTGGGGGCGTCCACCTCCACCTCGACGACGTCGCCCGGCCGGGCCACGGAGGAGCCGGCGGGGGTGCCGGTGAGGATGACGTCGCCCTCCTCGAGCGTCATGAGCTGCGAGAGGTCGGCCACGAGCTGGCCGAACGGGAAGACGAGGCCCTCGGTGGTGTCGTCCTGGACGATCTCGCCGTTGACCCAGGTGCGCACGCGCAGGGCGGCCGGGTCCAGGCCCGCGGCGGAGATCACCGCGGGGCCGAGCGGGGTGTAGCCGTCGCCGGACTTGTTCTTGACGTTGGAGCCCTTGTCCGCGTGGCGGAGGTCGTAGAGGCCCCAGTCGTTGGCGGCGGTGATGCCGGAGACGTGCGACCAGCCCTCCTCCGGGCTGACGCGCCGGGCGGTGCGGCCGATGATCAGCGCGATCTCGCCCTCGTAGGCGAGCAGCTCGGTGCCGGCGGGGCGCTCGATCGTGTCGCCGCTGCGGGCGATGGAGGTGCCGGCCTTGAGGAAGTAGCCGGGGGCCTGCGGGGACCGGCCCCGCTGGGCGATGCGGGAGGGGTAGTTCAGGTGGACGGCGAGCACCTTGCCCGGCCGGTTCTCCCGGACGGTGAAGTCGTGCTCGGTGACGGTGGGCGTGGGCTCCGGTGTGCTCTGCGTCATGGGCGAGATCGTATACGATCTCGCGGGCCCGGGGAAGAGGTCGCACGCCCGGCAGACGCGCCGGGCCGACGTCGTCGTGGGCGCCCGCCGCGGCTCAGCGGGCCCGGGCGATCGACTCGTTCACCGCCGGGGCCAGGCGCCGCACGCCCTCCACGAGCTTCTCGGCGTCCACGAACGAGTACGCGAGGCGCAGGGTGGAGTGCGTGCCCTCGACGGGGGTGAAGGCCGCCCCCGGCACGAACACCGCGCCCGCCTCGATGCCGCGGTGCATCACCTCGAGGGTGTCCACCCCGGTCGGCAGGGTGGCCCACAGGAAGAAGCCGCCCTGCGGGGTGATGAACTCGACCCCCGGGTCCCAGTGCTCACGCACCGCGTCCACGAGCGCCCCGGCCCGCTCGCGGTACAGCCCGGTCACGTGGCGGACGTGGCCCTGCCAGTCCAGCTGCGTGACGAAGGCGGTGGAGAGCATCTGCGAGTACGTGGACGCGTGGATGTAGGCCGACTCCGCGCACAGGTAGAACTCGCGCTTGAGCGCGGCCGGCACGAGCGCCCAGCCGATGCGCACGCCCGGGGAGAAGATCTTGGACATCGTGCCGAGGTGGACCACGTTGTCCCGGTGGTCGGCGGCGATCGGGGCGACGGGCTCGCCGTCGAATGCGATCTGCCCGTACGGATTGTCCTCCACGATGAGCACGCCGTGCTTCTCGCAGATCGCGCCCACCTCGGCGCGGCGGCCCGGGGGCAGGAGGGCGCCCGAGGGGTTCGCGAACGAGGGGATCGTGTAGAGGAAGGCCACGCGGCGGCCCTCGGCGGCCAGGCGGGTCAGGGTCTCGTCGAGGGCCGCGGGCACCAGGCCGTGGTCGTCGGTGCCCGTGGCCACGGCCTCGAGCTGCCAGGTGGTGAAGGTGGTCAACGCGCCCACGAACGTGGGGTCCTCCACCACGACGACGTCGCCCGGGTTCGCGAACGCCCGGCAGGCGGTGTCGATCGCGGCCTGCGAGCCGGGGGTGATGACCACGAGCTCGGGATCCGCGTCCGGGATGCCGTCGGCGGCCATCACGGCGGTCGCGGCGGCGCGCATCTCCTCGGTGCCCTGGCCCGGGCCGTACTGCAGGGACTCCGTGCCGAACCGGGTCATCAGGTCGGAGGCGATCCGGCCCAGCTCGTCGAGGGGCAGGTCGGCGAGCCACGGGTTCCCGCCCGCGAGCGAGACGAGGTTCGGGTCCATCGCGATGTCGAAGACGTCGCGGACCGCGGACTGCTTCACGCCGACGGCGCGCTGGGACAGGTGATCTCGGAGGTTCCGCACGCTCGGCACCCTATAGCACGACGCGGCCGACGGTGCAGGCCCGATGACGGGCGACGACGGCGGGTCGCGCGATCAGGGGGTGCTCGGCTCCTGGGCGGGGGACCACGTGCCCTGGGTCGGCTCGGCGGGACCCCAGGACGACTCGCCCTCCGGCGCCCACGTCTGCCCGCCGGATCCGTCGCTCGGCTCCCCACTCGGCGTGGGGTCCCCCTGCGGGACGTCCACGGACTCGCCGAGGCGGAGCGGTTCGAGCCCCAACACGTCGTCGAGGTCCCGGCCGTCCACCTCGAGTCGGACCTGGCCCGCGGACGTGAAGGCGGCGGCGGTCGCCTGCAGCTGGGCGCGGATCCGCTCGGCCGTGCAGTCGTCCTCCGGCGTCACGGTGCCGGTGAAGGTGAAGATCTCCACGTCGCCCTCGCGGCGGTGCCCGGTCGGGGTGAGGGTCTCGCGCGCGTCGAACACGGCGTTCCACAGCGACGGGTCGCCGTGCCAGCCCTGCTCGTCCGCGAACAGGAAGTCCAGCGCGGCGTCCGCCTCGTCCTCGGTGTCCGTCGGCACGGTCTGCACGGGCACCAGCAGGTCGCCGCAGCCGAAGGGCCGGCCGCTCGTCCCCGGGACCGCCTCCGTCTCCGCGACGGCGAGGTAGACCGTCAGCGGCTGGTACCCCTCCGTCGCGGGCAGGGGCACGCCGTCGTCGGACGCCGAGTCCTCGGCCAGGCCGGGGTCGACCGCGCAGCCGGCCAGCAGGCACGCGGCGGCCACGGCACCCATGAGCCGCAGGGCGCGGGGAGGGGAGGGC
>NZ_JABFBA010000029.1:13440-26818 GCF_017168445.1 Micrococcus sp. KRD026 | reverse complement strand
GGGTACTCCTGGCGGTCGGGGCTCGGCGGCGTCGGACGGGCCGACGGCCTCTCCATGCTACGGCCGTCCGCCTCGCCCGCCGCGAGCGGGTGTGAGGCCTCCCACGGGTGGGAAGGGGCCCGCGGGCGGACGGCCGCGGCGGGCTAGGCTGGAGGCCATGCCCGTGAGGAACCGTCGCGCCGCCGCCCTGCCCGCCAAGCTCAGCCGCTCCTGGCTGCTGGTCAACGCGGCCACCCCCGACGCGTTCGCCCCCGCCCTGGCCTCCGAGGCCGACTCCGTCATCTTCGACCTCGAGGCCGCCGTGCCGGAGGAGCAGAAGGACGCGGCCCGCCGGCACGTCGTGGACGCCCTCTCCGGCGGCATGACGGCGTGGGTGCGCATCTCCGCGACCTCCACGGACCACTGGCAGCGGGACCTCGAGGCGCTCGCGGGCCTCGACGGCGTGCGCGGCGTCGTGCTGGCCGAGACCGAGGAGCCGGAGCAGGTCACGTTCACCGCCATGCGGCTGCGCGCCGGCACCCCGGTGATCGCCCTGCTGGAGTCCGCCCTGGGCATCGAGAACGCCACGGCCGTGGCCAAGGCGCCGGGCACGTTCCGTCTCGCCTTCGGCGTGAACGACTTCCGCAAGGACGTCGGCGTCGGCGAGGATCCGCTGGCCATGGCCTACGCCCGCTCCCGCATGGTGATCGCCTCCCGCGTGGGCGGTCTGCCCGGGGCGATCGACGGACCGCCCGGCAACACGGACGGTGAGGACGCGGTCATCGAGTCCAGCGCCGTCACCGCCTCGATGGGCATGACCGGCCGCCTCGTCCTGAACCGGGATCAGGTGGACTGGGTCAACCGGGCGATGTCTCCGTCCGAGGACGAGCTCGCGTGGGCCCGCGACCTGCTCGAGAAGCACGCGCAGGGCGCCGCCGTCGGCGACGGCTCGTACCTGCCCCGCGTGCTGCGCGCCCAGAAGATCGCGGACCTCGCGGACTCGTACGGGCTCTGGAACGCGTGAGCACGGCCGGGCCGCGCGCATGAGTCCCCGCATCGACGGGTGGCTCCGCCCATGATGGCGTGGATCGAGGGGCTGCCGCTGCTATGGTCCATCGGGTTCTTCTGGATGCTGGCGATCCTGCGCACCCTGATCGTGTTCTCGCTCGGGCGGGGGCTGGCCTCCGGCGTCGAGCGGACCCGCTGGTTCGCCCGCGTGATGGAGGGGCCCGTCTATGTCCGCGCCCAGCGCTTCATCCAGCGCCACGGGGTGTGGGCCATCCCGTTCTGCTACCTCACGGTGGGCATCCAGACGGCGGTGATCGGCTCCGCCGGCGTCGCCCGCATGCCCTGGCGCCGGTTCCTGCCGGCGGCCGCGCTCGGCACGTTCCTGTGGGGCGTGGTGTACGGGACCGTCGGGATGGCCGTGGTGTGGGCCGTCATCGGCGCGGCGCTCGGAGAGGGCCGGGGTGTCCTCGCCCTCGTGCTGATCCTCGCGGCCGTGGCTGCGTTCGTCGTGTGGCGCCGACGCCGCACGCTGCGCCGGCACGGGGCCGGGTGACGTCGTCGTCCGTGACGCGGGCCGGGCTGCGCCGCCGGGGGACTAGAGTTGACCGCGTCTTCGCCCTGGCCAGCCGCCCCGCGGCCGGGGCCGCCACCCCTTCGGAAGGACCACCATGAGCGACGAGCGCGCCCGCAGCTTCTCCGCCTCCACCGCCTCCGCCGCCGACGACGGCGCCCGCGGCACCGGCACGACCCGCGTCAAGCGCGGCCTGGCGGACATGATGAAGGGCGGCGTGATCATGGACGTCGTCAACGCGGAGCAGGCGCGCATCGCCGAGGATGCCGGCGCCGTGGCCGTCATGGCGCTCGAGCGGGTCCCGGCCGACATCCGCGCCCAGGGCGGCGTGGCCCGCATGTCCGACCCCGACCTGATCGACGGCATCGTCGAGGCCGTGTCCATCCCCGTGATGGCCAAGGCGCGCATCGGCCACTTCGTGGAGGCCCAGGTGCTGCAGGCGCTCAAGGTGGACTTCATCGACGAGTCCGAGGTGCTCTCCCCGGCGGACTACGTGAACCACATCGACAAGTGGGACTTCGACGTGCCCTTCGTGTGCGGCGCCACCAACCTCGGCGAGGCCCTGCGCCGCATCACCGAGGGCGCGGCCATGATCCGGTCCAAGGGCGAGGCCGGCACCGGCGACGTCTCCGAGGCCGTGAAGCACATCCGCACCATCCGCAAGGAGATCGCCCAGCTCCAGGGCCTGGCCCAGGATGAGCTGTACGTGGCCGCGAAGGAGCTGCAGGCGCCGTACGAGCTGGTGCGCGAGGTCGCCGAGACCGGCGCCCTGCCCGTCGTGATGTTCACCGCCGGCGGCGTGGCCACCCCGGCCGACGCGGCCCTGATGATGCAGATGGGCGCCGACGGCGTGTTCGTGGGTTCCGGCATCTTCAAGTCCGGCAACCCGGCCGAGCGCGCCCGCGCCATCGTCAAGGCCACCGCCCAGTTCGACGACCCGATGGCGGTCGCCGAGGCCTCCCGTGGCCTGGGCGAGGCCATGGTGGGCATCAACGTGGGCGACCTGCCCGCCCCGCACCGCCTGGCCGAGCGCGGCTGGTGAGTCCACAGAAGACCGTCGGCGTGTTCGCCCTCCAGGGCGACGTGCGGGAGCACGTGCACGTGCTCGAGTCCCTCGGCGCGCGCACGCGCCCGGTGCGCCGCCCCGCGGACCTCGAGGGTCTGGACGGCATCGTGCTGCCCGGCGGCGAGTCCTCCGTGATGGACCGCCTCGCCCGGATCATGGGGCTCAAGGACCCGCTCATCGCCGCCCTCCGCGACGGTCTGCCCGCCTACGGCACGTGCGCGGGGCTGATCATGCTGGCCCGGGAGATCCGCAACCCGGCGCCGGATCAGGGCGGGCTCGGCGTGCTGGACGTGGCCGTGCGGCGCAACGCCTTCGGCGCGCAGGTCGACTCGTTCGAGGAGGACCTGGACGTCCCCGCGGTCGCGGCGGAGCCGGTGCACGCCGTGTTCATCCGCGCCCCCGCCGTCCTCCAGGCGGGGGAGGGCGTCGAGGTCCTGGCGAGCGTGCCGGCGTCGCGTCTGTCCGTGCCCGCGGCGGACCCGGGGCTCGACGGCGACGCGCGGCTGCCCGTGGCCGTGCGGCAGGGCCACCTGCTCGCCACGGCCTTCCACCCTGAGGTGACCGGCGACTGGTCGTTCCACCGGGCGTTCCTCGCGGGGCTCAGGCCTCCGCGAGCACCTCGGAGGTGACGCGGACGTCCTTCTGGGGGTCCAGGCCGAGCTCGTCGGCCACGGCCGTGGCGACGGAGGGCAGGGTGAGCGCGCCGTCGTGGGCGTTGAGGCCCCCGGCGAAGCCCTCGTCCGCGGCCAGCGCCGCACGCCATCCGAGGTCGGCGATGCGCTTGATGTAGGGCAGCGTCGCGTTGGTCAGGGCCGAGGTGGAGGTCTGGGGCACGGCGCCGGGCATGTTGGAGACGCAGTAGTAGATCTTGTCCCCCACGAGGTACGTCGGGTCCTGGTGGGTGGTGGCCCGCGAGTTCTCGAAGCAGCCGCCCTGGTCGATCGCGATGTCCACCAGCACCGAGCCGGGCCGCATGGACTCCACCATCTCGGCGGTCACCAGCTTCGGGGCCGCGGCGCCGGGGATCAGCACGGAGCCGATCACGAGGTCCGCGTCCGCCACGGTCTCACCGATGTTCAGGTGGGACGAGGCCAGCGTGCGGATCCGGCCCTGGTGGACGGCGTCCAGCTGCGCGAGTCGCTCAAGGGAGATGTCCAGGACGGTCACGTCCGCGCCCATGCCCGCGGCGATCACGGCGGCCGCCTCGCCGGCCACACCTCCGCCGATCACGGCCACCCGGGCGCGGCGGGTGCCGGGCACGCCGCCCATCAGCACGCCCGAGCCGCCCTGCGGCTGGAGGAGGTGGTAGGCGCCCGCGGCGGGGGCCAGGCGGCCGGCCACCTGGCTCATGGGGGCCAGCAGCGGCAGGGAGCGGCCGCGGGTGACCGTCTCGTAGGCGATCGCCGTCGTGCCGGCGTCCAGGATCGCCCGCGTGCACGCGGGGGAGGCGGCCAGGTGCAGGTAGGTGAAGAGGACCTGGCCGCGGCGCAGGCGGCCGTATTCCTCCGGCTGCGGCTCCTTGACCTTGAGGACCAGCTCGGCGCGCTCCCAGAGCTCGTCGACGTCGTCGACCAGCTCGGCGCCGGCGTCGCGGTAGTCCTGGTCCGAGGCGCCGGAGCCGACGCCGGCCCCCGACTGCACGAGGACCTGGTGGCCCGCGCGCACCAGCTCCTGGACCCCGCCCTGCGTCAGGGCGACACGGAACTCGTTGTTCTTCACTTCGGTGGGCACAGCGACCAACATGCGGCGAATCTAGCCGATCCGGCCCGTTCCGGCGAGGGCGCGGGGGCCGCTGCGCGATCGCCCATGCATACGTCACCGCGGTGCCCGTCCCGTCATACTGGTGCGGTGACTCCCGCGCTGATCTCCCTCGTGGCCGTGCTCCTGCTCCTGGTGGGGCTGGTGGGCACCGTGTACCCCGTCCTGCCCGGCTCGCTGCTCAACCTCGTGACGGCTCTCGGCTGGGCCGCGCTGCTGGGCTCCCCCGCGTCCTGGACGTTCGGCGTCATCGCGGCCGGTCTCGCCGTGGCGGGGATGAGCGCGTCCGCGGTGCTGACCGGCCGACGGCTGCGACGTGAACGCGTCACCCGCGGCCCGATCCTGTGGGGGGTGGCCGGCGCCGCCGTCGGGTTCTTCGTGATCCCGGTGGTGGGCCTGTTCCTCGGCTTCGCCGTCGGCCTGTTCGCCTCCCAGTGGGCCCGCACCCGGGACGCCCGGGCCGCCCTGAGCAGCTCGATCGGCGCGCTCACGGCCATGGGCGTGGGCATGCTCGTGGAGTTCTGCTGTGCCTTGGGCTCGCTGACCGCCGTGGGCGTGGGTGCCCTGGTGCACGGCGTCACCGCCTGAACCGCCGGACCCTCCGCCGGCTCACCCGGCGGCGGGCACCCTGCCCGTCTGGGCGAGGGCGGCGAAGCCGAGGACGTGCTCCCGCAGCTCCTGCGCGGCCGCCCGGCCGTCCCCGGCGGCGGAGGCGGCGAGGATCCGCCGATGGTCGGCCTGCAGGCCGGCGCGCACGGCGGGCCAGTCGGACAGCCCGGCCACGGTCTCGGTCACGTAGCCGATGGTCGCCTGGCGCAGGGAGTCCAGCATCATCGCCGTCACGACGTTCCCGCCCAGGGTGGCCAGCCGCACATGGAACTCGGTGTCGAGCAGGTGGAAGTCCTCTTCCGGCAGCGCGGGGTCGTCCATCCGGTCCAGCAGGGTTTCCACCTCGGCCAGGACGGCGACGCTCTCGGGGTCGCCGGAGGTGGCGGCGGCCGCCTGCGCCGCATCGGTCTCGAGGAGCACGCGCGCGGCGACGACGTCGGCCATCGGCAGGGACCGGGTGGCGATGTGCAGGCGCAGCGCCCAGCCCAGCGCCGCGGACGGCTCGGAGACGACGACGGCGCCCGAGTTCGGCCCGGAGCCGGCGCTGGCGCGGATCAGGCCCATGGCCTCGAGCATCCGGGTGGCCTCCCGCACGGACGCCCGGGAGATGCCGAAGCGTTCGGCCAGGGTGCGTTCGCCGGGCAGCTTGTCCCCCACGACCACGGCGCCGGAGCGCAGCTCGGCCTCGAGCCAGTCGAGCACGATGGTGTAGGCGGGGGCAGCGGTCATGGACGGACCTTCCGTGGGAGAGGGGTATAAGAGACAGGCGGCGACCCGAGGGGGCGGGGCGGCGACCGTCCATCCTACCGACGGACGCCGCCCCGCTCGGGTGGTGCAGGCGGTCAACCCGCCGCCGGCAGCATCCACGCCAGCACGTTGGACTGCAGGTACACGAGCGTGCACACCGCCAGCAGGAGCACGAGCGACCACACCACCACGCGGCGCAGGATCTCGGACTCCCGGCCCTCCATGCCGACCGCCGTCGCGGCGATCGCCAGGGACTGCGGGGAGATCATCTTGCCCACGACGCCGCCGGAGGTGTTGGCGGCCACCAGCAGGGCCGGATCGGCGCCGATGTTCGTGGCGGCGGTCTGCTGCAGGGTGGAGAACAGGGCGTTCGCGGAGGTGTCCGAGCCGGTCACGGCGGTGCCGAGCCAGCCGAGCACCGGGGACAGGAACACGAAGGCCGCGCCCAGGCCGGCCACCCACGTGCCCATGGCGACCGTCTGGCCCGAGAAGTTCATGACGTAGGCCAGGGAGAGCACGATCACGATCGTCAGGGCGGACCAGCGCATGCGGGCGAAGCAGCGGCCGATCTCGGCGAGCGCGTTCCCCACCGAGAGCGGGAACCGGCCGTCGTGGTCGAACCGGGAGTAGACCACGGCCATGATCAGGCCGGCGATCAGCAGCAGCGTGCCGGGGGAGGCCAGCCACTCGAACTTGTACACGGTGCTCGCCAGGGGCGCGCCGGAGGCGTCGACGAGGTGCCCGTCGAGCCCGGGCCACGGGATCTTGGCGGTGGCGGAGTTCAGGGCCGCGGTGATCGAGGGGACCAGCTTGGCCAGGGCGAACACGGCCACGACCACGATGTAGGGCAGCACGGCCATGAAGATCCGGCCGGGGGTGAGGTCCTGCGCCGCCGCGCGGGCGGGGGCGTCGAGGCGCTGGCGGGCCTCCTCGGCGCCCCGCGGCCGCCAGAAGCGCAGCAGCAGGACGGCGGCGGCGAGGGAGACCAGGGAGGCCACGACGTCGGTGAGCTCGTAGGAGAAGTAGGTCGAGGCCAGCCAGATGGCGACGGCGAAGCTCGCGCCGATCACGATCAGTGCCGGCCACGTCTGCCGCACGCCGCGCAGCCCGTCGATGATGAACACGAGCAGGAACGGCACGAACACGGCCACGAACGGGGCCTGGTGGCCGACGATCGCGCCGATGTGCGTGGCGGGGATGCCGGTGAGCGTGCCCGCGGTGGTGATGGGGGTGCCCACGGCGCCGAAGGCCACGGGCGCGGTGTTCGCCAGCAGCACGGCGGTGGCCGCCCGCAGCGGGGGCACACCCAGGCCGAGCACCATGGTGGCCGTGATGGCCACGGGGGCGCCGAAGCCGGCGAGGGCCTCGAGCAGGCCGCCGAAGCAGAACGCGATGAGCACGGCCTGGATGCGGATGTCTCCGCCGCCGAGCGAGTCGAAGATCGCGCGCATGTCGTCGAATCGCCCGGAGAGCACGGTGACCTGGTAGAACCACAGCGCCATCACGACGATCCAGACGATCGGGAACAGGCCGAAGGTCGCTCCCTGGGCGGCGGCCAGCGCCGCCAGGTGGGCCGGCATGTGGAAGCCCAGCACGGCCACGAGCAGGGCCACCACGAGCGCGGCGAGCCCCGACTGCCAGGCCTTGAGGCGCAGACCGAGGAGGGTGGCGAAGAACGTCAGCAGGGGCAGGACGCCGAGCGCGGCGGAGAGCGCGACGCTGCCGGCGGCATCGGGGGTGGGGGTGAAGGTGTGCACGGGGGGTGAAGGTGTGCACGGGGGTCTCCCGGTGGGCGAGGGGACGGGGCGGGATCCGGTCGGGCCGGTGATGGTCGGACCACTGTGGTCAGACCAAGGAGCGTACTGTGAGGGAGGTCACCTTGCAAGAGGCTGGCATGATATGGTCTGACCACTACGGCACCCGTGTGCTGGCGCACCGCACGGCGCCCCAGGCGCCCCGTCCGGAACGGAGACCGGCATGAGAATCGCCCTGTTCGCCACGTGCATCGTGGACGCGATGTACCCCAAGGTGGCCCTCGCCACCGTCCGCATCCTCGAGCGGCTCGGCCATGAGGTGGTCTTCCCGCCCGGCCAGGTCTGCTGCTCGCAGATGCACGTCAACAGCGGGTACGTGAAGGACGCCCTGCCCGTGGTGCGCAACCACGTCCGCACCTTCATGAAGGCCGACTACGACCTCGCCGTCGCCCCCTCCGCCTCCTGCGTGGCCTCGCTCGGCCACCAGCAGCCGGACGTCGCCCGCTCCGGCGGGGACGAGGGTCTGGCCCGCGACGCCGAGGTCGTCGCCTCCCGCACCCTCGAGCTGTCGCAGCTGCTCACGGACGTCCTCGGGGTGACGGACGCCGGGGCCCAGCTCGGCTCCTGGTTCCCGCACACCGTGACCTACCACCCCTCCTGCCACGGCATGCGCCTGCTGCGCCTGGGCTCGCGCCAGGAGGACCTGCTGCGCACCGTCGCGGACATCGACCTGCGCCCGCTGCCGGACGCCGAGGAGTGCTGCGGCTTCGGCGGCACCTTCTCCCTGAAGAACCCGGACGTCTCCGCCGCCATCGCGGAGGAGAAGATCGAGAAGGTCACCGCGTCCGGCGCCTCCCTCTGCACGGGCGGCGACGCCTCCTGCCTGCTCCACCTGGACGGGGCCATGCACCGTCGCGAGGCGCGCGGCCAGGACGGCCGCCCGCTGCGCACCGTGCACCTCGCCGAGATCCTCGCGGCCACCCGGGAGAACCCGCTCGAGGTCGACGGCCCCGTCGAACTGTCCATCCCCGCGTCCGCCGGCGCCCGCCGCGGACCGTCCGCCCGTGTTGAGGAGGCCCGCCGATGAGCACCGCACCCACCCGCGTGTGCCTGGGAATGCCCACCGTCCGCCCCGTCCACGGCGAGGGCGAGATCCTGCTGAACACCCCGTTCCCCGAGTCTGCCCGCGAGCAGCTGGGGAACGGCCAGATGCGCGCCAACATCCGCCGGGCCACGCACACCATCCGTGCCAAGCGTGCCGGCGTCGTCGAGGAGCTGCCGGACTGGCAGGAGCTGCGCGCCGCCGGCTCCGCGCTGAAGCAGTCCGTCATGGCGGACCTGCCCGCGCTCCTGGAGCGGCTCGAGTCCGAGGTCACCGCGCGCGGCGGCGTCGTGCACTGGGCCCGGGACGCGGCCGAGGCCAACCGCATCATCACGGAGCTCGTCACCGCCAAGGGCGTGGACGAGGTGATCAAGGTCAAGTCCATGGCCACCCAGGAGATCGGCCTGGACGCCGCGCTCGAGCATGCCGGCGTGGCCGCCGTCGAGACGGACCTGGCCGAGCTCATCGTCCAGCTCGGCCACGACCGGCCCAGCCACATCCTCGTCCCGGCGATCCACCGCAACCGCGAGGAGATCCGGGACATCTTCCTCCGGGAGATGCCGGAGACGGACGAGAGCCTCACCTCCGAGCCGGCCGACCTGGCCGAGGCCGCACGCCGACACCTGCGCGAGAAGTTCCTGAGCACGAAGGTGGCGATCTCCGGGGCGAACTTCGGCGTCGCCGAGACGGGCACGCTCGCCGTCGTCGAGTCGGAGGGCAACGGCCGCATGTGCCTGACCCTGCCGGAGACGCTGATCACCGTGATGGGCATCGAGAAGCTCGTGCCCACCTTCGAGGACCTCGAGGTGTTCCTGCAGCTGCTGCCGCGCTCGTCCACGGGCGAGCGGATGAACCCGTACACCTCCATGTGGACGGGCGTCACCGAGGGCGACGGTCCCCAGGAGTTCCACCTGGTCCTGCTGGACAACGGCCGCTCCGCGGTGCTGTCCGACCCGAAGGGCCGTTCCGCGCTGCACTGCATCCGCTGCTCGGCGTGCATGAACGTGTGCCCCGTGTACGAGCAGACCGGCGGCCACGCCTACGGCTCGGTCTACCCGGGCCCGATCGGCGCGATCCTCTCCCCGCAGCTCACCGGTGTGGACGCGGGGGAGAACGGCACCCTGCCCTACGCCTCCACGCTGTGCGGCGCGTGCTACGACGTGTGCCCCGTGGCCATCGACATCCCCTCGATCCTCATCCACCTCCGGGACGAGGACGTGCAGGCCACCCACGCCGCCCGGAAGGCCCTGCGCACGGAGAAGGACGCCGCTGCCGGCCCCCTGGCCCGCGCCAAGGCGGCGGTGGAGTCCGTCACGCCCTCGCAGATGGACGTGGCGATGAAGGGCGCCTCCGTGGTGATGTCCTCGGGTCGGCGCATGTCGCTGGCCGAGCGGGGCCTGGGGCTGGGCCGGGTCGCGGCCGGGCCGGACCGGGTGCTCGGCTGGCTGCCGGGCATCGCCGGCGGCTGGACCGACGAGCGCGACGTGCCGGCGCCCCCGCGGGAGTCCTTCCGCAACTGGTGGGCCCGCCACAAGGATGAGACCGAGCACCGAGTCGCCATGGACGGCGTCACCGGGCTGGACCGGCCGGAGGACGAGCACGTCGAGGAGGACGGACGATGAGCGAGGCGAAGGCCGAGATCCTGCGGCGCATCCGCGAGGCGACGGCGGACGGGCCGGTCGCGGACCCGGTGCAGCGCACCTACCGGCGGACCTCCTCCCGGGACCGGGCCGAGGTGGTGGAGATGCTGCGCGATCGGCTGATCGACTACCGCGCCTCCGTGCGGGACGAGACCGAGGAGACGGTGGCCGCGGCCATCGCCGAGCTGCTCGGCCCGGACGCCCGGTACGTGGTGCCGGCCGGTCTGGAGCCTGACTGGCTCCCCGCGGACTCGCGCGGGGCCGGCCGGGAGCGCATCACGGAGCCCGCGGTGGGTCACACGGGGGAGCGGGCCGCGGTCCGCGGCGCCCACGACGGCGAGCGCGAGCCCCTCAACGTGGACGCGCTGAACGAGGTGGACGCGGTGGTGACGTCCTCGACGGTCTCCTGCGCGGAGACCGGGACGATCTTCCTCAGCGGCCGCCCGGACGAGGGCCGCCGGGCGATCACCCTGGTCCCGGACCACCACGTGTGCATCGTGCCGCTGGACTCCGTGGTGGAGCTCTTCCCGGAGGCGCTGGCCCGCGTGGAGGCGACGGCGCCGATCACCATGATCTCCGGGCCCTCGGCCACGAGCGACATCGAGCTCGAGCGTGTCGAAGGCGTGCACGGGCCGCGCCGCCTGGACGTGATCCTGCTCGACCGCGCTCGCTGACGCGGGCGCGGTATAGCAGGGGATCGAGCGGGTCAGGCCCCCTCGACGACGGCGCCGCCGGCGCGGCCCGTCTCGAGGTGGGCCTGACGCTCCCGCACGCCGCCGTACAGGGCGACGAACAGCAGCGCGAGACCGGCGGTCACGAGCAAGTGTTCGAGCCCGGCGATGCCCGGGATGGCGGCCGAGGTCTCGGCGGGGGTCAGGCCGAAGACCGCGTCGAGGGCGAGGACCACCAGGGTCACGGTCAGCCCCCGGCGGGTGCCTCAGATGATCGAGCGGCCCTCGCGGCGGGCCGCGGCCCAGTCGGCGACGAAGCCGCGGGCGATCGCGACGAGGACGGCCAGCACGAGGACGGGCCACATCAGGACGTACAGGGTGAGACCGACGGTCATGCGGATGCTCCTTGTGAGTCGGTGGACGGGGGATCAGGACACGGGGGCCGAGGCGCGCTCGACCTGCGGCAGGTCCTCGGTCGCGGGGTCGAAGTCGCCGGTCACGCGCGCGATCCGGTCGAAGTCGAAGTCCTGCCCGGAGCGGACGGACAGCCCCCAGCACACGAGGAAGGACACGGCGTAGGCCACGAGCGAGCCCGTGAGGGTGGCGTAGTCCCGCAGGAAGCCGTAGCCGAGGAACAGCATCACGACCGAGGCGATCGCGCCGACCACGACCGCCGGACGCAGGCCGAAGAAGCCGAAGCACATGATGCCCAGCACGACGCCCACGCCGAGGATCGCGAGGGTCTCCACCACGATCGCCCAGGCGCCCTCGATCGGGATCCACTCGAAGCGCACGGGCAGGAACACGGCCAGCGCGGCGAGCACGGACACCGTGAACGCGGCGTTGGTGATCCTGCCCCAGTAGAAGGACGCGATCACGGGGAACACGAGGCAGCCCCACAGGGCGCCCACGAAGACCAGCAGGTCGAGGATGTCGAACTTGGCGGTGGCGAAGTACAGGGCCGCCGCCGTCGCCACGATCATGGTGATGCGGCCGATCAGCAGCATGGTCTTCGGGTCGGCGTTCTTGCGGCCGACCGACTGGCCGTAGACGTCCGTCATCACGATCGACGAGAGGGCGGACAGGTCCGAGTCGGCAGTGGAGGACAGCGAGCCGATGATCATCAGGAACGCCAGGGCCACGAGCGCCAGCGGCAGGTGGTCGGCGACCATCTGCGGCAGGAGGTTGTTGACGTCGCCGTCGAGCGGCTCGGCGCCCAGGTAGAGCGCCATGACGCCGAGCATGCCGACGCCGATCACGGTGCCGCCGTAGCCGAGGGTGGCCGTGATGAAGGTGGGCTTGATGAGGTCCTCACGCACGGCGAAGAGGCGCTGGGCGATGGTCTGGTTGCCGATCGCGTAGGCCAGCACGGCGGCGATGTACGGCGCCCCCTGGTTCATGAACGCCTCGGAGGAGAAGAAGCTCTGCTGCTGGGCCGTGACGTGGCCGGCCTCGACGCCGGCCTGGAACATGCCCGGGCCGCCGGCGGCGAAGAACACGGC
Source organism: Micrococcus sp. KRD026 (assembly GCF_017168445.1). Classification (NCBI taxonomy): domain Bacteria; kingdom Bacillati; phylum Actinomycetota; class Actinomycetes; order Micrococcales; family Micrococcaceae; genus Micrococcus; species Micrococcus sp. KRD026. Next base: position 14,411 of record NZ_JABFBA010000029.1, on the reverse strand, counting down.
GGGGATGATGATGACGGTCGCGCCGAGCATGGCCATCACCTGGGCGAAGTCGGTGAGCACGGAGGCGCGGAAGCCGGACCACAGGGTGTACAGCAGCACGCCCGCGGCCACGATCAGGATGCCCGCGCCGAAGGACAGCGGGGACAGCAGGGAGATCAGGGCGCCGCCGGCGATGAAGTTGGAGGTCAGGGAGATGACGGAGCCGAGCACGTTGGAGCCGGCCAGCATGAGCTGCGACGAGCGGCCGTGCCGGGCGTACATGACCTCGGCGAGGGTGTGGGCGCGCGGCGCGACCGCGCGGATGCGGCGGCCGAACGGGTAGATGAACAGGATCATCAGGGCGCCCCAGAGGCCGTAGTGGAGGGGGCCGGAGACGCCGTACGTGTAGCCGGCGGTCACGGAGGCGTACATGGAGGCGGCCCAGATCCAGGTGGCCGTCATGGAGGCGGCGGACACGCCGAAGCCGATCTGATTGCCGGCCGTCATGTAGGCGTCGGCGTTCTCCTTCTTCTTGGAGATGGCCACGGACATGATCATGGTCCCGCCGTAGAACAGCGCGACGAGCAGGATCACCCCGATCACGCCGAGCTGGGTCAGGGATGCTGCGTCCTGGGAGGGCGGCATCGGACTTCCTTTCGCACGAGTGACTGTGGACGTCCCGGTCCCCCGGCGCGGTCCGGTCAGGGCACGGCTCCGCAGGGCGGAGGGTGGCGTACCGATCACGTCGCGGCCAGGGGGGCCGGGGAGGTGGAGGGCATCCCGCCGGGTCCCGAGTCCACGAACGGCGAGCTCTCTGCTCAAGCCATCGCGGTCCCTCGGCCCTGGGCGGCGCTGTCAACACCGGCATCCCGGCGGGACGAGCCCGCCCGGATGGGCTGATCCTCACATGGTCGGCGCAGAAATGGCAAAAACATAGAGCCTTTTCAGCGGGGTCGGGATCAGGAGCGCCCGGCACGGAAGCCGGACAGAAT
>NZ_JABFBA010000029.1:0-13340 GCF_017168445.1 Micrococcus sp. KRD026 | reverse complement strand
CTTCCCGACGACGGCGCCGCGCCGTGGCGGCGGCGCTGGTCGTCGCCGTCGTGGTGCAGCTGGTGGTGCTGTACCTGCCGGGCGAGCAGGTGCCGGAGGCCGGGTTCGCCGTGCCGGGGCTGGACAAGGCGATCCACGTGGCCGTGTTCGCGCTGCCCGCGTTCCTCGCCGTGGGGCGGGGGCGGAGCGCGTGGTGGGCCCTGCCGTTCGCGGTGCACGCGCCGGTGAGTGAGCTCGTGCAGCACGCGTGGGTGCCGCTGCGGACGGGGGACCCGGTGGACGTCGTCGCGGACCTGGCGGGGGTGGTGCTCGGCGTGGTCGCCGCGCGCAGCCGCCGGATTGGAGGATCGGGGGCGTCGGGCGTATGATGGTCCGGTGCGCTCCTGCGGGAGGGCATGACCTGGGGCTATAGCTCAGTTGGTAGAGCGTTTCGTTCGCAATGAAAAGGTCAGGGGTTCAATTCCCCTTAGCTCCACGGACCGTCCCGGTCCGCGATCCTCGTGGTCGCGGGCCGGGACTTTCTCGTGACGGGGGCGTGTGCGCCTTCCCCGCCCTCACCCGGGAGGGGGGTCGGCGCTTCCGGGGGGACCCCCCGGGTGTCTACAGTGCCGGGGTACGTCAGCGCGGACGTGATGCGGCCGTCTCACCGCAGGTCAGTCGCGCTTCTGCCGCCCCGCACGGGGCCGTTCGGCCCGGCCCGGGCCGGGAAGGGGACGCCGATGCGCATCAGCGTGCTCACCCACATGCTCCACCCCATCCGTTCGCCCTACGAGGGCGGGCTGGAGATGCACACGGCCATGACCGTGGAGCACCTCGTGCGCCGGGGCCACGACGTCACCGTCTACGCGCGGGAGGGCACCCGGCTGCCGGGCGACGTCGTCGCCGTGCTGCCCGCCGAGGGCGCCGGCCCGGGCCGCGCGGGCGCCCGCGTGCGCGAGGCGGCCGCCCGCCGGGCCTGCGCGCTGATCCTCGACGACGACTCCGACGCCGTCCTGAACAACTCCCTCTCCCCGGCGCCGCTCGAGCTGCTGCGCGCCCGCCCCGTGGTCACCGTCCTGCACACGCCGGCCACGCTGGCGGAGGTGCTGGCCGTCGTCGACGCCCCGGGCTGGACGGCTCCCGACCACCACCGGTGGGCCTCGGTGTCCGCGTCGAACGCGCTGGCCTGGCAGCACCGGCTGCCGCGCGTGGACGTGGTGCCCAACGGGATCGAGCTGCACCACTGGGTCTCCGACGCCGTCCCCGTGCGCGGCCGCGCCGTGTGGTCGGGCCGGATCACGGCGGAGAAGGGCCTGCACGTGGCGATCGACGCCGCCCGGATCGCGGGCATGGAGCTGCACTTCGCCGGGCCGATCTCGGACGAGGAGTACCACGCCCGGGAGGTCGTGCCGCGGCTCGGTCCGGACACCGTCTACCACGGCCACCTCGACCATCACGCGCTGCCGCACATGCTGGCCACGGGCGAGGTCTTCCTGGCCACCCCGCTGTGGGCCGAGCCGTTCGGGCTCGCCGTGGTCGAGGCCATGGCGCTCGGCGTGCCGGTGGCCGCGCTGCTCAGCGGCGCGATGGGGGAGATCGTCGCCCCGCAGGCCGGCGCGCTGGCCGTGCACCACACGGCGCAGGAGCTCGCGGTCTCGATCCGTCACGCCCGCCGCAAGGACCGGGGACGCGTGCGTGCGTGGGCCTGCCGGTTCAGCGCGGAGACCATGGTGGAGGGCTACGTGGACCTGCTCGAGCAGGCCGCCGAGGACGCCCGTGACCTCGCCGCCGCCGAGGACGCGTATGGGTTCGACCCGCAGGGGGTCCCGCGCCCGTCCGCCGAGGCGGCGGACCTGGAGTCCCTCTGATGGCTCCGGCCCGCAGGCGGGTCCTCTACTACGCCCACCAGCACGGGGCGGGGCATCTGCGGCACGCCGCCGGCCTGGCGTCGACCGGGGCGTTCGACGTGACGGTCGTGACCGCCCATCCCCGGGCGGCCGCACTGCTGCCCGCGGACGTCCCCGTCATCCCGCTGCCCTCGGACCTCGTGCCCGGCCACGAGCAGCCGGCCCGCTCGCCCCTGCACTGGTCCCCGGTGGGGCCCGAGATCCGGGCGCGCTTCGACGCCCTCCACGCGGCGGCGCGGCGGGTGGACCCGGACGTGTGCGTGGTGGACGTGTCCGTGGAGGCCGCCCTGTTCCTGCGCCTGGCGGGCTGGCCCGTGCTGCACCGCCGCATGCACGGCGAGCGCACCGACCCCGCGCACGCCCTCGTCTACGCCGAGGCCGACGGCCTCTTCGCCCACTACGCCGCCGAGCTCGAGGTCCCCGCCTGGCGCGCCGCCCACGTCGGCCGGGTCACCTACCTCGGGGTCGCGGACGTCACCGGCCGGCTCGGCACCCGCGCCACGACGACGGCGTCCGCCGGCACCGCCCCGCGCGTCGCCGTGATCGCCGGGACGGGCGGCGGCGGGGTGCGGGCCGCGGACCTGGCCCGGGCGGCATCCGCCGTGCCGGAGGCGACGTGGGAGGTGTACGGCCCGATCGCCGGGGTGGGCGAGCCGGAGGCGCCGGGCGGGCTCGCGGCGGAGGCGATGCCCGCCACCGTGACGCTGCACGGCTGGGTCCAGGCGCCGGCCCGCCGGGCCGCGGACGCCGACGTCGTGGTGGTCTCGGCCGGGCACAACGCCGTGGTGGACGCCGCCCGCTCCGGCCGCCCCGTGGTGCTCGCCCCCGAGCCGCGGCCGTTCGACGAGCAGCGCGTGTTCGTGCGCGAGATCCACCGGGCCGCGGGCGTGCCGTGGTGCGCGTGGGAGGACCCGGACGCCGACTGGGCCGGCGCGGTGGGCGGCGCCCTCGCGGACCCGGCCGCCGCCGACCGGCTCGCGGGCCTGCTGCTCGTGGCGCCGGGCGAGTACCGGCGGCGCTGGGAGGCGGCGATCGAGGGTGCCCTGGGCTGAGTCCGGCACGCCCCCGGCGCCTCGCCCCTCAGTACGCGGCGTCGTCGCGGCGGGCGGCCGTCAGCTCCGCCTCCGTGGGGTGACGCAGCAGCTCGAGCCGCTCGCCCTCGGGGTCCCACGCGATCAGCCCCGCGTCCGCGAACGCGCGCAGCCACCCCTCCATGGCCCATCGGCCGTGCACCTGCCGGAAGCGGCGGGCGTTGACCAGGATGTCCTCGAGGTGGTGCAGCGGCGGGGTCATCACGCCGTGGTGCTGGTGGAACGCCTCGGCGGGGCTGAACCGCAGCGTCAGGCCGGCGTCGCGGGCGCGGAAGGCCAGGTCCGTGTCCTCGGCGCCGTAGCCGGTGAAGCCCGCGTCGAAACCGCCGATGCGGGCCAGGTCCGCGCGCCGCAGCGCCAGGATCAGCGTCCACACGAGGTGCCACTCGTCCGAGGGCCCGGCGGTCAGGTGCGCGCGCGCCCGGTGGGGCACGGAGAGGCGGCGCAGCAGGGCGTCGGCGCGATGCGAGGTCAGGTCGGCCTCCCCGACGTCGCGGGTCCAGCCCGGCCGCAGGTAGCGGGGCCGGCCCATCACCACGGACCCGGGGTGGGCCGCGACCTCGGTGGCCAGCACGCCGACGGTTTCGGCCGCCGGGATGCAGTCCACGTCGAGGAAGACGAGGATCTCGCCGGTGGCGAGCTCGGCCGCGCGGTTGCGGGCCTGCGCCAGCGGCAGGCCGGCCTCGGCGGACACGTGTCCCACCGTGATGGGCAGGTCCGTGGCCGGGACGCGGCCGTCCGGCTGGCCCATGAACACCACGACCACCTGGTCCGGGCGGCGGTGGGAGCGTTCCAGCCCGGCGATCACGCGGGCCAGGTGCTCGTCCCGGTGCCCCGTGATGACCAGCACGGACACGCCCGGCAACGCCCCGCGCGCCCGGGCGAGGGCCTCGCGGTAGACGGCCACGTGGGCGGCGGCCACGCGACGACGCTGCCGGGCCCGGGCGGCCGGGTCGGCGGGGGCCGTGCGCGCGCGGGCGCGCACCAGCGTCTCGAGCGCGTCGGCGAGGGAGTCGGGGTCCTCCGGGTCGAACGCGGCGAGCGAGTCGGGGGTCAACCAGGCGCCGGACTGGTCCGCGATGTGCCCGATGTCCGCGACGGCCACCGGCACCCCCAGGTCCCGGCACATCTCCACCCAGCCCGAGTGGGTGCCGATGCGGTACGGCAGCACGGACACGTCCACGTCGCGCAGCAGCGCGTGCAGGGCGGGGTCGTCGAGCCGGTCGTGCTGCCACAGCTCGAAGCCGTGGTGGGCACAGCCCGCGCGCAGCGCGGCCAGGGCGTCCTCGTCCTGCACGGTGTCCTGGACCTCCACGGTCACCCGCGCGTCGACACCGCGCTCGGCCAGCGTCCCGACGGCGGCGGCGAGCACCGGCAGCAGCGCCACCGGGGCCACCTGGGCGCGCAGGTCCTTGGCGTGCACCAGCAGGCGGGCGGGGGCGGCCGCGCCGTCGCCGTCGTCGGACGCGTCGGGGGGCAGCGCGCCGGGGGCGTCGTCGTCGCCCTGCGCCACGAGGTCCTCGAGCGGGACGATGTGCGGGTGGGGGACCACGAGGGCGCGCACGCCGTAGTCGCGGGCGAGGGTCGCCGCGGCGCCGGGGGTGAGCGTGAGCACGGCGTCCGCGCGGCCCAGCAGCACGGCCAGGCGGTCCCGGTGGGGGCCCTGGTCCGTCAGGTGCGGGTTCTCGAGGTCGTGCACGGTCACGACGACGGCGCCCCCGTGCGCGTGCTGCGCGTCCAGGGCGGCGGCCAGCTGGGCGGGGCTGAAGTGCTCGAAGCCGAAGTGCACGTGCAGCACGTCCGGGCGGTGCTCGGCCAGCCACTCCGCGTGCAGGGCCCGGGGCGGCCACCACTGGTGCGCGGGCGCGCCCGGCACCGGCGGGTCCGGCAGGAACTCCACGTCCGGCGCGGCGCCCGGGTCGAGGGGGCGGATCGCGCGGGTGTACGGGTGCTGCGCGGGCACGTGCTGGACGGTGATGCTCACGGGGGAGGGCCTCCTGACCTGGGGGATGCGATGCCGCGCGGGCGGCGTGTCCCCGTCCCGGGTCGGGGGTCGCGAAATCTAGTCTGTCAGGGCAGGATCGGAGAATCGGAGCAGCGGCATCCTGTCCGTTCCGGCGCGCCGCCGCGTCGAGGAGCGCCGCCGCAGGTGAAGGGGATCGTGGACGTGGACTCGCAGCCGCAGGGGCGTGTGCTGTACGTGACCGTGGGCGCGCCGGAGCACGGCGTGGTGCGCCATGGCCGGCAGACCGCCGCCGCCCTCCGTCGGGTGGGCGCCGAGGTGGAGCTGCTCACGGCGGAGGACGTCGCGGCGTTCCGGGGCCTCGTGCCCGTGCTGGAGGAGGCGCGCGCGCTGGGCGCCGCCGTGCACCTGGACGTCACGGACGCGCTGTTCGGCCCCACCGCGACCGCCGCTGCGGACCTGCTCGTCGACGTCCTGCCCGCGGGCACCACGCTCACCCTGCACGACATCCCGCAGCCCGCCGAGGGCGACGGCCGCTACCGCCGCCGCGGCGAGGCATACGCGCGGCTCGCCCAGGCGGTGGACGGCGTCGTGGTCTCCTCGCAGCACGAGCGGGCGCTGCTGGCGGACCTGGTGGACGTGGCCGCGGACGTGGTCCCGTTGCCCGTGGAGGACCGCCGGGCCGCGGCCGCCCGCGCCGAGCCGGTGGTGCCGGAGAGCATGGCCGGCCTCGACCGGGACCTCGTGCTCTTCGGCTTCGTCTACCCGGGCAAGGGGCACGCCCTCGCCCTGGAGGCCCTCACCGAGCTGCACCGCCAGTGGGGCCCGGATTCCGGGGCGCCGCGCCGGCTGACGGCGCTCGGACCCGTCAGCATCGGGCATGACGACCTCGTGGCGGAGCTGACCCGCGACGCCGAGGCGCGCGGCCTGGAGTTCCGCGTCACCGGGTTCGTGCCGGACGAGTTCGCGGACGCGGCCCTGCTCTCGGCGGGCATCCCGTTCGCGGCGCACCGCAACGTGTCCGCGTCCGGGTCCCTGGCGGCGTGGACCTCGGTGGGGCGGCGGGCGATCGCCTCCGCGGGCCGCTACACGGAGGAGATGGAGCGCCTGCGCCCGGGCACCCTGCGGCTCGTGCACCCGAACGGGTCGCCGGCCTTCGCGCTGGCCGAGGCGATCGCCGAGGCGGTCGAGGACCCCGAGCGCACGTGGCTCGACCCCGCCGTGGACCTCTCGCCCGGGGCCGAGGACTGCGCGCGGATGCTCTTCGACGTGCTCCGCCGCGTGCACAGGTGGACGTGAGCGCTGCCGTCTCCGTGGTGGTGCCCTACTACCGGGCCCAGGCGGACCTCGACCGGCTCACGGCCGCGCTCGCGGCCCAGCGCGGCCTGACCGGCGGGCTGCAGCTCGTGGTGGCCGACGACGGCTCGCCCGTCCCGCCCCGGGTGGACCCGGGCCTGCCGTTCGACGTGGTGACCGTGCGCCAGCGGGACCGCGGGTTCCGCGCCTCGGCGGCCCGGGCGCTCGGGGCGGAGGCGGCCGACGGCGACGTGCTCGCCTTCCTCGACGGGGACATGCTCCCCGAGCCCGGGTACCTCGCCGCGGCGCTGGCGGCGGTGGCCACGGCGCCCCGGGACGCCGCGGTGGTGGGTCGGCGGCGGCACCTGGCCGAGGCCTGGCTGGAGCGGGCCTGGGCGGACGGCTGGCGGCCCGGGGACGAGGTGCCGGAGAGCTCCCGCCTGGCTGAGCCGGCGTGGCTGGGTGACGGGTACCGCGCGACGGACGACCTGCGCCGCGCCGACTCCACCGGCTACCGGTACGTCATCTCGGCCGTGCTCACGATGGCGCGCGAGGTCTACGAGGACGCCGGCGGCTTCGACCCCGCGTTCGTGGGCTACGGCGGGGAGGACTGGGAGCTGGCGCACCGGCTGTGGCGCGTGGGGGCGGCCCTGCGCCACGCGCCGGACGCCGTGGCGTGGCAGGCCGGCGCCGACTTCGGCGGACGCGGCGACACCGCCGAGGCCGCCCGGGTGAAGGCCCGCGAGGCGCTCGTGCTCGCCTCGCGCATCCCCGCGACGACGGCCCGCGGCCACGGCCTGTCCCTGGCCGGCCCGCTGCGGGTCGAGGCGCGCGTGCGGGTGCCGGAGGGCGCGGACGGCGCGGCGGCGGCCGTGGTGGCGGTGGACGCCGTGCTGCGCGCGGCACCGGGGGCGCGGGTCGGCGTCGTGGGCGGCCTCGACGAGGCGGCGGCGCGGGCGCTCGGCGACCCCCGCGTGCGGCTGCTGGGCGAGCCCGACGGCGGCGCGGCGGCGTCCCAGGACCTGCCGCCGACGCCGGCGCGCGGCGACCTCGACGCCGTGCGGTCGGTGCCCGACTGGTCCGTGGACGTGCACGTGCCGCTGCGGCCCGCCGCGGCCGGAGCCCGGCCTGACGCGGACGCCGTCGCCGCGTGGCTGCTGCGCCTGGAACGGGCCGGCGTCGAGCGCGTGGAGGTGCTGGGCGAGCCGGGCGAGCGGGCCGAGCGCGACGTGCTCGCCGTGCTGACGTGCGCCCGGGCGCGGTGGCGGCGTCGGCGGGGCGGGACGGCGCGGGTGTGGCGGGTGCCCGCCTCCCGGCTGGGCTGGGCGCCCGTGGCCGCCGTGCCGGACCTCGAGGCGTGGTGGGGCGGCTGGGGCTGAGCGGGCCGGTGTCCGCGGGGCTGGCACAATCGCGGACAGGACGGAGCACGGGAGGACCGATGAGCGAGCTGGACGAACTGGACTTCGCGGCGCTCTCCGCGTTCCTGGCCTGGTGGTTCGGGACGGCGGGCGTCGGCTGGATCCGTCGCGAGGACGGCTGAGGAGAGAGGACGCAGGCGTGCACGAGGACGAGGGACGACGCCGGCACTACGGCCACTTCTACGGGCTCGAGGACCTGCCCGAGGGTGACCTGCTGCTGGTGTGGGGCAACTGCCAGGGCGAGTCGTACCGGCGGCTGCTCGGCGGGGAGCCCGGCACACCGCTGCACGGGGCGGACCTGGTGAGCGTCCGCGTGCCGCCCGCCTTCGAGGCCCAGCCGGACGAGGTCGAGCACCTGGAGCGGCTGCTGCCCCGCGTGAAGGCCCTCGTCACCCAGCCGATCCCGCACGACTACCGGGGCATGCCCATCGGCACGGACCAGCTCGTGGCCCGGTTGCCGAAGGACGCCGCCGTGGTGCGGATCCCCGTGGTGTACGACGTCTCGCGCTTTCCCTGGCAGGTCACCCTCCGCAACTGGAAGTTCGCGCCCGGGGCGGCCGAGCGGCCGGGGGAGGACCCGCCCGTCGTGCCGTACCACGACCTGCGCGTGCTGGCCGAGGCGGCGACGGGCCGTCGTCGGGAGGTGGCGCCGGCGGCGATCCGTGAGGCCGCCGCCGCGTCCGTGCAGGCGCTGCGGGCGCGGGAGGAGGCGAAGGGGACGCTGTCCATGGCGGATCTGGTGGCGGCGGAGCGGGGCGTCGGCTTCTACACCGTGAACCACCCGACCAACACACTGCTGACCCGCGTGGCCGAGCGCGTGGCCGAGCGCCTGCCGGGCGACGTCGCCGTCCAGCCCGTGCCCGCCTCCCGCGTGCTCCTCGGCGGGGTGCGCGCGCCCCTCGAGGCGGTCGTGGTGGAGGCCCTCGACCTCGACGCCGAGCCGACCGAGGACTGGACCGTGGCCGGTCAGACCGTCCCGGCCGAGCAGCTGCGACAGACCCACCTGGACTGGTACGCGCAGAACCCGCAGGCCGTGGAGGTCGGGATGCGCAAGTACGCCGACCAGCTGCGGCTGCTGGGCCTTACGGGCTAGCGCCGGCCCCGGCCACCAGTGGAGGATGGGCGGCACGTCCCGTCTGCCGCGGAGCACGTCTGCGGGGGCGGTCGTACCGTTTCCTTGACCCCGTCACCCCACGGAGGACCACGTGACCGAGCAGTACGACATCCTGATCGTCGGCGGCGGCAACGCCGGCGTGTCCTTGGCCGCCGCACTGCGGCGGAAGCGGCAGGGTCGGGTCGCCATCGCCGACGGCCAACAGCTGCACCGCTACCGGCCGATGCTGAACTACGCGGCGGGCGGGCAGGCGGACATGGCCCGGTTCGAACGGCCGATGCGGGCCGTCATCCCGGACGGGGTCGAATGGATCCCGGACCACGTCGTGGCCGTGGACGCCGAGGAACGGACCGCGGTGACGACCACCGGGCTGACCGTGGGCTTCCGCCACCTCGTGCTCTGCCCGGGGCTGACCCCGTGGTGGGGTGCGATCGACGGGCTGCGTGAGGCCTACGCCGCCGGATGGGCGGCGAGTGCGCACGTGCCCGAGCACGTGGACGCCGCCCGGGCCCTGCTGTCGCGTGTGGCCGCGGGGGACCGTGTGGTGGCGAATGTGCCGGCTGAGCCCTCCTCGTGCGGCGGCACCGTGCTCAAGGCGCTGTTCCTGGCCTGCGCGGCATGGGAGCGCACGGGGATCCTGCCGGACGTGGACGTCCACCTGGTGACCCCCTACGGCCGGATCCTGGACCGGCAGACCATCGACCCCGCTCTGGCCGAGGCCGTGGCGAGGTACGGCATCCATGTGCACGCCGGCGCAGAGGTGAACGCCGTGGACCACGAGGCCCGCGAGGTGGTGCTCAACACCGGTGAGCGGATCACCGACGTCGCGGCCGCGTACATCACGCCCGTGGTGCGGGCCCCGGAGTTCATCGCCGAGGCAGGCCTGGCGGACGACGGCGAGGCCGGCCTGGCGGCCGTGGATCCCGCGACCCTGCGGCATCCCGTGCACCCGCACGTGTGGGCGCTGGGCGACGCCGCCGCCCTGGGCACACGGCCCTCCGGCGGAGCCCTGCGCCGGCAGGTCAAGATCCTGACCCAGAACATCCAGGCTGCGGACGCGGGGAAGCCGCTCCAGAAGTACGACGGCTATACCGTGATCCCCGTGATGGTCAGCCGGGACGAGCTGGTCCTGGACGAGCACGTCCGCGACGGCTCCGAGGACCGGTCGATCCCCGGCGTGGACCTGACGAAGCCGCGGAAGAGCACGGCGGCCTTCGACCGCTTCGGCCAGCCCCGGATCTACTGGCACCGACTGCTCAAGGGCAAGGTCTGAGCCCAGCGTTCTCGCTGCCGCGACACGTGCGGCGGACGTACTGTCCCTCGCGGGGCGCCCCCGCCCGATCCGGATGACGGCGCCGGCCCGCCGAGCGTTTTCGTTCGGGAAACGGCGCCCTGCCGACGACGCCGGCCTCAGTCGTCGCGGCCCCGCACCGGGCGCTCCTCGAGCGTGGTCTGCACGACCCGCCCGCGCTCCCAGCTGTTCGCGCCCGGCACCACGTCCGGGACCGGGATGTCCGCGCGGTTGCGTCGCTGGGCCGCGGTGTCCACGCCCACGCGCTCGTCGCGGGCGCGCAGGAGGGCCTCGTCCACCTGGCCGTCGCCGGTGAGGCCCATCATCAGCTGGGGAATGCCGTACGGGAAGTCGTCCCGGTCGTACTGCCAGGTGTGGAACGTCTTCCCGTAGGTGTGGATGAGGTCTTCGAAGTAACTGTGCTCGGCCAGCTCGGGCACCCCGGGGGCGGTGAGGGCGCCGGAGCTCACCTCGTAGTGGTGGCTGTGCCACAGGCGCCGCTCCTCGTCGGGGAGGCTGCGGAACCGCTCCTCGCTGATGATGTACTCGATGCCGATCAGCCGTGCGTCCGGCGCGTTGCGGTCGAAGATCACGCACTGGTGCAGGTCGTGGCGCAGGTGGATGCAGAAGTGGCTGGCTTCGACCTGCCGGCCGAGGTCGTCGGCGTAGAAGTGCAGTCCGTTGAGGTAGGTGCTCATCGCGCCCATGGGGTACTTCGGCTGGACCAGGCCGGATGCCGCGTCCAGGAGGCGGTGCTTGAGCGGGTGGCCCTTCCCGACGGCGGCCATGAGGGCGATCCTGCGGGCTGCGGTGACAGCGGCCGCGGTGCCCAGTCCGGCGGCGAACCCGAGGGCGGTGGAGGACAGGCGATGGGTGCTCATGGCCCCACGCTAGGAGTGCGGGGCGGACTCTGCCAGGGTGGTGGAGCTGCCGGGGCTGCCGGGGCTGCTCAGGAGGCGGGGACGGCGGATCGTCTGCGCATCTGACCCTTCTGAGTGGGCGCGTGGTCGCCAGAAGGGCCAGAGATGAAGAAGATTCCGGGCAGGGGCGGACTCGGCCCATACGACACGCGACAATGCGCAAAATGCATTTGCGCTAATTGCCTATCGACTAAGGCTCACCCCTCTTGTGCTATTCGTGGGCCGGAGTAATCTCGATTCCAGCAGCACCGTCCCAGCCCGGGGCGGGCCCGAACCGGGAGGATCACGCCATGACCACCGCCGTCCGCACCTGCGCCGCCAGTGCCTGCGCCTTCAATGCCGAGACGTCCTGCAACGCCCTGGCCATCACCGTCGCCGGCTCCGACCGAACGCCCGGCTGCGGCACCTTCGTCCAGCTGGACGTCCGCCGCCCGGTGACCGAGGGCGCCTCGACCGTCGGTGCGTGCCACCGCCTCGAGTGCACCTACAACGTCGACCTCGCCTGCACCGCCGAGGGCATCGAGGTCACGGACGTGGCCACCTGCGCCACCTACACGATCGACTGACGCCGCCCCTCAGGGGTGGGCGACCCGCGCCGGAATCGCGTCCAGCAGTCGCCGCCAGGCGTGCCGGGGGCTGTGGTCGAGCCGGCCTGCACCGGGCAGGGCCACGTGCACCGCGGTGGTCTCGCCGTCGCGGACGCGCAGCAGGGTCACCCCGGCTTCGTCCACGTCGAGGGCGTGGGCGGGGGACTCGGACAGGGGTTCGGTGTCGACCTGCAACGGGGTGCTCTCGCCCGGCAGCAGGCCCAGGGCGACGGCGTCGGCCAGGTCCGCGAGCACCTCGGGGGCGGTGCCCAGCACGTCATCCGCCAGGTCTGCGAGCTCGGCCTGGTCGACGAGCCCGCGCGACGTGAGCGGCAGGGTGTGGCAGCAGAACACGGCGACGCCGTCGACGTCGTGCAGCAGGATCCGCTGGGTCTCGACGACGCCCACGCGCACCCGCGGGCCGACGTCGGCCACGAGGTCCGCGACGCGACCGCGCAGCTTCAGCTCCGCGACCTCGGCCGAGTCCCGGCACCAGCGCAGGGTGCCGAGCAGATGCACGGATGCCAGGCGGGTGGGGAGCGTGAGGTCCAGGGCGTCGCGCAGGACGTCCACGCGCACGTCGAGCGGCGCGAGCGTGTGGAACGCGCCGAGCGACCCGAGGAGGTTGGGGACGTGGGCGACCACGAGGCGGCCGTCCGCGCTCACGCCGTGGACGGCCGTCGTGAGCGTCTCGCCGGCGCGGAAGGCCGTGACCTCGACGGAGCCCTCGCCGCGGAGCAGCCGCTGGGCCAGCAGCAGGCGACGGGGCGCCACGGGCGGCAGCGGATGAGCGGGGTGCGTGGAGGCGTGGGCCATGGGGGTCCTTCCGGCGGGGGTCCGAGAACCAGTAAGGCACACCTCAGTGAGATACGCAAGGTGAGTGTTGTGTATTTGTCGTACGCGGGGCGGTGGGGACGTGTGGTGCTGAGCTACGGTGACGGGACTCACATGCCGTCGTCGAGGGAGCCAGCCGATCATGACCTTCCGCCCCACCCGTTGCCGACTCGCGACGGCGGCCTTCGGCGTCGTCCTGACGCTCACCCTCACCTCCTGCGGCACGGCGCAGGATGCGGGCAGCTCATCGGAACCCGCCACCGCCACCGTCGTCGACTCCGCACTCACCCGCATCAAGGAGGTCGGCACGTTGCGCGTCTGCTCCACCGGTGACTATCCGCCCTTCACCGAGCAGACCGAGAGCGGCGACTGGAAGGGCATCGATGTGGACATGGCCCGCGACCTGGCCGAGACCATGGGCGTGGAGCCGGAGTTCGTGAAGACCAGCTGGAAGACGCTCATGGACGACTACACGTCGGGGGCGTGCGACGTCGCCGTCGGGGGCATCTCCCTGAACCCGGAACGTGCCGAGCAGGTGTACTTCACCGTGCCCACGCAGGAGGACGGCAAGACGCCGATCACCCGCTGCGAGGACGTCGAGAAGTACGACACCGTGGCGGAGATCAATCAGCCGGGTGTGCGGTCGATCTTCCCGGAGGGCGGCACCAACGAGAAGTTCGCGCGGGAGCACTACCCGCAGGGCGAGCTACTGACGCACGACAACCTCACGGTGTTCGACGCTCTCGCGGCCGGTGAGGCGGACGTGATGACCACGGACCGCTCCGAGGTGCTCTACATCGACCACGAGTACCCCTGGGCTGACCCCGTTTCGTAGGTCCAGTCGTTATGAGAGTCGTCCTGTTGCCCGCGGTCGCGGGCAGGGAGACTGGTCAGATCATGACGAACAGCAGGAAGCGTCACACCCCCGAGCAGGTCGTCC
>NZ_JABFBA010000028.1:18930-50589 GCF_017168445.1 Micrococcus sp. KRD026 | reverse complement strand
CCCGTCCCCGCCGGTGCCACGCCGGCGTCCCACACCTCCCCCCTCGGCCTGTCCCTGCCGGACGGCCGGGGCCGTCGCGTCCTCGTCACCGGTGCCACCGGGTACGTGGGCGGGCGCCTCATCCCCGAGCTGCTCGCCGCCGGCTTCGACGTCCGGGCCGGCGCCCGGAACCCCTCCGTCCTCGCGGACCGACCGTGGTCGGACAGCATCGAGGCGGTGGAGCTCGACCTCACCGAGGCGGACCTCGTCGAAGCCGCCATGCAGGACGTGCACACCGTGCTCTACCTCGTGCACTCCATGGGCGGGGGCGGCGACTTCGTGGCCCAGGAGCAGCGGATCGCGGACATCGTGGGCACCGCCGCGGACACGGCCGGCGTGGCCCAGCTCGTCTATCTCTCCGGCCTGCACCCGGACACGGTCCCCGTCGCGGAGCTGTCCGACCACATGCGCTCCCGCGCCCTCGTGGCCGAGCGTCTCGAGCGGGCGGCGACCCCGGCGCTGACGTTCGAGGCCGGGGTGATCATCGGCTCGGGCTCCACCTCGTTCGAGATGATCCGCCATCTCGCCGAGCGGCTGCCCGTGATGCCCGGCCCGTCCTGGCTGAGGAACCGGGTGGAGCCGCTGGCCATCCGCGACGTCCTGTACTACCTCCTGCAGGCCTGCGCCCTCCCGGAGCCCGTGCAGCTGAGGGCCCAGATCGGCAACGGACACCCCCAGTCGTTCGCGAGCGTGCTGGTGGACTACGCCAAGGCCGCCGGCCTGTCCCGACGCATCGTGATCCCCACCCCGTTGCCCTTGAAGACCCTGGCGGGCTTCTGGATCGGCATGGTGACCCCCATCCCGGTCGCGGTGGCCCTGCCCCTGGCCGCATCCCTCGCCGAGGAGGCGGTCGTGGAGGACCGCTCGGTCCGCGACCTCATCCCGGACCCGCCGGGCGGGCTGACCTCCTACATGGACGCCGTGCGGCTGGCGCTGAAGCGGGAGAAGGAGGGTCCCCTGGACGTCACCTTCGACGCGGACCTCCAGAGCTCCGCGGACCCGGCCGCCCCCCTGCCCTCGGATCCCGAGTGGGCCGGCACCACGGTCTACACGGACGAGCGCGAGCGCGAGTCCGACCTGCCCGCGCAGGAGGTGTGGCCGGTGATCGAGTCGGTGGGCGGCGCCAACGGTTGGTATTCCACCCCGCTGCTGTGGAAGATCCGCGGGCTGATGGACAAGTTGGCCGGCGGGCCCGGCCTGACCCGCGGCCGGCGGGACCCGGACCACCTGCGACGCGGCGACGCCGTGGACTGGTGGCGGGTGGAGGACGTGGAGCCGGGGCGGCGGCTGACCCTGCGGGCGGAGATGAAGGCCGGCGGGCGGGCCTGGCTGCAGCTGAGCACCGAGCCGCGGGAGGGCGGAGGCTCCGTCTACCGCCAGCGGGCGGTCTTCATGCCGGACGGCCTGCTCGGACGCGCCTACTGGACCGCCATCCTGCCCTTCCACGCCGTGGTGTTCCCGGAGATGGCCGCGAACATCCTGGCCGAGGCCCAGCGCCGGCACGACGGCGGCGAGCGTCCCCGCACCCGCGGCCTGCTGCGGCCGCTGGTGGACCGGCTGCCCCTGCGTCGCAACCCGTTGGACAGGCGAGCCCGCGGCGCCGGCGGTGCTCAGTCGCGGGACTGACCGTCGGGGCCACGCCCCCAGCGGGGCCGGGGGCGTGCCCGGGCCGCCCGGCGCAGCCACCGCCGCCCGGGGGACAGCCGAGCCCAGTTGACCTGCAGGGTGGTGACGGCCATCCGGCCCTGCCGCACCCGCTGGCGCAGGGAGTGGAAGATGCGCCCGGCGACCTCCACCCGCAGGTCCGGATCGAACCGGATCCGGCGGCCGGCCAAGGCCAGCTGGAAGGACAGGTCCAGGTCATCGTGCACGTCCCCGCGCTCGCGGTGGACGCGGGTCCGCACAGCCTGCCACGCCTCGGCGCGCAGGGCGCAGTTGGAGCCCCAGACGGGGGTGGCCGCCACCGCGGCGCCCGCCCCCCAGCGGTACGCGCCGGTGTAGAGCGCCGCCCGCACCTGTCCCCGGAGGCCGGGCTGGTCGTGGAAGGTCCCCGGCCCGGTGAGGGCGTCGAGCCCGGGGTCGGCGTCGAACCGGGCCACGATCCGTTCGAGCCAGTCCGCGGGCATCCGCGTGTCGGCGTCGCAGCGCACCAGCAGCTCCCCGACCGCGGCGTCCAGGCCGGCGGCCGCCGCGGCCGGGACCCCGCGGCGCGGCTCGTGCACCACCCGCGCGCCGGCGGCGCGGGCGAGCATCGCCGAGTCGTCCACGCAGCCGTTGTCCACCACCACCACCTCCAGCGCCGGCCGGCTCTGGGCGGCCAGCAGGGCGAGGCACACGCGCAGGTGCTCGGCGTCATCGAGCACCGGGACGACCACGGAGACCGTGGGGCGGGCCGGGGTCACCGGGTGCGCTCCCGGCGCACGGCGAGGGCGGCGCCGACCCCGGCGCCGACGAGGTCGGCGGCGAGGTCGCCGATGGTGTCCGTGTAGCCCACACCGATCTCGGGGGTCACCGCCGTGTGCCCCCACCATTCGGCCAGCTCCCACACCACGCCCAGGGCCACGGCGGCGGCCGCGATCCCCAGCCCGGCCAGGCCCGGGCCGAGCAGCGCCACGGCCTGCCCGGCCTCGGTCCCCCGACGCCGGAGCCATGCCCCCACCACCAGTGCCGTCAGACAGGCGACCACGGCGGAGGCGGCGGCGTGCACGAGCAGGTCCAGCGACGGCACCCGCGGGTAGAGGCCGATGACGCTCAGCCACCCGGCCAGCAGCAGGACCGCCTGCGCGGCCCAGTCCAGGACTCCGCCCGGGGCGAGCCAGCGGGTGAGCCACTGGGAGCCGAACACGAGCAGCATCGCCGCCGCGGACGGCCATCCGGCGTGCACAGCCGCGACCGGGACGAGGATCAGGCCGAGCGCGCGCAACAGGTCTGCGGGGATCAGCGGCAGCATGTCAGCGATCGCCCGGGTGGGGGCGGCGTCCCGGCCGACGGCCGCGCCGACCGGCACGAGGACGGCTCGTCAGCAGCAGCCAGAGCGCCGGCAGCAGCAGAGCGGAGCCGAGCGGGTAGGCGAAGTCCTCCACGGGCGCCTGGCCCACGTAGACACCCAGCAGCAGCTCATGGCCGTAGTCGAAGAGCCCCGCGGCGATCATCACGTTGTCGAAGACCGCCGTGAGCACCCACAGGGCCACCAGGGTGGCCGCCACGGCCCGCAGGTGCCCGCCGCGCACGCGGCCGACGAGGGCGGCGCCCACGAGCACGGCCAGGGCGAAGCCCACGAAGACGAGGACGAGGTCGAGGAAGGTCACCGGCTCCCCCCGTCGGTCGGATCGGCCGGCGTCGCGGCACGTCCGTCACGTCCCCGGCCGCGCAGCAGGCGCAGCGCCCCGGTGAACAGCACCATCGTGATCTGGCTGAGGAAGAGCAGGAAGAACCCCTCCTCCAGGGGCAGCTGGGGAGCGAGCATCACCCCGGTCATGTAGGGCGACTGCCGGTGCAGGAACACGCCTTCGGCGATCCCCCACAGGTCCCAGGCGACGAAGTAGGCCACCCCGGCGGCCAGCACCAGCAGCGCCGGGAGCGGGCGATGCCACAGGAACAGCTCGAAGCGCCGGTCCACCAGCAGCATGCAGCCGATGACACCCAGCAGGGCCAGCAGGTAGATCATGCCGCCGCCCCCCGGGTCAGCGCCCACCCGATCAGCAGCAGGGTCACGAGGAAGCCGGTCACGTAGTTCAGGGGGAGGAACAGCTGCCAGCCGCGGTGGGCCGCGCCCGAGGTGGTGTCCGTGATGCGGCGGAAGCGCAGGGTGTTCACCACGTAGGGCACGGCCAGCAGCGCCGCAAGGGGGCCCGGCGGGTCGGTGGCCAGCAGCAGCAGGCCCGCCGCCGCGTACAGGCCGGCGGCGAGCAGGACGGTGCGCCGAGCGCCCAGCACGGTGGCCACCGAGGCCAGGCCCCCCTCCCGGTCCGGCACCACGTCCTGCACCGCCCCGAACATCTGCGAGGCCATGCCCCACAGGAAGAAGGCCCCCAGCAGCGCCGCCAGGGCGGGCGTGGGGGTCGCCCCGGCCAGCACGAGGCCGTAGACCGCGGGGGAGACGAAGTGGGTGGCGGAGGTCGCGGCGTCCAGGAAGGGCCGCTCCTTGAACCGCAGCCCCGCCCAGGAGTACGCCACCACCGCGAACAGGCTCACCGCCAGCACCAGCACGGCGGCCCACTCGCCCCGCACGGCGGACCAGCCCGCGAGCACGGCCACGAACGGGACGGGCAGCAGCACCGACCACACCAGCACCCGGCGGCGCACCGCGGGGTCGCCCAGCACGGAGCCCTCCACGCCCCCCTTGCGGGGGTTGCGCAGGTCCGAGGCGAAGTCGAACACGTCATTGATGCCGTACATGGCCAGGTTGTAGGGCACGAGGAAGAACACGACGCCCAGGACCACCAGCCACGCGGGCAGCCCCCCGGTCAGGATCGCGGCGGCGGCGAACGGGTACGCCGTGTTCACCCAGCTGACCGGCCGGGACGCCCAGAAGAGGGTGCGGATCATGCGCCGCTCCCCCCGGGGCCCGCGGGCCGGGCCCTGCGCGCGTCGTGGCGCAGTTCGTCCCGGACCACTTCGGCGGAGATCAGACACATGGGCACCCCGATGCCCGGGCGCACCGAGGAGCCCGCGTACATCAGGCCGGCCACGTCCGCGTCCCGCACCGAGGGACGGAACATGGCCGACTGCGCCAGCGTGTGCCCGGGGCCCAGCAGCGAACCCCGCCAGGCGTGCACGTCCGCGGCGAAGTCACCGGGCCCGTAGGTGCGCCGCACCACGATGCGCTCGGCCAGGTCCGGGATCCCGGCCCAGCGGGCCAGCTGGTCGAGGGCCCGGTCCGCCACGGCCTCCACCTGGGCGTCCCCGGCGCGGTCCACCCGCCAGCCCTCGCCGTCACGGACCCGGATGCCGCCGCGCCCCCACCCCGGCTCGGCGGGGGCCGGGACGAGGATGAAGAGGTTCTCGTCGCCCTCCGGGGCCACGCCCGGGTCCGTGGCGGAGGTGCGCGAGACGTAGATCGACGTGTCCGCGGCGAGGTCCTCTCCCCGCTCGATGCGCCCGAAGTTGTCCTCCCAGTCCGCCGTGAACAGCAGGGTGTGATGGGCCAGCTGGGGCAGGGATCCGCGCACCCCCACGCACACGAGCACGCCGGAGGGGCCGGGGTCGCGCCGGTCCCACGTGGACTCCGCGACGCGCCGGCCGGGAGGCAGCAGACGGGTCTGCACGTGGTGCAGGTCCGCGGCGGCCACCACCACATCGGCGTCGAGGCGTCCCGCGGCGCCGTCGTCGGACCGCCAGGCGACGCCGGTCACCTGGCCCGGGCGGCGACGTCGGCCCTCGTCCCCGCGGGCTGCTCCCGGCCTGGGCAGGCGGGCGGCCAGGCGTCCGAGGCGGCCGGCGGGGGCGGGACGGTCCACCACCTCGACGGCGGTCGCCTCGACCCCGGTGCGGATCTCCACGCCGGCCTCGCGCACGACCTCCGCCATGGCGTCCACGAGGGCCGCGAACCCGCCGAGGGGGTACTGCACGCCGTCGGCGAGGTCCAGATGGGACATCAGGTGGTACATGGCGGGGGCACGGTCGGGGGACGTGCCGAGGAAGACCGCCGGGTAGCCCAGGATCTGGCGCAGCCGGGGATCCTGGAAGCGGGCCGCCACGTGGGAGCGCAGGCCCCCCAGCAGCTGGGGCCCGAGGGCCGGCAGGGCGCGCAGGACGTCCGGGTGGGCCAGGGCGGCCGGCCGGCGGAAGTCCGTGTAGAGGAAGTGCTCCTTGGCGAGCCCGTAGATCCGGGACGCGGAGTCGAGGTAGGCCCGCAGCCGGCGCCCGGCGCCGGGCTCGAGGGACTCGAACAGCGTCTCCGCGTGGCCGGTGCGCACGTCCACGGGGGGCTCGTGGAGGTGCCCCTCGAAGTACACCCGGTAGCCGGGGTCCAGACGGCGCAGGTCCAGCCGTTCGGCGGCGGAGGTCCCCATGAGGCGGAACCAGCGGTCGATCACCTCGGGCATCAGGTACCAGGAGGGCCCGGTATCGAAGGTGAACCCCGCCTCAGACCAGCGTCCGGCACGGCCGCCCAAGACGGCGCCGCGCTCCAGCAGCGTCACCCGGTGCCCGTCGCGGGCCAACAGGCCCGCCGTGGCCAGTCCGGCGAACCCGCCGCCCACCACCACGGTGCGCGGGCCGAGAGCGGTGTCCCGGGCGCTCATCGGCGGCCTCCCCGGCGGCCCCGTGCCAGGACGCGGGCGGCGATCCGGGCCTTCTGATGGTCCGGCACCCGGACACGGCGGTGGGCCAGCTCGGCCGCCGGGGTCGCCTCGATCCGGTCCACCAGGGCCGCGAACAGTCCGTGCGCCAGGGCCACGGCGCGCCCGGCCCCGGGGTCCAGGACACGGATGCCGGGCAGGGCGGCGTCGAGGTCGGCGCGGACCTCGGCCACGAGCTCGGCCTTGCGGGCCTCGGTGAGCACGCCCGGTGCGGCACCGGGCAGGTAGGTGCGGCCCAGCTCGTGGTGGTCCGCGGCCAGGTCCCTGAGGAAGTTGACCTTCTGGAACGCCGCCCCCAGCCGGGAGGCCTGCGCGCGCAGCTCCTGCCGCTGGCCCGGGGTCCGGGCCCGCGTGCCGGGGAGGGAGAGGAAGACCTGCAGGCACATCAGCCCCACCACCTCGGCCGAGCCGTGGATGTAGGCGTCCAGCGACTCGGCGCCGTGCTCGCGGATCCCCAGGTCCGCGCGCATGGAGGCGAAGAAGGGACGGGTCAGCTCCGGGGTGATGCCGTGGCGACGGGCCACGTCGGCGAAGGCGTGCAGGACCGGGTCGGTGGCGAAGCCCGACGCCATCGCGGCCTCACACGCCCGCTCGTAGTCGTCCAGGGCGGCGCGGACCCCGGCCTCGTCGAGCCCGGCGGCCACCGCGACGCCGTCGACCACCTCGTCGGCGACGCGGACCATGGCGTAGATCGTGGCCACGTCCTGGCGTGCCTGCCGGGGCAGGGTGCGGCAGGCCCAGGAGAAGGACGTGGAGTAGCGGCGGATCACCTGGGCCGCTGCGGCGTGGGCCGTCCGCGTGTACAGCGCGGCAGGGCTCGGGGTGGGCGCGGCCATCTCAGGACCTCCGGGTCAGCACGGCGTGGCAGGCGTCGGCGAACTCCGCCCGGACCGTCTCGTCCAGGGGCAGGGCCGCGATGCGCTCGCGGGCGCGGACGGTGAGCTCGGCGGCGACGTCGAGGGCGTGCTCCCGGGCACCGGCCGCCTCGAGGGCGCGGCGGGCGGCCTCGATGTCCGCGGGGGTGGCCGGGCCCGCGTCGAGCAGGGCGCGGACGGCGGGGATGCGGCGGCCGTGGGCGGTGAGCACGGTGGCCTTGCCCTCGCGCAGGTCGCCGTCGGCGGACTTGCCGGTCTCCCCGGGATCGCCGAACACGCCGAGGACGTCGTCGATCACCTGGTAGGCGGCGCCGAGGTCGGCGCCGGCCTCGCCCATCGCCCGGGCGAGGTCGGGATCCGCCCCGGCCAGGAGGGCGCCGGCGCGCAGGGGCGCGCCGACCGTGTAGTGCGCCGTCTTGAGCCGTTGCATGGCGAGGATGCGGTCGGGATCGGGCTCCTCACCGGTGTGGCGGGACAGCCCCAGGAGCACGTCTTCGAGCTCGCCGGCCGCGGTCACGGCGGCGGCGTCGAAGACGACGGCGGCGGCCTCGGCGGCCCGGGCGGTGTCGGCGGCACAGGTGGCGGCGAGCCGGAACGCCTGGGTGAGCAGGACGTCCCCCGCGATGAGGGCGACGGCGACCCCGGCGTGGGCGGCGTCCGCGGCGGGCACCCCGCGGGCCTCGAGGCGGTGCCGGGCGGAGGCGTGCACGGCGGGCTGGCCGCGCCGCAGCACGTCCCGATCGATGACGTCGTCGTGGACGAGCAGCGCGGTGTGCAGCAGTTCGAAGGCGGCCCCGAGTCGGTCGACGGCAGCGCGGCCGGACGGAGGGACCGGGTCGGCGGTCGCCAGGCGCCAGCCGAGCTCGACGAGACGGGGGCGGATGAGCTTGCCGGCGCCCACATGGACGTGGAGCGAGTCGAGCAGCTCGGCGAAGGCGGCGGATCCGGGTGCCTGGGCCGCGGCATGTCGGAGCGCGGCGTCCAGCTCGGCGGTCACCCCGGAGAGCGCGGCCTCGCCGCCCGTCCTCGCTTCACCCATGGCGCCTCCTCGGTGGCGGACACGACGCGGCACCGACCGCCGCATCTGTTCGACCGTCTAACTTCTGGACGCAGAAGACACTACGGGCCTCGCCGGTCCCGCGTCCATGCGCGGCGGTCCCGGGCGGCGCGATCTCACGACGCACGGGGCCGCCGTCGGGATCAGGCGTCGGCGGACGCCGTCTCCAGGGTGATCTCCGGGTCCACGATCTGACCCTCCCACTCACCGGAGACCCCGTACACGACGCAGTGCTTCTCGTCGGTGCCGTAGTTGCCCAGCTCGGAGGAGGTCAGGACGGCCCCGTTCAGCTGGTCCTCCTTCTCCTCGCTCAGGCGCTGGGCCTGGGCGGTGCAGGTCTGGGCGGCGGCCGGGTCGGCCTCCTCGCCCTCGGCCACGGCCGGCACGGCCCACAGGTACTCCGCGGTGTGGGCGCCCTCGCAGTCGGTGGTCTCGAAGGAGGACAGGTCACGGGCGCCGAGCGGGGCGGTGAAGCACGTGCCGGCCTCGTAGTCGGCCGGGGCCGCGGACAGCGACGACGCCGAGGCGGACGACGACTCCGCACCCTGCGCGGACGCGGAGGCGGGCGCCGTCGTCGAGGCGGACGCGTCGGCGTCGGACGAGTCCTGACCGCCGCACGCGGTGAGGGCCAGCAGCGCGGCAGCGGACAGGCCGGCAAGACGGGCGGAACGGGACAGGGCGGCGAAGGCCATGGGGGTGCTCTCCTCGAGTGACGTGGGACGCGCCGGGGTGTGGCGCCGACCTCAGCACTCTAGCCACGCCCGGCCGTCGGGATCGGGCGGAGGTGACGTGGCCCACATCTGATGGGCGGCCCGGCTCGCCTGCCACACTGAGAGGCATGCAGACCCCGGCCACGCCCTCCCCGCACGACCGCCCCTCCCCCCTCGCCCGACCGTGGATGGCGGTCGCGGACGTCCCGGTCGCAGGACCCGACGACGTCGAGCGCGTGGTCCTGCTGTCCCCGGCGGGCGAGGCCGTGGGCACGGAGGCCAAGGCCACGGTCCACCGCCGCACCGAGGACGGCGGCACGCCCCTGCACCTGGCCTTCTCCTGTCACGTGTACGACGAGGCCGGCCGGTTCCTGCTCACCCGCCGGGCGCTGGGCAAGGCGGCGTTCCCCGGGGTGTGGACCAACGGGTTCTGCGGGCACCCCGGCCCCGGCGAGTCCCCCGCGGAGGCCGTGCTGCGCCGCGCCCCGCAGGAGCTGGGCGTGGAGGTGTCCGACGTCGTCGAGGTGCTCCCCGACTTCCGCTACCGGGCCGCAGACGCCTCCGGCATGGAGGAGCACGAGATCTGCCCGGTGTTCCGGGCCCGGATGCACGGCGACCCCGCCCCGGAGCGGGACGAGGTCGCGGAGTGGTGCTGGGTGGAGCCGGCCGATCTGGCCGCCGCCCTGGCCGCCGTCCCCCGGGCGTTCAGCCCGTGGCTCGTGGAGCAGTGGCAG
This sequence comes from Micrococcus sp. KRD026, assembly GCF_017168445.1. NCBI lineage: Bacteria > Bacillati > Actinomycetota > Actinomycetes > Micrococcales > Micrococcaceae > Micrococcus > Micrococcus sp. KRD026. The sequence goes on along the minus strand of NZ_JABFBA010000028.1, from coordinate 40,872 downwards.
CAGGGGGCGTTCGACCCGCGGTGAGCGGCCGGCGCGGCGACGCCGTGCGGGCCGTCAGCGGCCGTTGACGTCGTCGAGGTGGGCGGCGGTGGACTGCACGGCCTCGTCCTGCGCCGGCTCGGCGTCGCCCTGCTGGCCCTGCTGCTCCTCGGCCAGGCGGCGGACCTCTGCGATGTCGAGGCCCTTGACCTGGTCGAGCAGCTGCTCGAGCGCGGTGCCCGGCAGGGCGCCGGCCTGGGAGAACACGAGCACACCGCCGCGGAAGGCCATGAGCGTGGGGATGGAGGTGATGCCGGCCATCGCCGCCAGCTGCTGCTGGTCCTCCGTGTCGACCTTGGCGAACACGACGTCGTCGTGCTTCTCCGAGGCGGCCTCGAACACGGGGGCGAACTGGCGGCACGGGCCGCACCAGCCGGCCCAGAAGTCCACGAGCACGGTGTCGTTCTCGGCGACGGTGGAGCCGAACTCCTCGAGGGTCAGGTCCTTGGTGGCCACGGTGGGTCCTTTCGTCAGCGGGGCCGACGCGCTCACGCCGGCGATCGTCCTGCCGACCACAACGGACACCCCGCCGCACCTATTCCGCCTCACCCCGCTTTCGTTCGGGAAACGGCGGCGTGTCCCGGCACTTTCGTTCGGGAAACGGGCGCCTCCCCGCACACCTTCGGGGCCGAGACGGGAGCCGTCGTCGTCGCTTCCTAGACTGACCGCATGACCGCCACTCCCGCCCTGCCCCTGCTCGTGCTCAACGGCCCCAACCTGAACCTGCTCGGCACCCGCGAGCCCGAGGTCTACGGCACGGCCACCCTCGACGACGTCCGTGCGCTCACCGAGGCCCGCGCGGCCGAGCACGGGCTGACCGTGGACTTCCGACAGTCCAACCACGAGGGCGAGCTCATCGACTGGATCCAGGAGGCCCGCACCTCCCACGCGGGCGTCCTCATCAACCCCGCCGCGTACTCGCACACCTCCATCGCCATCCGGGACGCCCTCGCCGCCGTCGACCGGCCGATCGCCGAGGTGCACATCTCCAACGTCCACCGGCGCGAGGCGTTCCGGCACCACTCGCACGTCTCCGCCGTCGCCGACGTCGTGATCGCCGGGGCGGGAGTCCAGGGCTACGCCCTCGCCGTCGACTGGCTCGCCGCGGCTGTGCGCGGCTGAGCGCTGGTCAGGACCCGCCTGGCCGTGCCTAGGGTCGGTGGTACGAGCCGGTGGCCACATCAGGGCGCCGGCACCCGACGACGAAGGAGTCACGCCATGGGCACCCAGGATCCCCGCGCCCGTCTGCTCGAGAAGCTCGCGAAGGTGAACGTCTGCATGCTGACCACCGCTGAGCGGGACGGCACGCTCGTCACCCGCCCGATGGGCCTGCAACAGGCCGAGGACGGCGGCACGCTCTGGTTCCTCACGCGCGCCACCTCCGACGTCGCCGCGGACGCTCCGCAGCGCCCGGTCAACGTCGCCGTGCAGGACAAGGACTTCTGGGCCTCCCTCGCGGGCCACGGTCAGCTCGTCCGCGACGACGCGCGCAAGAAGGAGTTCTGGAACCCGGCCACCGAGGCCTTCTTCGGTGAGGGCTCGAGCCCCGAGGATCCGCAGATCGTGCTCGTGCGCGTGGACGTGCAGACCGCCCAGTTCTGGGAGTCCCCGGGCGCGGTGGCCACCGCCGTCGAGCTGGTCAAGGCCAAGGTCACCGGCGGGACCGCCGAGCCGGGCGACAGCGAGACCGTCCGCTTCTGACGGCGCTCCCCGACGCCGGCCCCGCGGCTTGCCCGAGGACGGGCCGGTGGGCGCCGCGCGCGGGGCCTCGGCAGGTCAGTCGACGTCCTCGGCCGCCAGCTGGCCGCATGCGCCGTCGATCTCCTTGCCACGGGTGTCGCGCAGGGTGGTGGGGATGCCGGCGGCGTTGAGCCGGTCCACGAACTCGCGCGTCACGTCCTTCTCCGAGGCGGTCCAGATGGAGCCCGGCGTCGGGTTCAGCGGGATCGGGTTCACGTGCACCCAGCCCTTGCCCCGGGCGTTGAGCTTCTTGGCCAGCAGGTCGGCGCGCCACGCGTGGTCATTCATGTCCTTGATGAGCGCGTACTCGATGGACACCCTGCGCCCGGTGGCCACGAAGTAGTCGTACGCGGCGTCGATCGCCTCGTCCGCCTTCCAGCGTGAGTTCACGGGGATCAGCTCGTCGCGCAGCTCGTCGTCCGGCGCATGCAGGGACAGCGCGAACGTCAGCGGCACGCCCTCCTCGGCCAGCTTCCGGATGGCCGGCACCAGGCCGACGGTGGACAGCGTGATGTTCCGCGCGGACATGCCCAGGCCCTCAGGCGAGGGGTCCACCATGCGGTGCACGGCGGCCATCACGCGCTTGTAGTTGGCCAGGGGCTCACCCATGCCCATGAACACGACGTTGGTGACGCGGTCGGCGTCGTGCCCGCCATCCTTGCGCTTGCCGCCCAGTCCGCCCTGGGCGATCACCTGGTTGGCCAGCACGATCTGCTCCACGATCTCCGCCGTGGACATGTTGCGGGTCAGCCCGGCCTGGCCCGTGGCGCAGAACGGGCAGTTCATCCCGCAGCCGGCCTGGCTGGACACGCACAGCGTCACGCGGCCGGGATACCGCATCAGCACGGACTCCACGAGCGCGCCGTCGAACAGCCGCCACAGGAACTTGACGGTGTCCCCGCGGTCGGTCTCCATGCGCCGGACCTCGGTGAGCAGCGGCGGGAAGAACGCCTCCGCGATCGCCTCCCGCTTGTCCTTGGGCAGGTCCGTCATCTGCTCCGGATCGGTGGTGTAGTGCTCGAAGTAGTGCACCGAGAGCTGCTTGGCGCGGAACGCCGGCAGCCCGATCTCCTTGGCCTTCTCCTGCCGCTCCTTCAGCGTGAGGTCGGCCAGGTGCGTGGGCGGCTGGGAGACGCGCGGCTGCTTGAACTGCAGCTGCGGTCGGCCGTCCGGGCCCATCGGCTGGGTCCAGCCCTCGGTCTTCGGCATCACCTGGGGGCGCTCGGCGGTGGCGGCCTCGCGGCGCTTGGGCGCGGAGAGCTGGTGGCCGACGCCGGCGCGGCGCATGCGCTCTCGGTCCTCGGCGAGCTGGCGCGCCTCGGACTCGTCGATCAGGCCGCGCTCGGGGCGGCCGAGGGCCGGCTTGCCGGCGCGGTCCCTCTGGCGGTTCGGGGTGGGCTTCGATCCGGGGCGGCGGGGCTGGTAGTCAGACATCGGCACCATTCTCCCAGACGGGGCGGATTTCGCGGCGGGTCGCCTCCACGTCGACGGCGCCGCGCGGCTTTCGCGTCCGGGGCAGCCCCCGCAGGACCCAGCGGACGACGACGCCGCGCACCGTCGCCGGCAGCGGCCGGTACACGGTGCGCGCCAGCCCCCAGAGGCGTGCCTCCCGGACGGAGTCCCGCCCGCTCCAGGACCAGCCGAGGCCGGCGCGCACGCGCCCCGGGAGGAGACCGGCGGTGACGAACCGGGCCAGGGGCAGGGCGGCTCGCAGCGGCGCGGGGACGCCCTGGCCGGAGAACAGGTCGGCGGCGACCCGCCGCGCGTCGTCCGTGACCTCGAGCCGGGCCACCCGGTCGTCCCAGTAGTCCGCGAACGCCGCGCGGTCGACCGGCCAGGCGGAGGCGGGGACCTTGAGGCTCGTGGCGAGCGGAGCGTACCCGCGGTAGAGGCGGTCGGCGTCCTCGGCGTCGAGGGCGCCCCACATCCGGCGGCGCACCTGCTCCCCCATCGCGTAGAGGGTGGCGGCCACCCAGAGCTGGGCGTCCGGGTCGGCGGCGCCGTAGGGCTGGCCTCCGGCGTCGACCCCGCGGACCGGGCGGTGCGCCGCCCGCACCCGGTCGACGACCGCGTCGCGCAACGGCGCGGCCTCGGGGAGGGTGACCGCGTAGATGTAGGCGAGCGTGTGGCGGAGCCGGCGCATCGGGTCCTCGGTGAACCGGGAGTGGACGGCGACGCCGGCCCCCACCGGCCGGTGCGCCACCTGGAGCAGGATCGCCGCACCGGCGCCGGCGAGGATCACGGCCTCGCGGGCGAGGGCGGCCGCGGAGGTCGGGGCGGAGTGGCGGTCGGGGCGCATGGTCCCAGCCTCGCACCGGACCGGGCGGAGGGGCAGGGAGCCAAGATGAACGGTGCCGTTCACCTTCTGTTCATCTTGCTGTTCGCCTGCCGCTCGTGGCACCTCGATCCGAAAACCGCATGATTGCGCTGATTTTGCGCCATCCAGGCATGTGTGGCGGAGTGCCTCAGGTCACGTTGGTGAACACGGAGTTGCACTCTGGGAGGAAATCTGTAAACTTGTTCACAAGCAGTTCACCTAGCGTTTACGGAACGCGAGGTCGGGACTCCACCGAACTCATCACCCGCGGCCCCGCCGCGACGATCCGCCGGACTCGTGGTCCGGCAACCGAAGGAGGTGCTCACCGTGAGCATCAACACGACCAGCCACCACCTGCCCACCGCCCCGAGCCCCCTCATGCAGCGCCACGTGCTCCAGCGCGTCGAGGAGACCCTCCTCCGCCGCTTCGAGGGCACCGTCACCGCCGAGACCGTCCGCTCGGTCGTCCGCGAGGTCGTCGCCGACCTCAAGCGCGGCGCCCGCATCACCACCTTCCTGCCGGCCCTCGCCGAGCGCGAGGCCACCCGCCGCCTCCAGGCCACGACGCCGGCCCACGAGGCCATGGCCGTCGCCGCCTGATCCCCCACACCGACGCGAAGACCCGTCGGCCCGCCCCGCGAGGGGCCGTGGCCGGCGGGTCTTCTCGCGTCCCAGACGCTTTCGTTCGGGAAACGGCGGGCCCCAGGACGCTTTCGTTCGGGAAACGGCGGGCCCCAGGACGCTTTCGTTCGGGAAACGGCGTTACTGCTCCTTGCTGATGAGGCCATCCGGCACCTCCGCTCCTGGGCGCCGTTCCATCGCCGCCCACGCGAATCCGGCGTGCGGCGCCGTTTCCCGAACGAAAGCACCGCGACACGCCGGCATTTCCCGAACGAAAGCGCGGGTGGCGGGGCCGGCACGGCGCGGCACGGGAGGCCTCAGTCCTCGGCGACGCCCAGCGCTCGGCGCATCGGCAGGAACTTGGCCCGGATCTCCGTGACCTCCTCCTCGGGCACCGCTCCCGGGACCATCCCGCCCCCGGCCTGCAGCCGCACCCCGCCGGGCACCTGCTGGCCGCAGCGCAGTGCCAGGGCGATCTCGCCGTCGCCGTCCTGGTCCAGCCACCCGACCGGACCCGCATAGCGTCCGCGGTCCACGGGCTCGACCTCCGCGATCACCCGCACCGCGTCCGGCGTGGGGGTTCCGCCGACGGCCGCCGTCGGATGCAGCGCGGCCACCACGTCCAGCACGGTCCCCCGCCCGTCCCGCAGCCGACCGCGCACGGACGTGGCCAGGTGGTGCACGTTCGGCAGGGTCAGGACGGTGGGCGCGGGGTCGTCGTCGGCGAGGTCGACGACGGGCGCCAGCGCGTCCAGCACCGACCGCGCCGCCCAGCGATGCTCCTCCGCCAACCGCGGATCAGAGGCCAGCCGCTCCCGCAGCGCGGCGTCCTCCTCCTCGTCCGCGCCGCGCGGCATGGACCCCGCCAGCACCCGCGAGCCCACGAGTCCCGCGTGCCGCGTGGCGAGGACCTCGGGCGTGGCGCCCAGCAGCCCGCCGACGGCGAACACCCACGTCTGCGGGTACTCGCGGCGCAGGGCCCCGATCGCTCGCCACAGGTCGGCGTCGTCCGCGGGGACGGTCATCGTGCGGCTGATCACGACCTTCGCCAGCTCCCCGCCCGAGTCGGCCATCCGCGTCAGCAGCTCCCGCACGCCGGCCGCGTAGCCGGCGTCGTCCCAGGCACGGTCGGCGACGTCGGCGGGCAGGGGCACCGCACCGTCGGCCAGCAGCCGGGCTCCGCGGTCCGCGGCGACGGCGGCTGCGAGCGCGTCCGCGTCCACGTGCTGGGCCACGTCCCGCACGCCGGACGGCGTGGCGCGGCGCAGATCCGCGGGGATCCGCAGGACCGCGGGCCCGGGCGAGTCATCGGCGAAGGTCGAGGAGATCCAGCCCCGCAGCGGGGCCGTCGGGTCTGGTCGCCCGGCGACGGCGGCCTGCCACAGCGCGGAGAGCCGGCGGAGCCGGTCGGTGCCGTCCAGGAGCACGGTCCAGCCGCCCTCGCCCCGCCACGCGTCGTCCCCGTGCGCCCACAGCACCGCCCGGGTGAACGGGGGGACGGCGGCCTCGGGGGTTCCGGTCGCGGGGGTGCCGAGGTCCGGGAGCAGGGAGCGGACAGACATGGCCCCCATTCTCTCCCACCTCGGCGGACCCCCGCTCCGGGCCCGGGCCTCGGCCACCGCCCCGACGACGGCGGCGAGCGACGTCGTCGTGCGCGGAGGGATCCCGTCAAGGCTTGCGCCGGCACACCCGACGTCGCAGGGTGGGGGCACCCGTTCACCTCGCGTCCAGCCGACCGCCTTCCCCGGAGGACTCGCATCATGGCCCCCATCCCCCCGGACCCCCACGCCGATCACGCACCGGCGGTGGACGACATGCCGCTGGACACGACGGCCGCGCCGGACACCCTCGCCGCGGTGGACCCCGTGCCGCACGGGATGGCCGCGCACGTGCTCGAGCGCGAGGTCGGGCCGCTGATGGCGCGCTTCCCCGGCGTGGCCGACGAGGCGACGGTGCGTCAGCTCCTGTTCGACTCCTACGCCGAGCTCGCCGCGACGAGCCGCCACCCGGAGATGCTGCCGACCACCGCGGTGCAGCATGCCGCCTCGCGCCTGCGCGCCAGGGCGATCAACCAGGGCAGCATCGAGTCCCGCCACCCGCGTGTGCTGTTCGTCTGCCACGGCAACGCCGGCCGCTCGCAGATGGCCGCGGCCCTGCTCGAGAACCGCACCCACGGCGCGGTCAGGGCCCGTTCGGCCGGCACGGAGCCTGCCGGCGAGGTCATCTCCACCGCGTTCGAGGCGATGAACGAGATCGGCATCCCGCTGCACCACACGTACACCAAGGGCCTGGACCCGGACGTGCTCCGGGCCGCCGAGATCGTGGTGCTTTTCGACGGCGCGGATCCGTTCGAGATCCCCGAGGGCGCGCAGGTGCAGAAGTGGTCCGTGCCGTCGATCCGCGGCATGAGCCTCGAGCAGGTGCGCGGCGTGCGCGACGCCCTGGACCTGGAGGTCCGCGGCCTGATCGCCGATCTGGGCGAAGCCGCCACCCCGCTGCCGGAGGAGGGCACCCGCGTCGGCCGACCCCTTGACCCATACCCCCCTGGGGTATAGAACGGGGGTATGAGCACGGACAGCACGACGACGGCGCCCGCCGCCGCCTCGCCCCTTCCGTCCGCCGCGGCGGATGCCTGCGACGGCCACCGGCCCCCGCACGAGGTCCACCGGGACAAGGCGAAGCACCTGGCGCGACTGCGCCGCATCGAGGGGCAGGTGCGCGGCCTCCACCGCATGGTGGACGAGGACGTGTACTGCATCGACGTCCTCACGCAGGTCGCCGCCGTCACGAAGGCGCTGCAGTCCCTCAGCCTGAATCTCACCTCGGAGCACCTGCGTCACTGCGTGGCGGAGGCCGCGGTGCAGGCCGAGGCGGAAGGCCGCACCGAGCTCATCGACGAGAAGGTCGCCGAGGCGACGGCCGCCCTCGGCCGCCTGCTGCGCTGACCGGCGCCGTCGCCCACCCACCACCGCACGAGGAGCACGAGATGACCACCACCGACCTGAAGATCACCGGCATGACCTGCGGCCACTGCGCCGCCTCCGTCCGGGAGGAGCTCGGCGAGATCGCCGGCGTCTCCGCCGTGGACGTGGACCTGAACGCCGGGGGCGTGTCCACCGCCACCGTCACCTCCGAGGGCCCCCTCGACCCCGCCGCCGCACGCGCCGCCGTCGAGGAGGCCGGCTACACGCTGGTGGAGGCCTGACCCCATGACCCACCCCGCCTCCTCCACCCCGGCCGGCCCGCAGTCCGAGACCACCCGCCGCGTCGACCTGGACGTCACCGGCATGACCTGCGCCTCGTGCGTGGGCCGCGTCGAGCGCAAGCTGGGCAAGCTCGAGGGCGTCACGGCGTCCGTGAACCTGCCGCTCGAACAGGCGACCGTCACCGCGCCCGCCGGCGTCTCGGACGAGGAGCTCGTGGCCGCCGTCGAGAAGGCCGGGTACGGCGCCACCGTGCGCCGTCCCGCCCCGCCGGCCGGACACGCCGGACACGCCGGGCACGCGCACACCTCCGAGCACGGCGAGGAGCATGCCGCGGACCATGACGGCGTGGACCACCACGACCACATGGCCCACGGTCCGAGTGAGGACGTGCTCACGCCGCGCCTGATCGGCGCGGCGGTGCTGACGGTGCCGCTCGTGCTGATCTCCATGGTCCCGGCGCTGCAGTTCCCGCACTGGGGCTGGGTCGCGTTCGCCCTGGCGGCGCCCGTGGCGCTGTGGGCGGCGTGGCCGTTCCACTCGGCGGCGTTCCGCGCGGCCCGGCACGGCTCGTCCACGATGGACACCCTCGTGTCCCTGGGCGTGCTCGTCTCCTTCTCCTTCTCGGCCGTGGAGCTCATCCTGGCGCCGGACATGACCGCCCACGTGGGCGGGACCATGGCGGAGATGGCCCACCACAGCCTGTACTTCGAGACGGCCGCGGTCATCACCACGTTCCTGCTGCTGGGCCGCTGGCTCGAGGCCCGCGCCAAGCGGGAGGCCGGCGCCGCGCTGCGGGCCCTCCTGGACCTGGGCGCGGCCCAGGCCACCCTCTACGACCCCGAGACCCACGACGAGCGCACGGTGCCCGCCGAGTCCCTCGCGCCGGGCGACGTCGTGCTGATCCGCCCCGGCGAGAAGGTGCCCACGGACGCCGAGGTGCTCGAGGGCACCTCGGCCGTGGACGCTTCCCTGCTCACCGGCGAGTCCGTGCCCGTGGAGGTCGGCCCCGGGGACGCCCTCACCGGCGCCACCCTGAACACCTCGGGCCGGCTCGTGGCCCGCGCGACGCGGGTCGGCTCGGACACGACGCTCGCCCAGATGGGGCGGCTCGTCTCCGAGGCGCAGACCGGCAAGGCGCGCGTGGCCCGGCTGGCCGACCGCATCTCCGCCGTGTTCGTGCCGATCGTGCTCGGGATCGCCGTGCTCACCTTCGCGGTGTGGATGATCGTGACCGGCGACCTGCCGTCCGCGCTGCGCGCCGGCGTGGCCGTGCTCGTGATCGCGTGCCCGTGCGCCCTCGGCCTGGCGACCCCGGTCGGCCTGCTGGCCGGCACCGGCCGCGCCGCGCAGCTGGGCATCCTCATCCGCGGCCCCGAGGTGCTCGAGGACTCGCGCACCGTGGACACGATCGTGCTGGACAAGACCGGCACCGTGACCGAGGGCCGCATGGCGCTGGCGGACGTGCTCGTCCTCGACCCCGCTTTCGTGGCCGAAACGGGCGCCTCCCGGAGCGCTTTCGTTGACGAAACGGCGCCGGACCAGGCCGCCGACGTCCTGCTGACCCTGGCGGCCGCCGTCGAGCGCGGGTCCGAGCACCCGATCGCCCGCGCGATCGTGGCCGGCGCCGAGGAGCGTGGCCTGACCGTGCCCGGCGTGGCGGACTTCGCCTCCACGGCCGGCGGCGGCGTGTCCGGGCTGGTCGCCCTCCCCCACGACGACGGCGCACCCGGCTCCGGCGCGCACGGCGCCGCCGGCCCGGATCCGGTCCGCGTGGCCGTCGGCCGCGGCTCCGTCCTCGAGACCGCCCTCGACGGCGGCATCCTCGCCGAGCACCGGGCCGCGTTCGAGGCCGCGGAGCAGGCCGGCGCCACGGCCGTGTGGGTCGCGGTCGGCGGCCGCGTGGCGGGCGTCCTGTCCGTCCGGGACACCGTGAAGGACACCTCCGCCGACGCGATCGCCCGCCTGCGGCAGATGGGCCTGCGCCCGCTGCTGGTGACCGGCGACAACGCCGCCGTCGCCGCCCAGGTGGCGGAGGCCGTCGGGATCCCGGCCGAGGACGTGGTGGCCGGCGTGCGCCCCGAGGACAAGGTGGACGTGGTGACGCGCCTGCAGTCCGAGGGCGCCGTGGTGGCCATGGTGGGCGACGGCGTCAACGACGCCCCGGCGCTCGCCGCGGCGGACATGGGCATCGCCATGGGCTCGGGGACGGACGTGGCCCGCGAGGCCGCGCAGATCACCGTGATGGGCGACGACCTGCACCAGGTGGTCCAGGCGCTCGACCTGAGCCGCCGCACCCTGGGGATCATCCGGATGAACCTGTTCTGGGCGTTCCTCTACAACGTGCTCGGCATCCCGGTCGCGGCCCTGGGCCTGCTCAACCCGATGATCGCCGGCGGCGCGATGGCGGCCTCGAGCGTGCTCGTGGTGCTGAACTCGCTGCGGCTCACCCGCTACGCGCGCTGAGCCGGGGCGGGGCCGAGCGCGGGCCGGGTCCACCCCGGCCCGGCCGGCCGGTCAGGGCAGGCATTCGCGGGAGTACTCGAGCCACTGCTCGAGCTCCCCGGACTCCTCCCAGAGCTGGTAGAGCTCGGAGCAGGAGGGCTCGCGGATGACCACGCCGATCAGCTCGCGCAGGGTCTCGACGTCCTCGTCCGAGAACTGGTCGATGAAGGCGGTGAGGTCCACCTCGTCCGTCTCCGCGTGCTCGAGCAGGGCCTCGAGGTCCGCGTGGTCCTCGTTCCGGGCGATCCGCACGAGCGCCCCGAGGGTGAGGAGTGCGGCGCCCTGGCTCGCGGTCAGGTGGCCCTCGTCCTCGTCGCGACGGAAGTTCTTGCGGAACTCGTCCAGGTCGAAGGTGCCGTCGAGGACCTCGTCCACGATGTCCAGCGCGGTGTCGTTCTGGAAGACGTTTCTGCCCCATGCGCCCATGACCTGACCCTAGGGCATGTCTGACAATCGTTTTGACCATGCGATCACAGCATTCAGGACCACAGCGGCCCTGTAGATGATCGCGTACTTGTCATACCGGGTCGCCAGGCCCCGCCACTGCTTCAGGTGCGCGTACGCGCGGCCGGTCCGGGTCGGGAGCATCGGGGCGATCAACTCCCATTGGGCGTCGGAGAGCATCTGGAACCGGGACATGTCCCCAGGGTCTCAGCTGACTCGTGCATCTATTCTCAGACACGCCCTAGGCCCGGGGCGGGCCCCCGGCAAGAGTGCTGTGGTGTCCCGCCGAGGGGGTGCCGTCGCCTCCACTTCCGGTGTCCGCGGCGGTTCCTAGACTGGGCGGCATGAACACCGAGCCGACCCCCTCGTCCGCCACCCCCGAGACCGAGTCCGCCGCCGCGCCGTCGTCGTCCGGGCTGCCGCAGGCCGCCCCGCAGGCGGCGTGGCCCGAGCGCGTGGAGACCGGCGAGCACCAGGTGTCCTACCGGGCCACCGTGGCCGCGCCGGCGCACGAGCTGTGGGCGATGCTCGCGGACCCGCACCGCCATCACGAGGCGGACGGGTCCGGGACCGTGCGGCCGAAGGTGAGCGGGCCGCACCGGCTGGCCGTGGGCGACCGGTTCCGCGTGGCCATGCGAAAGTACGGGGTGCCGTACACGATGACGCTGACCGCCACCGCCGTGGACGAGGACGAGCTCGTGGAGTGGGCCCACCCGGGCGGACACCGGTGGCGCTGGGCGTTCCGGGACAACGGGGACGGCACCACCGAGGTCACCGAGACCTTCGACTACTCGTGGGCCCGGCCGGCCGTGCGCCGTGCGTACGAGCTGCTGCGGGTGCCGGCGGACAACGGGAGGGGCATCCAGTCGAGCCTCACGCGGTTGGCCGGCCGTCACCTCTGAACCGACCCCGTCTCCGTCCGCACTTTCGTTCGGGAAACGGCGGCGTGTCGGGCACTTTCGTTCGGGAAACGGTCGGCCCTCGCGCCGTTTCTCGAACGAAAACGCGCCGGGGACCGCCGTTTCCCGAACGAAAACGGGGGGTGCGGGGGTCAGACGGCGGACCAGTGGGTCGCGGCCGGCGGCTGCGCCAGGTGCGGGGTGACGAGCGCACGCCACGCGAGGAACGCGTCGGACTCGCGGAAGGCCACGGTGTGGTCCTCGAGCGTGCGCCAGCCGATCAGCAGCCGGTAGCGCGCCGGGTCCTCCACCTGCCGGGACAGTGCGAAGGACGTCGCGCCCCCGTCCCGGAACAGCGGCTCGGCCTCGGCGACGGCGGCCTCGAACGCCGCCTCCGCCCCCGCGGCCACGTGCAGCTCCACCGACTCGACGACCGGCCCGGCCGTCGTCGCGTCCTGCCCGGCGCTCACGCGCGCGCCCGCGGGCTCGTGGAGTGGCCGGTGAACCAGGCGACGAGCTGGCCGTCCGCCTCGATGCCGACCTCGATCATGCGGTCGCGGCCGAACTCCACCGACTGGCGGGCGGTCGCCACGAGGTGCGCGCCGAGCCTGGCGGGCGCCACGTAGGTGATCTCGGCGCGCCGGGTGACGGGGGCGGCGCCGAAGGTCGCCACGCAGTACGCCAGCGCCGAGTCCGCGAGGTGGAACAGGAAGCCGCCGTGGCAGATCTCGTGGGAGTTCACCATGTCCGCGGTGACGTCGCGGTGCAGCACCACGCGCCCCTCGGCCACCTCGCCGAGGGTGACGCCGTGCTCCCGCACCGCGGGGTCGTTCGCGTAGATCTCCTCGAGGCGGGCGAGGATCTCGTCCCGGCTCTGGCCGGACGAGCTCTGGGGGGTCTCAGTCATGGGCCCATTGTGTCGCAGGTCTGTGTCGCAGGTCGCGCCGCCCCGCGCCTAGGGTGGCGGCGTGACGCAGACCACCTCCACCCCCGTGCGCCTCCGCGCCCGCGACGGCTTCGTGCTCGCGGCCCGCCACTTCGCCCCCACGACGACGACGCCCCCGGCCTCGCCTGCCGGCACCGTGGTGATCGCCTCGGCGACCGGGGTGAAGGCCACGTACTACCGGCGCTACGCCGAGTTCCTGGCCAGCCACGGGTTCCACGCGGTCACGTTCGACTACCGGGGTGTCGGGGAGTCCCGCGAGCCGTTCGCCGTGGCGCGGCGGGCGCGGTGGGCGGACTGGGGCGCCCTCGACGCGGACGCCGTGCTCGGCTGGGCCCGGACGCGCCTGCCCGGCCCCCTCCTGACGGTGGGCCACAGCTTCGGCGGGTTCGGCGTCGGGCTCGCGGACGAGGCGCGTCACGTGGCCCGGCACGTGGCCGTCGGCGGGCAGCACGCCCACTGGCGGGACTACCGGGCGCGGCCGGGGAGGGCGCGGATGTGGGCGCGCTGGCACGCGGCGATGCCGGCGATCACGCTGGCCCGCGGGCACTTCCCGGGGCGGCGGCTCGGCTGGCTCGAGGACCTGCCGCGCGGGGTCGCCCTGGACTGGGCGCGCAGTCGCCGCGACTTCACCGCGAGCGCCCGCACCACCGCCGGCCGGGACGAGCTGCGCCGTCGTCTGGCCGCGTTCACGGCGGACGCGCTGATCGTGGCGCCCGTGGACGACGACTTCGGCACCGACGCCGCCCTCGACCGCGCGGACGCCTACTCGCCGGGTCGGCAGACGGTGCGCTGGCGGGTGCGGCCGGAGGAGCTCGGTGTCGCGGAGATCGGGCACTTCGGACTGTTCCACGCTCGGTTCGCGCCGGCCTTCTGGCCGGCCACGCTGGAGTGGCTGCGCGACGGCGTCGCCCCGGCCGCGGCCCGCTGAGGCTCGCGCACCGGAATCGCTGCGGCCCGTCCCGTCCCCGCGACGACGACGGCGGCCGCCCCGGCCCGGATCTCCGGGCGGGACGACCGCCGTCGCACTGGTGCGTGTGATGTGTCGATACTACCCCGCGCCCAGCGGATGCCCAGGCGGCACGTCAGTCCTGCATCGCGTAGTCGATGACGACGCGGCCCTCGATCTTGCCGTGGCGCATCTCCTCGAACACGTCGTTGATCTCGGTGAGCGGGCGGGTGTGGAACGTCGGGTGGATCTTCCCGGCCGCGTAGAACTCGAGCGCCTCGACCATGTCCTGCCGGGTGCCCACGATCGAGCCGCGGATGGTCAGGCCCTTGAGGACGATGTCGAAGATCGGCGCGGGGAAGTCGCCCGGGGGCAGGCCGTTGAACACGATGGTGCCGCCGCGGCGGGTCATCGCGATGGCCTGGCCGAACGCCTGCGGGTGCACGGCCGTGACGAGCACGCCGTGGGCGCCGCCGATCTTCTCCTGGATCTCCACGGAGGGGTCCGCGACGTTCGCGTTCACGGTCAGCTCCGCGCCGTGCCGGGAGGCGAGCGCCAGCTTGTCGTCCGCGACGTCCACGGCCACCACGCGCATGCCCATCGCCACGGCGTACTGCACCGCGATGTGCCCCAGGCCGCCGATGCCGGAGATCACGACCCACTGCCCGGGCCGCACCTCGGTCTGCTTCAGCCCCTTGTACACCGTGACGCCGGCGCACAGGATCGGGCCGACCTCCATCGGGTCCGCGCCCTCGGGGATCACGGGCGCGTAGCGGGCGTCCACGAGCATGTACTCACCGAACGAGCCGTCCACGGAGTAGCCGCCGTTGACCTGCTCCTCGCACAGCGTCTCCCACCCGGTGCGGCAGTACTGGCAGTGGCCGCACGCTCGCCACAGCCACGCGTTGCCGACCATGTCCCCGACCTTGAGGTTCTCGACGTCGGGTCCGACCTCCTCGACGATGCCCACGCCCTCGTGGCCCGGGATGAACGGCGGGGTCGGCTTCACCGGCCAGTCGCCCTCCATCGCGTGCAGGTCCGTGTGGCAGACGCCCGAGGAGATGAGCTTCACGAGCGCTTGGTGCTGGCCGGGCGTCGGGCGCTCGACCTCCGTGACGTCGGCCTCTGTGCCGAACTGGGTGACGACGGCTGCCTTCATCGTGGTCATGGGGATCACCTTTCGTGGAGTGGGGAGGGGGGGTCGTGCGGTGCCGGCGTCGGCTCAGAAGAACCCGAGCTTGTCCTCGGAGTAGGAGACGAGCAGGTTCTTGGTCTGCTGGTAGTGGTCGAGCATCATCAGGTGGTTCTCGCGGCCGATGCCGGAGGACTTGTACCCGCCGAACGCGGCGTGGGCCGGGTAGGCGTGGTAGTTGTTCACCCACACGCGGCCGGCCTGGATCGCCCGGCCCGCGCGGTAGGCGGTGTTGCCGTTCCGGGACCACACGCCGGCGCCGAGCCCGTAGAGCGTGTCGTTGGCGATCCGCATGGCGTCGTCGAAGTCGGTGAACGTGGTCGTCGAGACCACCGGCCCGAAGATCTCCTCCTGGAAGATGCGCATCGAGTTGTCCCCGCGGAAGATCGTGGGCTGCACGTAGTAGCCGCCGGCCAGTTCGCCCTCCATCTCGGCGCGGGCGCCACCGATCAGCACCTCGGCGCCCTCCTGACGGCCGATGTCCAGGTAGGACGTGATCTTCTCGAGCTGGTCGTTGGAGGCCTGGGCGCCCATCATCACGTCCGTGTCGAGGGGGTTGCCGGTCACGATGCGCGAGGTCCGCTCCACGACGGCGTCGAGGAACTTCTCCGCGATCGACTCCTGCACGAGCGCCCGCGACGGGCACGTGCAGACCTCGCCCTGGTTCAGCGCGAACAGGGTGAAGCCCTCCTGCGCCTTGTCCCAGTAGGCGTCGTCGGCCGCCATGACGTCCTCGAAGAAGACGTTGGGCGACTTGCCGCCCAGCTCCAGGGTCACCGGGATGATGTTCTCCGAGGCGTACTGCATGATCAGCCGGCCCGTCGTCGTCTCACCCGTGAACGCGATCTTGCGGATGCGCGGCGACTGCGCGAGCGGCTTGCCGGCCTCGAGGCCGAAGCCGTTGACCACGTTGACGACGCCGGCCGGCAGCAGGTCCGCGATCAGCTCGATGAACACCATGATCGAGGCCGGCGTCTGCTCGGCGGGCTTGATCACGACGGCGTTGCCCGCGGCCAGCGCGGGCGCCAGCTTCCACACCCCCATCAGCAGCGGGAAGTTCCACGGGATGATCTGGCCGACCACGCCGAGCGGCTCGTGGAAGTGGTAGGCGACGGTGTCCTCGTCCACCTGGGACAGGCCGCCCTCCTGCGCGCGGATCGCGCCGGCGAAGTACCGGAAGTGGTCGATGGCCAGCGGCAGGTCCGCGTTGAGGGTCTCCCGGACGGCCTTGCCGTTGTCCCAGGTCTCCGCGACCGCCAGCATCTCGAGGTTCTCCTCCATGCGGTCCGCGATGCGGTGCAGCACGAGCGCACGCTCGGCCGCCGAGGTGGCGCCCCAGGCCGGGGCGGCCTTCCAGGCGGCGTCGAGGGCGACGTCGATGTCCTCGGCCGTGCCGCGGGCGACCTCGCAGAACACCTTGCCCGTCACGGGCGTGACGTTCTCGAAGTACTGGCCCTTGACCGGGGGTGTCCACTCTCCTCCGATGAAGTGCTCGTAGCGGGACTTGAACTCGACCTTGGCGCCCTCGGTGCCGGGGAATGCGTAGACGGTCATGGTGCTGGCTCCTTTGCCTGCGGTTGCCTCGGCGCCGGTGGCGCCCTGCCGTGGCTGTGACCCTAGTCACAAGGATGTTGCACGGAGGTTGCAGCCGGGCGCGGGTGAGGGGCGGGCCGGGTCAGGCCAGGTCCCGCTCGATCCGCTCGAGCGTGGCCACGGCGAGCGCCCGCCGCGGCGAGTCCGCCGGCAGCAGACGCAGGGCGGCGCCCCAGAGCTCGACGTCGTCGCGGGCCTCGGGGCGGCCCAGGTAGGCCCAGAGCTGTTCGACATCCGCGTCCTGGGCGACGGCCTCGCGCAGCGCCTCCCCCAGCTCCGCGCGGATCGAGGCGACACCGGGGGACGCCGACCGCGGCAGCACCGGCCCGGCCGCCGCGTGCAGCGCACGGTCCAGATCCCCGGCGCGCAGCGCCTCCCGCGCGCACAGCAGGTCCGCGTGCACCTCCCCCACGAGCCGGTACGGCCGGGACAGCAGTGCCACCGGCGCCCCCACGTCCCGCAGCGCCCGGCGGAGTCGATGCACCTCGGCGCGCAGCGAGATGGCGCGGGCGGGGGAATCGCCCGGCGCGGGCCGGGGCCCGGCGGTCTCCTCCGGATACAGCGCGACCTCGAGCTCGGCGCCGGTCAGGCCCGGGCCGTGCCACGCGAGGAGGGTGAGGATCTCGGCGTGCCGGCCGGTGAGCTCGACCCCGTCCAGCGTGGGCGGCAGGTGGCCGGTGACGCGCAACAGGCCCGCGGCGGCGTCGTGGCGGTGCGGCGCGGCGGCGGGGCTCGGCCCCGGCGAGGCGGACGGCGGAGCCGAGGGGCCCGGCGTCGGGGCGGTGCCGCGGGGACGGCCCCGGGACGGGGCGGGCAGGTCCCGCCAGGCGGCGTGCACGGCGTCCACGGTGGCCTGGAGCAGCGGCAGGGCGAGGTGGCTGACGGCGTCCTCCCCGCCCGTGAGGTCCAGGACCCCGACGAGCCGCCCGGTGGCCGGGTCCGTGAGCGGGACGGCCGAACAGCTCCACGGGTGCACGCGCGGGCTCAGGTGCTCGCCGCGGCTGACCTGCGTGGGGGCGCCGGTCGCGAGGACGATGCCGGGGGCGGAGGTGCCCATGGACGCCTCGGACCAGTCGGCGCCCGCCACGAAGCCCATGGTCTCGGCGTGGCGCACCGCGGTCCGGTCGCCCTCGACCCACAGCAGGTGGCCGCGCGCGTTGCCGATCGCGGCGAGCATCCCGGCCTCGGCCGCGGGGTGGATGAGCATGCGTCGGACCACCGGCAGGGCCACGGCGAGGCGCTGGTCTCGGCGGGCGGCGGCGAGGTCGTCGTCGGAGAGGGTGGCCGGGTCGGTCTGGCCGGGCACCACGGGGGTGAGGGCGCCGAGGGAGCGCAGCCAGGACTCGCGGACCTCCCGGCGCAGCCCCTGGAGGGCGGCGCGCAGGCCCTGGTCTGCGCCGGCCGGAGCGGTGGGCGACGACGGCGCGAGCGACAGGCGGACCGCGGCGAGGGACTCGTGGGCCCGGTCCACGGCGCGTCGGTAGGCGCCGGTGGCGAGGGTCGAGCTCATCCCGAGCCGGCCATCAACCGCGAGCGGATCAGGAACCGCTTGCCCTCGGGCGCCTCGACGGAGAAGCCGGAGCCGCGCCCGTCCACCACGTCCAGGGTGAGGTGGGCGTGCTTCCAGTATTCGAACTGGGCGGCGGACATCCAGAACGGGATCTCCACGGCGGCCTGGTCCCCCTCGGCCGGCAGCGCGAAGGTGCCCAGCAGGACGTCGGCGGCGCCGGTCGTGAAGTCGCCGGCGGGATAGCACATGGGCGCGGAGCCGTCGCAGCAGCCGCCGGACTGGTGGAACATGAGCGGGCCGTGGATCGGGAGGAGTCGGCGGATCAGCTCGAGCGCCGCGGGCGTCATGGCGACGCGGGACACGGTTTCGCCCGGCAGCTCGGGGCGAGCGTCGAGCGCATGCTCCGCCGACGAGGACGGCACGGTCATCGCGACCTCCTGGGGATGGGCGATCGTCGGTCCCCCCACCCTAGCCTGCAACGTGATCCACGTCACCCCACCTGGCGTCATGGGAGCGCCCCGGAGGGTGCACCGGGGGGCTGGGTCGCGCGCAGGGCCAGGTGCTTCGCCGCGAGCCAGACGTTTCGGCTGCAATCAGGGGCTGATCACGACCGAAACGTCTGGCTCACGGCGCGGGGGTGGCGGGCTGGGGCGGCGGGTGGCTCACGCGGCCGCGCCCGGCGTCCCCCCTCGTACACTCGGCGCATGCTCCCGGACCCCAGCCCCACCGTCGCCGTGGACGGCCTCCTGCTGCGCCCGCTGCGCGCCGCGGACGAGATCGCGGCGCGTGAGGCGGACGCCGAGCTGCATCGGGAGGGGTTCGACTTCCTGATGGCCGGCACCCGCTCCTTCCCCGCGATCCGCCGCGCGTTCGCCGCCGAGGCGCGCGGCGACGTCGAACCCGGCCGCGTGCCCGCGTCCTTCTACGTGGGCGTGGACGAGAGCGGCGAGCTGGTGGGCCGGGTGTCCGTGCGGTGGGAGCTGAACGAGGCGCTGCGCCACGTCAACGGGCACGTGGGCTACGCGGTGCGCCCCGCGTTCCGGCGGCGGGGGCACGCCGTGCGCCTGCTGCGCGGCGCGCTGATGCTGCTGGCCGCGCGCGGGGTGCCCGCCGCCCTGCTCACGTGCGACGAGACGAACACCGCCTCCGTGGCCACGATCCGCGCGTGCGGGGGCGTGCTGCGGGACCGGGTCGAGACGGACCTCGACGGTGCGCCCCTCCCCGAACCGAAGCTGCGCTTCGACGTCCCCACGACGGCGGCCTGACCGGAGGGACGGCGCGGACCGCGCCGCGCCGCCGGCCTCAGTAGGCCTTGACGCGCTGCTCCACGATCAGGTGGATGAGCGCGAATCGACCCTCCTCCTGGACGGCCTTGAGCGCCGCGTCCACGGCCGCCGGCACGTCCGCGTCCCGCTCCACGCGCACCCCGAAGCCGCCGAACGCCTGGGCCATGGCGGCGAAGTCGGGGTTCTTCAGCTGGGTGCCGGAGACGCGCTCGGGGTACTCGCGCTCCTGATGGGTGCGGATGGTGCCGTACTCCTGGTTGTCCATGACGATCACGACGGGCGTGGCGCCGTACTGCGCGGCGGTCGCCAGCTCCTGGCCGTTCATGAGGAACTCGCCGTCGCCGGCGATGGTCACCACGGTGCGGTCCGGGAAGTTCAGGGACGCGGCCACGGCGCCCGGCACCGAGTAGCCCATGGAGCCGTTGCGGGCCGAGATCATGGCGCGGTAGCCCTCGGTCGGGAAGTACCGGTGCGCCCAGTTGGTGTGCTCGCCCGCGCCGAGGGAGATCATCGAGTCCTTCGGCAGCTTCGGCACCAGGTTGGCCATGAGGGTGGCCATCTTCGCCTGGCCCTCGGACGGCTCGGCCGGGGGCAGGGCCGCGAACTTCTCCTGCTCGCCGCGCATGCGGGAGGTCCACTCCTCCCACTCCGGCTTGACCTCGAGCTCCATGCGGACGAGGTCGCGGATGAACCCGTCCGGCTTGGCCACGATCTGGTGGGACACGGGGCCGGAGCGGCCGCGCAGGGACGGGTCGATGGTGACCAGGAAGTTTTTCTTGTCCCAGTTCTGGCGGATGGTGAAGCCATTGGTCACGGCGTCGCCCGGCACGGTGCCGACGAACACGATGAGGTCGGTCTCCTCGAGCATGTCGTAGGTCGGCTTCGGGCGGCCGTAGCCGATCGGGCCCACGTAGGACGGCGAGGAGAACGGCACGGTGCCCTCGGTGCGCCACTCGGCGGCGGCGGGGATCTTGTGCTCCTCCAGCCACGTCGTCAGGGTCTGCGCACCCTCGTCCGTCCAGTCGTTGCCACCGGTGATGAACAGCGGCTTGCGGGACTCCTTGAGCGCGGCGTGCAGGGACTTCCAGTCCTCCACGGTCATGCCGCCTGGGGCCACGGGGATCTGCGGGTGCAGGTGCGCATCGATCTCCTCACGGATCACGTCCTCCGGCAGGCCGACGACGACGGGCCCGGGCCGGCCCGAGCTGGCGGCGAACATGGCCTCGGCCACGATCTCGGAGGCGCGCTCCGGGTGGTCCAGGACCATCACGCGCTTCGCACCGGTGCCGAACCAGGCGTGCGGGTCGAACTCCTGGAAGGCCTCGCGGTCGCGGTGCTCGAACGGGATCAGGCCGACGAACAGGACGAGCGCCGTCGAGTCCTGCCACGCGGTGTGCAGGCCGACGTGGGCGTTCGCGGCGCCCGGGCCGCGCGTCACCATGGCGACGCCAGGGACCACGTTCATCTTGCCGTCGGCCTCGGCCATGTACGTGGCGCCGCCCTCGTGGCGGCACACCACGTTCTCGATGCCCGAGTCGTGCAGGCCGTCCAGGACGTCCAGGTAGGACTCGCCCGGCACGGAGTAGACGCGCTTCACGCCGTGGGACTCGAGGGTCTTGACGATGACGTGCCCGGCGGAGAGGCGACCGGTCGCCTGGGAGGTCTGGGACATGGAGGTCTCCTGTGCTGGTTCGGGGGCCCCTCCGGCCCCATGGGTGCACCCCGCCGCGCAGACGGGGTCCGTGGGGGTCAGGGTACTGGACGGGACGGCGCCGGAGGCGACCCGATACGCGGCGTGAAGCCGGTGACGGGAGGGCGGGCCCGCCGTACGATTTCCCCATGCTCTCCGCGCCGACGCTCTCCCGCCTCGCCTCCCTGGCCGCGTTCCTGAACACCGCCCCCGGACTGCGGGGCGGTCAGCCGGCCGACGAGCGGTTCACCGCCGCCACGCAGCTGCCCTCCCTCGTCCCTGAACTCCAGGAGGACGAGGTCCGCCTCCGCCTGGCCGCCGCCGCGGCCGGGCGTGGCCGCGAACTCCGCGGCCGTCTGGCCGAGGTCTGGGCCCTCGCCGCCGTGGACGAGGCGGCCGCCGTGGAGCGCGTGAACGCCCTCCTCGCCGCGGCCGGGCCGCTGCGGCTGACGGCCGGGGGCGACGTCGTCGGGCTGGCCCCGGCGCAGGTCCCCGCCGACGCGGTGGAGCGGCTGGCCGCGATGGCCGCCCTCGCGCTGGCGGAGACCGCGATGGACGGCGAGCTGACCCGCCTGCGCGTGTGCGAGGGCGAGGACTGCGAGAACGCGCTCGTGGACGCCAGCCGGAACCGGTCCAAGCGGTTCTGCGACGAGGCCAACTGCGCCAACCGCACCCACGTGCGCTCCTACCGGGCACGGCTGGCCGAGGCGGCGGAGTCCGCCCCCGCGGCGGATCCGGCCGGGCCGGAGGAGGCGGAGGCGCCGGAGGCCGTCGTGGACTCCGAGGCCGCCGCCGACGAGCCCCGCCGGGAGACCAAGAAGGAGAAGAAGGAGCGCAGGAAGGCGGAGAAGAAGGCCCGCAAGAAGGCGGAGAAGAAGGCCGGCAAGAAGAAGTCGGACAAGAAGAAGGACTGACCCGGCCCCACCCGCCGGGGGACGGGGCGGCCTCGTGGTTCCGTCGGCCGACCGGACACCCCTAGCCTGCGAGGCATGAGCGAGCACACCCCCGCCC
>NZ_JABFBA010000028.1:16589-18830 GCF_017168445.1 Micrococcus sp. KRD026 | reverse complement strand
TGTAGGAGGTCATGACGTTGTTGACTCGGGCCGGGGCCAACGAGGCCGGCGGGGCGTTCCCGCAGGAGGTATGAGGCCGATGGTAGTTGTAGTGGTTCACCCACACGGCCAGGGCCTCACGCCGAGCTTGCTCTGAGGTATACGGGCGGGCGTAGAGGACCTCATCGACCATCAGCCGGTTGTAGCGTTCGACCTTCCCGTTA
Source organism: Micrococcus sp. KRD026 (assembly GCF_017168445.1). Lineage (NCBI taxonomy): Bacteria > Bacillati > Actinomycetota > Actinomycetes > Micrococcales > Micrococcaceae > Micrococcus > Micrococcus sp. KRD026. The sequence goes on along the minus strand of NZ_JABFBA010000028.1, from coordinate 18,627 downwards.
TGGCGCGGGGTGTAGGGGCGGATCCGGTGGTGCCGGCCCCCGAGCGAGACCACCTTGGCGGTGAACTCCGCGGCCCGGTAGTTGTTCCCGTTGTCCGTGATCACCCTGTCGATCCGGATGCCGTGGGCGGCGAAGAACGCCCGCGCCCGGCAGAAGAACCCGATCGTGGTCACCGCCTGCTCATCCTCCAACGCCTCGGTGTACGCCAGGCGGGTGAACCCGTCGATCGCCGAATGCAGGTAGGTGTAGCCGACCCGTCGGCCAGGCCCGCGCTTGGCTGCTCGCGCGTTCTCGGAGTCCCGGCCGTGAGCACGCCAGCCGCCCCCCTCGGGGATGCGCCCGATCTTCTTCACGTCCAGGTGCACCATGTGCCCCGGGCCGCGGGCGGTGATCTTCTGCGGTCGTTGGCGCAGGTCCTCACCCGTGGGCGCGAGGTCTGGCAACCGGGAGATGCCCAGCCGGTGCATCCACCTCCCCACGGTACGAAGACACACCCGGTGGCCTTCAGAGACGAGGTGGTGATGGATGCGGCGGGCCGACCACTTCTCCCTGCGACGCAGGGTCTGGATCTGAGCCACCACCTCGGGGTCGAGCTGGGCAGGTGAACGGCGCGGCCGGCTGGGCAGGTCCTGAAGGCCGGCTTCTCCCTGGGCGCGGTAGCGGGCCACCCAGGTGGCCACCGTGGGCCGGCTCACCCGGAACTCGGCGGCCACGTGCGCCTGTGGGATCCCGTCGTGCAGGTGGCGGTGGACCATCCTGAGACGGCCGGTGGGGGTCAGGGGTGCGTTAGCGTGAGTCATGAGCGGGTCTCTTCTGGCAGGTGGGTTGTTGAGGAACTTCCATCCTGCCGGGCGGGGCCCGCTCGTCTCATCTCAGCCCGGGCCTCGTGCCAAGAACCTCATGACCCACAACAGCTAGATGTAAGAGGTCATGACGTTGTTGACTCGGGCCGGGGCCAACGAGGCCGGAGGGGCGTCCCCGCAGGAGGTATGAGGCCGATGGTAGTTGTAGTGGTTCACCCACACTGCCAACGCCTCACGCCGGGCCGTCTCTGAGGAGTACGGGCGGGCGTAGAGGACCTCATCGACCATCAGACGGTTGTAGCGTTCGACCTTCCCGTTATGGCGGGGCGTGTAGGGCCGGATCCGGTGGTGCCGGCCCCCGAGCGAGACCACCTTGGCGGTGAAGTCCACGGCCCGGTAGTTGTTCCCGTTGTCCGTGACCACCCGGTCCACGGTGATGCCGTGGGCGGCGAAGAACGCCCGCGCCCGGCAGTAGAAGCTCACGGTCGTGGCCGCCCGCTCGTCCTCCAACGCTTCGGTGTAGGCCAGCCGGGTGAACCCGTCGATCGCCGAGTGCAGATAGGTGTAGCCGACCCGCCGGCCTGCACCACGCTTGGAAGCACGGCCTGCTTCACTGTCACGTCCGTGAGCACGCCAGCCGCCCCCGTCGGGGATGCGCCCGATTTTCTTCACGTCCAGGTGCACCATGTGCCCCGGTCCCCTCGCGGTGATCCTCCGGGCCGGCTGCCGGCGGAGGTCTTCTCCGGCTGGGGTCAGGTCCCGTAGGCGGGAGATCCCGAGTCGGTGCAGCCACCGTCCCACGGTACGAAGACACACCCGGTGGCCCTCGGAGGCGAGGTGGTGATGGATGCGCCGTGCGGACCACTTGCGCTCCCGCCGCAGGGCGTGGATCTGGGCGACCAGGACCGGATCGAGCTGGGCAGGTGAACGGCGCGGCCGGCTGGGCCGGTCGAGCAGCCCGGCCTCGCCCTCGGCGCGGTAGCGGGCCACCCAGGTGGCCACCGTGGGGCGGCTGACGCGGAACTCGGCGGCCACGTGCGCCTGCGGGATCCCGTCGTGCAGGTGGCGGTGGACCATGCGCAGCCGGCCGGTCGGGGTCAGGGGTGCGTTAGCGTGAGTCATGAGTGGGTCTCTTCTGGCAGGTGGGTGGTGTAGGAACTTCCATCCTGCCGGGCGGGGCCCGCTCGTCTCATCTCAGCCCGTACCCCGTGGCAAGAACCTCATGACCCACAACA
>NZ_JABFBA010000028.1:12166-16489 GCF_017168445.1 Micrococcus sp. KRD026 | reverse complement strand
GCCAGTGAGGCCGGAGGAGCGTCTCCGCAGGAGGTATGAGGCCGATGGTAGTTGTAGTGGTTCACCCACACCGCCAGGGCCTCACGCCGAGCTTGCTCTGAGGAGTACGGGCGGGCGTAGAGGACCTCATCGACCATCAGCCGGTTGTAGCGTTCGACCTTCCCGTTGTGGCGCGGGGTGTAGGGTCGGATCCGGTGGTGCCGGCCCCCGAGCGAGACCACCTTCGCGGTGAAGTCCGCAGCCCGGTAGTTGTTCCCGTTGTCCGTGATCACCCGGTCCACGGTGATGCCGTGGGCGGCGAAGAACGCCCTCGCCCGGCAGAAGAACCCGATCGTGGTCACCGCCCGCTCGTCCTCCAACGCCTCGGTGTAGGCCAGCCGGGTGAACCCGTCGATCGCCGAGTGCAGATAGGTGTAGCCGACCCGCCGGCCAGGCCCGCGCTTGGAAGCACGGCCTGCTTCACTTTCACGTCCGTGAGCACGCCAGCCGCCCCCGTCAGGGATCTTCCCGATCTTCTTCACATCCAGGTGCACCATGTGCCCCGGCCCTCTCGCGGTGATCTTCTGGGGTCGTTGGCGCAGGTCTTCTCCGGCCGGGGTCAGGTCCCGTAGGCGGGAGATCCCGAGTCGGTGCAGCCACCGTCCCACGGTACGAAGACACACCCGGTGGCCCTCGGAGACGAGGTGGTGATGGATGCGCCGTGCGGACCACTTGCGCTCCCGCCGCAGGGCGTGGATCTGGGCGACCAAGACCGGATCGAGCTGGGCAGGTGAACGGTGCGGCCGGCTGGGCAGGTCCTGAAGGCCGGCTTCTCCCTGGGCGCGGTAGCGGGCGACCCAGGTGGCCACCGTGGGCCGGCTCACCCGGAACTCGGCTGCCACGTGTGCCTGCGGGATCCCGTCGTGCAGGTGGCGGTGGACCATCCTGAGTCGGCCAGTGGGGGTCAGGGGTGCGTTAGCGTGAGTCATGAGCGGGTCTCTTCTGGCAGGTGGGTTGTTGAGGAACTTCCATCCTGCGGCAGGGGCCCGCTCGTCTCATCTCAGCCCGTACCCCGTGGCAAGAACCTCATGACCCACAACACGCTGGTCAGCCTGATCACCCCCGGCCAGGCAGGGGACTCCCCGATGCTGCTTCCTCTTCTGGAGCAGCTGCGCGTGACCCGGCCAGTAGGGCGGCCCCGGACCCGCCCCGAGGCCGTGCTGGGCGATAAGGCGTACTCCTCCCGGGCGATCCGCACCCACCTACGTGCCCGTGGGATCAAAGCGGTCATCCCCGAACCGGCCGACCAGCAGGGCCACCGCAGACGGCGCGGTGCCCGCGGCGGGCGCCCCGTCAGCCTCGACGCGGACGCCTACAAGGGCCGCAACGTCATCGAGCGTCAGTACGCGCACCTGAAGCAGTGGCGGGGTCTGGCGACCCGGTATGACAAGTACGCGATCGTCTACCGGTCCGCTGTGGTGCTGAATGCTGTGATCGCATGGTCCAAACGATTGTCAGACATGCCCTAGGTGTAGGAGGGCATGACGTTGTTGACTCGGGCCGGTGCCAACGAGGTCGGCGGGGCGTCTCCGCAGGAGGTATGAGGCCGATGGTAGTTGTAGTGGTTCACCCACACCGCCAGGGCCTCACGCCGAGCCTGCTCTGAGGTGTAGGGGCGGGCGTAGATGACCTCATCGACCATCAGCCGGTTGTACCGCTCGACCTTCCCGTTATGGCGCGGGGTGTAGGGGCGGATCCGGTGGTGCCGGCCCCCGAGCGAGACCACCTTCGCGGTGAAGTCCGCAGCCCGGTAGTTGTTGCCGTTGTCCGTGATCACCCGGTCCACGGTGATGCCGTGGGCGGCGAAGAACGCCCTCGCCCGGCAGAAGAACCCGATCGTGGTCACCGCCTTCTCGTCCTCCAACGCCTCGGTGTAGGCCAGCCGGGTGAACCCGTCGATCGCCGAGTGCAGATAGGTGTAGCCGACCCGCCGGCCAGGCCCGCGCTTGGAAGCACGGCCTGCTTCACTGTCACGTCCGTGAGCACGCCAGCCGCCCCCGTCAGGGATCTTCCCGATCTTCTTCACATCCAGGTGCACCATGTGCCCCGGCCCTCTCGCGGTGATCTTCTGGGGTCGTTGGCGCAGGTCTTCTCCGGCCGGGGTCAGGTCCCGTAGGCGGGAGATCCCGAGTCGGTGCAGCCACCGTCCCACGGTACGAAGACACACCCGGTGGCCCTCGGAGACGAGGTAGTGATGGATGCGCCGTGCGGACCACTTGCGCTCCCGCCGCAGGGCGTGGATCTGGGCGACCAAGACCGGATCGAGCTGGGCAGGTGAACGGTGCGGCCGGCTGGGCAGGTCCTGAAGGCCGGCTTCTCCCTGGGCGCGGTAGCGGGCGACCCAGGTGGCCACCGTGGGCCGGCTCACCCGGAACTCGGCGGCCACGTGTGCCTGCGGGATCCCGTCGTGCAGGTGGCGGTGGACCATCCTGAGTCGGCCGGTGGGGGTCAGGGGTGCGTTAGCGTGAGTCATGAGTGGGTCTTTTCGGGCAGGTGGGTGGTGTAGGAACTTCCATCCTGCGGGAGAGGCCCACTCTTCTCATCTCAGCCCGGTACCCATGTCAAGAACCTCATGACCCACAACAGCTAGACGGCCCCGGTCCCTCCTGACCGGAACAGCCGGTGGCCACGAGCAGGAGGGGCAGGAAGAGGAGGAGTCGCTGAGCGCGCATAAGAAAACTCTCCGTGACTGATGTGCGAGCCTCGAACCAAGCGCTCTTGCGGCTGAAATGGGTGCCAGTGAGAGTCTGTCGAGGAAGGGTGAGAAGGCCCTCAACTGCATATTGTGCACAGCAACGCACCCATTGAGCGACACGCCGAGGACATGTGAGAGTCGAGCAGGAATGCTCATGTCGCGTTTCCGCGTCGGAAGGGTGAACGGCCACTTCCACCTGCCACAGCCGCACTTCAGAGCCCGCGGCTGGAGGGATACTGCTCGCAGCCCTGCGAAGGGGGTCATCTCGTGATTTCTCGCACCCCCACCCCGGACGATATCGAGTCAGTACTCGCCGCCGTCGAGACCATCCCGCCAAGCCTGTTCGATCACTACGAGGGATCCCGCGAGAACGAGCCGGTGCGGGGCCATGACCGCCTCCATGCGGCGCAGGATGGTGAGCGGAAGGACGAGCGTGCCGTACTGATTCGGCTTGAACACGCCCCGGAGCTGATCCGCGATCCCCCACACGAAGTTCGAGAGGTTCTGGGGAGAGGGCATGGTGGCGGAGCCTTTCGGAGCACGGCGGTGTGGCAGTCGGCCTCATTCTGGCACTGAGAAGTCGCACGCCTGATGCCTGAGAGCCGGGTTCCGAAGAATTCTTCGGATGAGGAGGCCGGCACCTTTTCGACCGACCTCTGGAGGCTCGAATCCGAAGTCTTCTTCGGTTTCCCATGTCGACTCGTCACCGCAGCAGTCGAACGTCACCGATTCCGACGAATCCTTCGGATTTCAGCTGCTCATCTGCCACGCTGGGGCTGTGGCCACCACACGCGCAGTCTCCTCCGCCGCGGCGCTGATGAAGATCAGCGACCGCGTCCGCGCCATGCGTAAAGAGCTTTTGCTGACCCAGCAGCAGCTCGCAGACCTGGCGGGAGTCTCGGATGCGACCGTCCGCCAGATCGAGCGCGGCACCGGCAAGAGCACCCTGGAGTCAGTGCTCTCCGTCATGGAGGTGCTCGGCCTCGAGCTCGAGGTCACCGGCTGACGACTCCTGCACTCGAAGACCTGAAGCGCGTCACCACCGCGGACGTCTACAAGGGCGGCGTCCCAGCGGGGACGGGATCGCCCTTGCGGCTCAGTCCTCCAGGCTCAGCTCCACGTCCCCGACCCACGGCTCCGCGAATCCTTCGTACGTCCCGTCCTTGAGCGCGATGGCCAGCCACTGGTCCACGTAGTGCTTGAACACCTCGTCGCCCTGCGGGAGCATGTACCCCTTCTGGAAGTAGTCGAAGGGCTCGTCCGGGTTCGCGGCGCACAGCTCGGGGTGAGCCGCCCCCTTCATTCGGTCCGGACGTTCTGTGAGTCGTCGGTTTCCATTTGATGGGTGCACTGCCGAGCGTACTCGGCTGGGGTTAGGTAGCCGAGCGAGGAGTGCCGGCGGTGGTGGTTGTACTCGTCCTTCCAGTCGCCGATGATGACCTGTGCGTGCAGCAGCGAGTAGAAGCTGTTGATGTTGAGGCACTCGTCGCGGATCCGGCTGTTGAACGACTCGACGTACCCGTTGCGCCACGGCGAGCCCGGAGGGATGTAGGACAGGCCGGTGCGGGTGCCGGCCCAGTCGGCCATCG
>NZ_JABFBA010000028.1:9287-12066 GCF_017168445.1 Micrococcus sp. KRD026 | reverse complement strand
GTACGCGCACCTGAAGCAGTGGCGGGGCCTGGCGACCCGGTATGACAAGTACGCGATCATCTACAGGGCCGCTGTGGTCCTGAATGCTGTGATCGCATGGTCAAAACGATTGTCAGACATGCCCTAGCCGCCAGTGCGGGAGAAGGGTCGCACCCCCCTCCCGCCGAACGGCTCGGAGGCCCGCTCCCGTTCGTGTCCAGTCGGGTATACCCCTTTACACGCCCTGCCCTGTGGCTTCGTTCGCTTGGTGGCGGGGTTTTTGCAGCGCTCCGTGGCGGTCTTGTTGCCGCGATCACGCAGGACTGGCTGCAGGTAGGTGTCGCGGTCTGAACCGAGAGGGGTGCGCCCGGTCGGGGCCGTTTGGATCGCTGCCGCTACGTCAGAGTCCGAAGGCTCCGCCGCTGACGAGGATCACGATGCCGAGGCCGATGAGAACGATGGGGAAGAGGACGTGCTCCCAGCGTTCGAGCACTTCGGCGATCGGGGGGCGGGTGGCGACGAACTTTGCCAGGGCCACCAGGACCGCGACGAGCGCGAGGAAGACGATGCAGTAGGCGACTACTGCGAGAGGTTTCACGCTGAGGAAGACAGGGGTGTAGACGCCGATGTTGTCGCCGCCGTTGGCAAGGGTGACGCCTGCGACTGTCCACACGCCGACCTTCTTGCCGGCAACCTTGGCCTCGTCGTCATCGTCGTCATCGTCTCCGCGCCAGGCCTGCCATGCGGCCCAGAGGCCGAGGCCCAGAGGGATGAGACCGAAGTACGGGATGGCTGCCGAGGGCAGGAATGCTCCGGCGCCGATGGTCACCAGGACCGCGGCACCGAGGATGCCGGCGAATCCGAGGTACTGGCCGGCCAGAATGCGGGCGGTAGTGCCGCGCTGGCCTGCCCCTCGCGCGAAGAAGAGGGAGAGCACGATGATGTCGTCGATGTTGGTCGCTGCGAACAGGCCCATCGCCTGCAAGACCGAGGTGAGGATCATGCGCCCTCCCCAGCTGCGTCGCATCCGGGAAGCGAGCAGGCGGGATCGATGCACGGGGCGTCTTCGTCCACTGCCAGGGTGGCATCGACCAGTGCCGTCAGCGCCTGCGCCAGGTGCGAATCGGCGATCTCATATCGTGTCCGACGACCCTCGGGCTCGGAGACGACGATCCCGCAATCGCGCAGGCATGCCAGGTGGTTGGACACGTTCGGGCGTGTCAGGTCCAGATCTCGGGCCAGTTCCGCCGGGTAAGCGGGATGGTCGAGCAGGGTCAAGATGATCCGGGATCGAGTGGGGTCGGCCAGTGCACGACCCAGGCGGTTCATCACGTCGAGACGCGAAGCAATAGTCATCATGGACTGAACTATACAGCGCGAACTGAACACTCGGTCACAGGCGTCAGCCCAGATCGCATGCCCGTAAGGGGATCCTTCGCCGTACGTCGAGCGAGCTCAGTCCTCGACGACGTCTTGTGAGGGATCGTCATGTACGCAAGACCCGTACGGTGACGTGGGCGGTGAGGGGAGGGTAACTGCAACAATGGGGACATGCATGTCGGCTACGCGCGCGTCTCGACTCTGGAGCAAGACCTCTCCGCCCAACGGGAAGCACTCGAGCGCCTCGGAGTCGAGAACAAGGACATCTACTTCGACCACGGCCTGACGGGAACGACCCGCGCCCGGCCCGGGCTGCGCGAAGCGCTGGCCGCGACCCGGGACGGCGACACCCTGGTGGTGACCAAGCTCGACCGGCTGGCCCGCTCGCTCCCGGACGCGAGGGACATCGCCGACGAGCTCACCATCAAGGGAGTGGCGCTCAGTCTCGGAGGCAGCGTCTACGACCCCAACGACGCCGTCGGCCGGTTGCTGTTCAACGTGCTCGGCATGGTGGCCGAGTTTGAGGCGGACCTCATCCGCCTGCGCACCCGAGAAGGCATGGCCATCGCCAGATCCAAGGGCAAACTCAAAGGCAAGAAGCCCAAGCTCTCGCCCTCTCAGCGCAAGCACCTGCTGACGTTGCACGCCGCCGGCGAGCACACCCAAGCCGAGCTGGCCGAGCTGTTCAACGTCTCCCGCACCACCATCTACCGCGAGCTGCGCCGCACCACGACCGACACCTGACCGCGCCTGCACCGCCACTGAGCGATCACAGAAACCCGCCACCAAGCCATCACATCCACAGTGGGCGGTTTCCGATTGCTCACGTACCTGCCGCGTTGGCCTGACCGGCTCCCTGGCCGCACGGCGAGGCCTCCCCGGGCGTCCGGACAGCCTGGGTGCGGGGCGGTTTGAGTGCCCGCGGGAAGTGGACACGGCGAGTATTCCCGCCATGGCGTTGGGTTGCCCCCGGCGCACACCGCCACCAGGACTCCTGAGCCGTAATCCGCTCCACCCAGCTGGCTGGCACCCAGGCGTTGAAGGTCGACCCTCGGGGGTTGCCTGCCCCAAAGTGCGCATGTGCGCGGTTGACCCAGCAGTGGGCACTACTGCTTAGATGCCCTCGCGTTCGTGCACGCGAGGGCATGCCTCGGGCGTACGGGCACTCGAGCTATCGCCGTGGGGGGCGGGGGGCACTGCCAGGGTTGCAGCTCACCGTCGCGTGACAGCAGCCCCATCACCCTGGGCGTGGGCACGTAAAGAAATGGTGTCGCAGATAACTGCCAGGCTAGATGTTGTGGGTCATGAGGTTCTTGCCACGGGGTACGGGCTGAGATGAGACGAGCGGGCCCCGCCCGGCAGGATGGAAGTTCCTACACCACCCACCTGCCAGAAGAGACCCACTCATGACTCACGCTAA
>NZ_JABFBA010000028.1:5045-9187 GCF_017168445.1 Micrococcus sp. KRD026 | reverse complement strand
GTGTGGCTTGCGCCGCTATATGGCGGGGTTCTGTCGGAGCTCAGTGGCGGCCTCCAAGCACGCGGGCAAGAGGGCGCTGCGAGTGAGGCTCACGTTCCGCAAGCCGATCCTTCACCGGGACAGCGGCCGACGGCAGGCCGGAGGAATAGGCGTCGCGATAGGGTGCACCCCGCGCAACAGAACCGTTGCGAAAGGTCTAACACCCCAACGCAACAGAGTGGGCCGCCATGCGCTGCCACGGGCCCGTGAACTTCGGTGTCACAGGTAGCGGCAGACATCCTCGGGGGAGCACGTGGCCGGGTCGCCGGCGGCGGCGTCCTCGCGCAGGTCGGCGATCGTGGTGCGTAGCTGCGCGAGCTCGGCGAGTTGCCGGTCGATCACATCAAGGCGGGTGTCGAGCAGGTCGGTGACGTGCCGGCAGGGGGCCTGCCCCCGGTCGCGGATGTCCAGCACCTGACCGATCTGGGCCAGGGTCAGCCCGGCCGCTTGCCCCCGGCGGATGAAGTCCAGCCGGTCGAGCACCTCGGCGCCGTAGTCCCGGTAGCCCGCCGGGGTGCGGTCCGCGGCGGGTAGCAGCCCGACCTCCTCGTAGTACCGCAGGGTCTTGCTCGTCGTGCCCGACGCCCGAGCCACCTCACCGATCCGCATGCCACTCATTCTCCCCCTTGACCTTCCAGTGCACTGGAAGGTCGATCCTGAGGGCGATGAAGGAGGAGTTCATGACGGCAACGGCTAACAGCAGGTCGTATGACCTGGCAATGATCGGGTTCGGTGGGGCGGCGTTCGCGGCCGCGATCCGCGCCACCAACCTCGGCAGACGGGTGGTGATGATCGAGCGTGGCACCGTCGGCGGTACCTGCGTGAACACCGGGTGCGTGCCCTCCAAGGCCTTGCTCGCGACCGCCGAGGCCCGCCACGTCACACTCGACGCCTCCCGGTTCCCCGGCCTGCCGCTCCCCGAAGTCCGGCCGGTCGACATGCCCGCCTTGATCGCCGGCAAGGATCGGCTCGTCGGGTCACTGCGTGGCGAGAAGTACCTGGACCTGGCCACCGAGTACGGATGGGATCTCCACCCCGGGGACGCCACGTTCGTCGGCACACCCAGCGAGCCGGCACTGCGCGTCACCGGCCCTGACGGCACGGTGGAGACGGTCCGGGCCGCGCACTACCTCATCGCCACCGGCTCCAGGCCCTGGGCGCCGCCGGTCCCCGGCCTGCAGGAGGCCGGTTACCTGACCTCGACCACCGCGATGGAACTGGACCACGTCCCGGAGTCGCTGCTGGTCATCGGCGGCGGCTACGTCGCGATGGAGCAGGCCCAGCTCTTCGCTTGGCTCGGCGTCCGGGTCACCATGCTGGTCCGCTCACGGCTGGCGTCCCAGGAAGAACCCGAGGCGTCCACCGCCCTGGATGAGATCTTCACGGACGAAGGCATCCAGATCATCCGCGGCGCGGTGCCCAGCGCGGTCCGCCGCGACCCGGCCACCGGCGAGGTCACGGTCACTGCCACCACCACTGACGGCTCACAGGAACTCCGGGCGGCCGAGGTACTCGTCGCCACCGGGCGCCGCCCGGTCACCGCCACGCTCGGTCTCGACACCGTCGACGTGCGCACCGGCGACCACGGCGAGGTGGTCGTCGACAGCCATCTGCGCAGCACCAACCCGCGCGTCTGGGCTGCCGGTGACGTCACCGCCCACCGTCAGTTCGTGTACGTCGCCGCGGCCCACGGCGCCCTCGTCGCCGACAACGCCCTCACCGGCGCCGGCCTCGAGGTCGACTACCGCCACCTGCCCCGGGTCGTGTTCACCAGCCCCGCCCTGGCCGCCGTCGGGATGACCGAACGGCAGGCCTCCGCTGCCGGGATCCGCTACGACAGCCGTGTCCTGTCACTCGCGCACGTCCCACGCGCGATCGTCAACCGCGACACCCGCGGGTTCATCAAGATGGTCACCGACGCCGACACCGGCCGCATCATCGGCATTACCGCCCTGGCCCAGGACGCCGGCGACCTCGCCGCCGCCGGGGTCTACATGCTCGAGGCCGGCATGACCACCAGCCAGGTCGCCAACCTCTGGAGCCCCTACCTGACCATGGCCGAAGGCCTCAAGCTCACCGCGCAGGCCTTCACCACCGACATCGCCAAGCTCTCCTGCTGCGCGGCGTGAACCTGCCCCGCACACAGGGACACCGATAGGGGACCGCCTCGCCCCGGGGCGCGAGACAAGAAAATGGGCGCCGATCAGCCCTACTTACTGGCACCCCTGCGTATCGGACCTGCAACCACCGGGGAGTTCAGTCGATGCAAGAACTCCCGTCCCAGGCCTATATCTGGACGTCTTCACGACCTCTACGTGCTCGACCCGACGAGGACAGCACTGGACGACGCGATGACCGCCTTGCGGCGCCGCCATGAGGCCGCGGTCCGTTTGGGCCGCGTCACCGCACCACCATGACCACGATCGTCACCACGTAAGCCGCGGCGACCAGACCGATCCCCAGCAGGGTGAGCACCACCCCGCGCCGGGCCGGCCGCTGGCCCTCGTCCGGCCCGGGGCCCTTGCCGTGCTTCGCGGTCATCGCGCGCTCCTAAGACGTTGCTCAAGCATGTGCGGCTCTCGCGAGCGGGCTTCCGTGCCGAGTGCTACCAGCTCAGGTCGTGACAGCCGTCGCTGCCGGCGCCCTCCACCTGCAAGGTGGCATGGGCGATACCGTAACGGTCGCGCAGCACCCGGCGCGCGCCGGCAAGCACGGCGCCGTGGTCCGCGCCCTGGTCAGCGACCAGGTGGGCCGTGGCCACGTTCATCCCCGACGTCAGGGTCCACAGGTGCAGGTCGTGGACCTCCTCCACCCCCTCGACCGCGTCCAGGTCACCGGCGACGTCCTCCGGGTCCACCCCTTCCGGGGCGTGCTGGCCCAGCACCGCGATCACCTGCCTGCCCAGAACCACCGCCCGGATGATGACGAAGACCGCGATGAGCGCCGCGACCACGACGTCCCAGATCGGCTGGCCGGTGAGGATGATCAGCACGCCGGCGACCATGACACCCACCGACCCGGCGGCGTCGGCGATCACCTCGTAGTAGGCGCCCTTGACGTTCAGGCTGTCCTTGGCCCCGCTGCGCAGCAGCAGCATGGAGATGATGTTGATCACCAGGCCGGCGAAGCCGACCGCGAGCATGGCGCCGGAGGCCACCTCCGGCGCGTCGCCCAGCCGGCTGATGGCCTCGACCACCACGTACACCCCGACCGCGAGCATCGCCAGCACCGCCAACGCCGAGGCGAACACCTCGGCCCGGTAGGAGCCATAGGTGCGTCGCCCCGTGGAGTCCGGCCGGCTCGCGATGCGCGTCGCCAGCAGCGCCGCACCCAGCACCACCACATCGGCAGCCATGTGCCCGGCATCCGACAGCAGCGCCAACGACCCCGACACCAGCCCCGCGACCAGCTCGATCAGGAAGAAGCCCGCCGTCAGGGCGAACGCCCCCGCCAGCCGCCGACGGTAGCGGCCACCGGCATGCCCGGTCGCCGGGGCATGGCTGTGTCCCGCCCCCATCAGCCCTGCCTCTCGTGGCGGGCGTGCTCACGGGAGACGTCCAGCAGCATCCGCACATGCCCGTCAGCGAGGCGGTAGTACACCATCCGCCCCTCCCGGCGGTTCTCGACCACCCCAGCGGTACGCAGCACCCGCAGCACCTGGGACACCGACGCCTCCGCGACATCGACCGACGCCGCCAGGTCACACACGCACAGCTCGCCGGCCTCCAGCAACGCATACAGCGCCCGGGCACGGCGCGGGTCCCCCAGGAGCTTGAACAGCCCGGCCAACCTGCCGGCCTCGCGCTCGTCGGGGATCCTCTCCCGGGTCAGCGCCACCTTCTCCGGATGGACGGCGGTGACCTGACACGAATCCAACGGCGTCACACTCATGCCACGACCATACACCTATGCAGATATCAGCAGCGGGAGCCACACACGAGAGGTCAGCAGGTTCTGTATGGTCAGCGCATGCTGACTATTGCTTCGCGGCTGGACGTGATGAACCGGCTGGGCCGGGCGATGGCCGACCCGACCCGCTCCCGCATCCTCATGACACTCCTCGAGGGCCCGAGCTACCCGGCGGTACTCGCCCGCGACCTAGG
>NZ_JABFBA010000028.1:0-4945 GCF_017168445.1 Micrococcus sp. KRD026 | reverse complement strand
CAACCGGCTCAAACAGTGGCGAGGAATCGCGATGCGCTCGGACAAGTACGCCCGGAGCTATCACGCCGGGCTCTGCCTCGCCGCGACACTGCATTGGCTGACTACTACCCTTTAGCAACACGCCCTAGGGGATAAGGCCTACTCCTGAAGGGCGATCCGCACCCACCTGCGCTCCCGCCGGATCAGGGCCGTCATCCCCGAGCCGGCAGATCAGCGAGGCCACCGCAGACGCCGCGGCCCCCGCGGTGGTAGGCCCGTGGGCCTGGACGCGACCGCCTACAAGGGCCACAACGTGATCGAGCGCCGATACGCGCACCTGAAGCAGTGGCGGGGCCTGGCCACCCGGTACGACAAGTACTCCATCGTCTACCGGGCTGCCGTGGTGCTGAACGCGGTGATCGCGTGGTTGAAACTATTGTCAGACACGCCCTAGGCGGCCTTCCATGCCTGCCCGGGGGCGGGGTGGGGGTTCGTAGAAGGGGGTATAGGCGCTCGGGCGCGCCCCCCCCGTTGGCGAAGATTGTGGCGAGGCTTCGGCCCCCCACAAACGACCATTTGCGCGGTTTCGCTCGCCAGGTGTCGGGCGCGGAGGGGTCAGGCTGGGCGGCGGGCGATAACGGTGAAGGTGTGCCAATGCTTGATGCCGTCGAACGCACGCCCTTCTTCGTTGCGTTCGTTCAGTTCGATCACCTCCAAAGTGTCGAGGAGTTCGTCCACCTCTTTCCCGGTGAGGTAGGTGCCCAGGTCCGAGGCCCAGGTGTCATCGGAGCCGAAGAGATCGACCGCCAGGATCCCGTCTGGCAGCAGGGCGTGCTTGATCCGCTCCCACACCGAGGTGAAGCGTGCGCGAGGGATGAATGGCAGAGAGGCATTGGCCACGATCAGGTCGGCGTGCGGGAGGGGATCCCACTCCTCGATGAGGCCCGTCCGGTGTTCGAGGATGCCGAGCGAGGTGAGTTCATTCATGTGCTTTTCGACGCTCGAGTCGACGTCGATGGTGTGGACGCTCAAGCCCTCCTGGAGAAGACGCCGGGTCTCCATGCCAGCGCCGCTTCCCAGCTCGACAGCGCGCAGACCTGCGAGGTTCTGGTGGGTGGCCCGCAGTGCTGTGAGCGCCCGGTCGGTGAGAGGGCGTACGGCCGAGGTGCCTGCCCGCGCGGCGTTGTAGGAGGCCCAATCGCTGGAACTTGTGGGAGTGGCTGGCATGGCCTGAGTATCTCGACCTGGGCACGTAGGGGGAAGAGGATGCGACGAGCGATGGTGTGTCGCGGCTTCCCCATGGCGAGAGTTGCGGCGAGGATCGGGCCCGCCGCAAACGACCCTTTCAGCCGGCGTGCGGACCGATGGGCGGACGGACGTAGAGCTGCCCAGCGCACGACCCGCGGGCACGGGCCCCGCACTAGCGATGAGTACGGGGCCGACATGTCAAACTTCTTTGCCCGCTGCTTCAAGGCGGTGCAGCAGGAGGCGAGCGAGCTGGCGCCATTCATCCCCACTGGCGCCTTGGGCGTAGTGCTCGGCGACGTGGTTCACGTCTTCCGCATCCGCCGGGTTCCAGTCCGCTACATGCGGCGCTGCGACCTGCAAGGTCCCGTCGCCGGCCCATTTCACGGGGCCGTCCCCGCCCTTCCGGCCATGTGCCGCCGTGAGCTGATGCAACTTAAAGCGTCCCCCCTGGACCATGCTTCCCACGGACGGGAAACGATCCGCCGGACCCCAGGCCCGCCATGCGCTACGGAACGCAAGCTCTACGGAAGTTGGGTGCTCCTGGAAGTGATCCCGACCCTCTTGCAGTAGGCCGAGCGCGAGGCCCGTGGACACGGAATAGGTCTGCTGCTGTTTCGTCGGCTGCGTCATGGCCCGAGCCTAGGTGCATCATGCATGAGGTGACCCCAGCGCACGTCAGCCGTTCGACCTAGTTGCAGGCCGGTCTAGAGTCGCGACATGGATCCTCTACTGACGCAGTTGATGGCTGATCTTGCCGGAGTCGCCGCTAGAAACACGGCGAGCAAGATTTACGACAAGGTCCGCTCCGCGCGCGCCAGCAACCGGGATGAAGAGACCATTGCGAGCCTGCAAGAGATCATCGACGAATTGATCGAGGACAAGAATGAGGCTGTCCGAATCGCGCGAGCCTACGAAGACCAGCTCTCGGCTCGGCGTCTCGCCCCAGGGGACATTAAGTACATCGCTGAGACGGTCCTACCCATCATCGAGAAGTTCGCCCCAAAGGAGATCCAGGGCAATAGGGGACAGTCATCGGGAGCGTCTGCAGCCGACACCCTAGAGGCGGTTCGGTCGCTCCTCAGCCCTGAGTTGCTCAACGTTCTGCAGCTCATCGGCTACAACTTCCGTGACGGCCTTGGTGAGCCTCTCACGAGGCTTACGTCGGCGGCGATCGCCAACGCGGCACGGCAGCGTGGGCCGAAGGCGGAGGAACTGGAGTTGGCCCGACTGCAACGCGAGACTCTTCTGGCACAGATCACGTTGGATCCGGCCGCCTACACGCGGTGGACCGGCAAGGCCACAGAAGACTAAGCCACTTGCGACCACACGCGGGGTGTCCAGTGCCGCGTGAGGCCAAGGCCCCGGCCTTCCCATCACGGGAAGTCGGGGCCTTTCGTCGTTCAGGGGTGCGGACACCGTCTGCATCCTGCCGACGTGACTATTGCTCACGTCAACGGCGCAGAGGGTGGGAGCTGAGCACCGAACCTGCGACGGTGGCAGGTTGGAGGGTGACGGCAGTCCCGACGCCCCAGGGTGGATATTCGGTTGGACCCCCAACAGCCCCGAGGGCGTACAGACTGTGGAAGCCCCCAGGGGTACTCACTGGGCGAGTACCCCTGGCCGGCACGCTGTTCCGGTCACCTCGCATTCCATGTGCGGGCTGGGCCAGCTCGGATCTCAGATCGCCCTGCACCTCGCGTTTCAGACGCAGGCTGATGGTCCCGTTAGAAATGCGAGCAAGGCCGGGTGCTGCCACAGGGGCACGCGCTTCTACGTACTCGGGCGAGAGCGCTGCGCCCCATCCGCGTTTCAGACGCGAGAGGGCGAGGGTCGGATTTGAAATCGGACCCCTGGGGCCGCGTTTGTAACTCGACCCCTGGCACGACGACGGCCCCGGCCCTCCCGCGGTGGGAGAGTCGGGGTCGTCTCGTGGTCCAGGGGTACGCGCTGAGTACGGACCCCTCTCGCGGCCCGGGCGCAGTCCACGGCCGGCTCACCGCTGGCCGCCCAGTTCGGCCCCTGCGGCGTTCCAGGCTGCGCTCATCGTGGTCACCCGCACGCCCAGCCGGTCCGCCGCCCGGGCGAAATCGGTGAGCGTCCCGCCGCACTTCTTCGAGGCGATAGCACGGGCTACGTCCCGCACGTCATCAGCCTGGAGCTCTTCGATTCGGTCTGCGACCTCGAGCAGTTGGGAGGCGAGGATGCGGGCCTGCCGAGGAGTCAGATCGCCCATGACGAGGTTGTCGAGCCCGTGCGGCTCCACCTTTCACCAAGTTGACCACGCCCGCTCACCGTGAGCATCCGCCTGGTCGAAGGCCACTCGATGGCTTTTGACCTTGTTGATGCTGGATCCCTGGCGGTCAGTCTCAGGCGAGTCGATGGTCAGCTTGCCGAAGATGGTGTCGAGACCCCCGCGTGAGGGATACCAGGTCTTCTCCATGAGTCGGCTCAGGTTCAGAGCGACGTCCGTGGCCCAGGGCGTTTTCATAGGGGTCATCCTGCACCCTTCGGTGGCATGGGCGTGCAGCGGTGCGCCCGTCACCGGCCGGTTCAGTTCGTGAACCCGTAAGCCGTGTCCATCGGGAGCGAGCGGTCGCGGTTCGCTTATCGGGCTGTCGGGCTGGGAGCCATACGCTTCCAGAGCTGGGCGTGGCCCTCGGCGTCGGGATGGACCCCGTCGGTGAACCGGTCCGTCCGACCTTCCAGGACGGGCCAGAGGTCTATGACGTCGCGGTGGGTCTGAGTAGCCCAGCAGATCAGCCGGTCACGGTAGTTCGCGGCGTCCTGAAGGCGTACCTGCACGCTGAACCGCTCGGAGGCGCGCTTGACGTCGAGCCACACGGGCGTGAGGACGACGGGTCGGCGACCGACGCCCTCCAGCCGGGTGCACAAAGCGTCCATCATCGTCACGAGCTCGGCAGGATGGGCGGGGCCGTGGTCGGCGGCCAGGTCGTTGATGCCGGCCGCGATGACGACGGTGTCCACACGGCGCAGAGCAGTCTCAGCGTCGATGTGATGGGTGAGCTGTCGGAGAGTGAGGCCGGGGACGGCGAGATTCCACACCCGCCGCCCGTAGGTGTTGCTGTGCTGTCGTGTCAGGTGTCCGGCCCAGCCTCCGCCGGGGTCGTCAAGACCGAACGCGATCGAGTCGCCCACGACGGCGATGCGTTCAGCGGCGGTCAATGGGTCTGCGGCGACGTAGGCCCATGCCGTACCGGTGCGAGGTTCGTCCCCTGGACCGATCGTGGTGAGCTGCACCCGCCGGCGGACGTAGGCGTCCACCTCGTAGGCGTCGGCGGCGGCCAGTTGCTCGGTGCTCAGGGTGAGCACGTGGCCCTGAACGGCCTCCTCCACCCGTCGGGCAAGGCCCCGGTGCTCAGCGGCGCCAGAGAGACG
The DNA here is from genome assembly GCF_017168445.1 of Micrococcus sp. KRD026. Taxonomy (NCBI): domain Bacteria; kingdom Bacillati; phylum Actinomycetota; class Actinomycetes; order Micrococcales; family Micrococcaceae; genus Micrococcus; species Micrococcus sp. KRD026. The sequence goes on along the minus strand of NZ_JABFBA010000028.1, from coordinate 322 downwards.
GATGACATCGGGGTCCGTGATGGGGACGTACACCAGGCCATGGCCGGGGAGGCCGGCAGGCTGGGAGGGCACGGGTCCGCCGAAGAGAGCGTGTTGCACCTGCGGCTGGGTCAAGGTCCCGAAGGAGAAGAGCTGGGCCAGCTGAGTCTCAGGCATGGGGCGAGATTACCGGGGCTGAGATGTTCGCACGTGAGGGTGTGGCTTGCGCCGCTATATGGCGGGGTTCTGTCGGAGCTCAGTGGCGGCCTCCAAGCACGCGGGCAAGAGGGCGCTGCGAGTGAGGCTCACGTTCCGCAAGCCGATCCTTCACCGGGACAGCGGC
>NZ_JABFBA010000027.1:41016-82685 GCF_017168445.1 Micrococcus sp. KRD026 | reverse complement strand
GCGGCGGCGGTCAGCGTGGCCAGCACCGTGTCCCATGTGCCTTCTTCGGCCAAGCGCCGATGCCAGGTCCACACGGTCTGCCAGGGCCCGTAGACCTCGGGCAGATCCCTCCAAGCGATTCCGCACCGGTACCGGTAGATGATCGCCTCCACCATGGCGCGGGCGTCGGCGAACGGCCTGCCGGCGCGGCCGGTCCGGGTCGGGAGCATCGGGGCGATCAACTCCCATTGGGCGTCGGAGAGCATCTGGAACCGAAACATGTCCCCAGGGTCTCAGCTGACTCGTGCATCTATTCTCAGACACGCCCTAGGTCGCGGGCGAGTACCGCCGGGTAGCTCGGGCCCTCGAGGAGTGTCATGAGGATGCGGGAGCGGGTCGGGTCGGCCATCGCCCGGCCCAGCCGGTTCATCACGTCCAGCCGCGAAGCAATAGGGTCAAGCCCCTCGTGATGGTGTAGCGGTCTGATCCTTCATGGGGGTCAGGCGCTGAGGCCGAGGTTGAGTTCGGTGTCGGGGTCCACCTCGTCTCCGGTGTTGGTCACGGTGGTGAGCCTGCAGCGGGCCAGGACTTCGAGACCGAGGTAGCGTCGACCCTCGGCCCATTCATCGGTCTGCTCGGCCAGCACCGCACCCACTAGCCTGACGATGGCCGCCCGGTTGGGGAAGATGCCCACCGCGTCGGTGCGACGGCGGATCTCCCGGTTGAGCCGCTCGGCCGGGTTGTTCGACCAGACCTGCGTCCAGACGTCCTTCGGGAACGTGGTGAAGGCCAGGATGTCCGCCCGGGCGGCGTCGAGGTGCTCAGCCACGGTGGGCAGCTTCCCGCTCACGTAGTCCAGGAGCCGGTCGAACTGCGCGTGCACGCTGGCCGCATCGGGCTGGTCATAGACCGAGTGCAGCATGGCTTTCACGGCCGGCCACATGTTCTTCGGGGTGATGCCCATCAGGTTCGCCGCGTAATGGGTGCGGCAGCGCTGCCACGTCGCTCCGGGCAGGTTCGCCGCGATGGCGTCCTTGAGTCCGGTGTGGGCGTCAGAAGTGACCAACCGGACCCCGGCCAGGCCGCGGGCGACCAGGTCGGCGAAGAACTCGTTCCACGCCGCCCCGGTCTCCGAGGTGGCGACCCGCAGGCCCAGGACCTCGCGGTGGCCGTCAGCGTTGACCCCGGTGGCCAGCAGCACCACGGCGTTGACCACGCGCCCGCCCTCGCGGACCTTCATGCTCAGCGCATCGGCGGCCACGAACGTGAACGGGCCGGCCACCCCGAGCGGGCGGTGGCGGAAGGCCTCGACCTGCTCGTCGAGCTCGGTGGCCATCCGGGAGACTTGGGACTTGGACAGGGCGTTGACGCCCAGAGTCTTGACCAGCTTGTCCATCCGTCGGGTCGAGACCCCGGCGAGGTAGCAGTCAGCGACCACGGTGATCAGCGCCGACTCCGCTCTCTTCCTGCGTTCAAGTAGCCAGTCCGGGAAGTACGTGCCCGATCTGAGCTTGGGGATGGCCACGTCCAGGGTGCCGACCCGGGTGTCCAGGTCCCGGTGGCGGTACCCGTTCCGCTGAGCAGTGCGCGAGGAGCTGGGCTTGCCCCATTCGGCACCGACCACCGCGTCGGCATCCGCGGACAGCAAGGTGTTGATCATGGTCTGCAGCAGATGGCGCATCATGTCCGGGGACGCTTCAGACAGGGCTTCTCCGAGCAGGCCGGCAGGGTCGAGAATATGAGGAGCGGTCATCGTGATGACTCCATTCGAGGATTCTGTGGAAGGTTGACTCGACGGATCACACGGTGGCCGCGTCCACGTCTGAGACGACACGCCCGACCACCGGGCGCTACACCACTATGCGGGACTCAACTACCCTCCCGCCCCGCCGCCGTCGCGGTCGACGACGGCCCCTTCGGCGTCGCCGCCCTGCGCGCCCGCCTCGGGGTGAGTGCGGCGCCCCTGACGCGGTGGCACTGGATCCTGCCGCTGCTGGTCACGGCGATCGCCGGCGTCCTGCGGTTCACGAACCTGGCCCACCCGGACCAGCTGATCTTCGACGAGACCTACTACCCCAAGGACGCCTACTCCCTCCTGGAGTCCGGCTACGAGCGGCGGTGGGACGAGGACGTCAACGACGCGTTCGCGCGCGGCGAGGCGGAGCCGCTCGAGGGGGCCGCCTACGTGGTGCACCCGCCGCTGGGCAAGTGGCTGATCGGCCTGGGCATGCTCGTGTTCGGTCCGGACAACGGGGTGGGCTGGCGATTCAGTGCCGCGGTGGCCGGCACGCTGTCCGTCCTGCTGGTCGCCCTCGCCACGCAGCACCTGCTGCGCTCGGTGTCCCTGGGCGCGGTCGCCGGGCTGCTGCTGGCCGTGGAGGGCCACCACCTGGTGATGTCCCGCATCGGGCTGCTGGACATCTTCCTCTCGTTCTTCGTGCTCGCGGCCTTCGCCGCGCTCCTGGCGGACCGCGTCCACGGGCGGCGGCTGCTCGCGGAGCGGCTGGCCCACGACGTCGCCCGGTTAGGACGCGACGCCCTGGCCAGCGGGCCGTGGCTCGGCTGGCGCCCGTGGCGACTGCTGGCGGGCGTGCTGCTGGGCGCCGGCTGCGCCGTGAAGCTCTCCGGGCTGGCGTTCATGGCGGCCTTCGGCCTGCTCACGGTCCTGTGGGACATGTCCGCGCGCCGGACCGCCGGGGTGCGGCACTGGGCGTGGGCCGGCGTCGAGAAGGACGGCCTGTACGCGTTCGTGGCCGTGGTGGGCGGCGGCCTGGTCGCCTACCTGTTCCTCGCCGCGTCCGGCGTGCTGCTGCTCCTGCCGCTCGTGCCCGGGCTGGGCCTGAGCATGTACGGGGCGCGGATCTGGATCGACGTCGGATTCGGCACCTTCCAGCCCGGCGAGATCGCCAAGATCACGCTGGCCATCTTCTTCGCCGGCTACCTCTCCGCGAACCGCGACCTGATCCTGCTGGCCGGCCGCCGTGTGGGCCCGGTGACCTTCCCCCGAGCCCGGGACCTCGGCCCGTTGCTGGCCGGCTGGCTCCTGGCGCTCGGCGTGCTCGTGTTCCAGCGCGACCTGGGCTCGGCCCTGCTGTTCTTCGGCATGTTCATGGCGATGCTCTACATCGCCACGTCCCGCGCCTCCTGGATCCTCCTCGGCCTGGGCCTGATCGCCTTCGGCGCGGCGCTGGCGTTCCTGTTCATGCCGCACGTGACCGCCAGGTTCGAGATCTGGCTGAGGGCCTTCGACCCCGAGATCTACCATCGCGACTTCGGCGGCTCCTACCAGGTGGTCCAGGGCCTGTTCGCGATGGCCTCGGGCGGGCTGATGGGCACCGGCCTGGGCGCGGGCAACCCCACCCAGGTGCCGCTGTCCTTCTCGGACATGATCCTCACGGCCATCGGCGAGGAGCTCGGCTTCGTGGGCCTGGCCGCCGTGCTCGTCCTGTACCTCCTGCTCGTCACCCGCATGATGCGCGCCGCCCTCGGCGTGCGCGACGCGTTCGGCAAGGTGCTCGCCTCCGGCCTGGCCTTCACCATGGCGTGGCAGGTGTTCGTGGTGATGGGCGGCGTGACCCTCGTGCTGCCGCTCACCGGCCTCACGACGCCGTTCCTCGCCGCCGGCGGCTCCTCGCTGCTGGCCAACTGGATCATCGTGGGGCTCGTGCTGCGCATCTCGAACGCCGCCCGCCGGCCCGTGGTCGTGGACGGGATGGTCAACGCGTCCGGGCCCGGCGCCGGCCACCTCGACCCCGGCACGGCGCTCCCGGCGGCCGCCGTGCCCCCGGGAGGAGGTGAGGAGCGGTGAACGAGGCGATCCGACGCACGTGGACCGTCATGGCGGCCATGCTCCTCGTGCTCGCGCTGGCTGCGTCCGTCATCCAGGTGCTGGCCGCGGACCAGCTCAAGACGCACGCCCTGAACTCTCGGCAGATGTTCCTGGAGTTCGGCGCCCCGCGCGGGCCGATCCTCGTGGACGGCGAGCCGATCGCCGAGTCCGTCCCCTCCGGCGACGCGTACCACTACCAGCGCGTCTACCACGAGACCGAGCTGTACGCCCCGCTCACGGGCTTCTATTCGCTCACCTACGGCACCGACGGGCTGGAGGCGGCCATGAACGAGCAGCTCTCCGGCACCCCCACGTCCCAGTTCGTGGACCGCGCCATGGAGATCATCACGGGTGCCACGCCCGAGGGCGACCAGGTGGAGCTGACGATCGACCCCGAGCTGCAGCGTCTGGCGTACGACGCGCTCCCGGACGGCGTGCGCGCCTCCGCCGTGGTCACGGACCCGACGACGGGCGAGATCCTGGCCATGGCGTCGAAGCCGGGCTTCGACTCCAACGCGCTCTCCTCACACAGCCCGGCCGAGGCGCAGTCGGCCATGGCCGCGATCGACCAGATCCCCGGCGCCAGCGCATACCGCAACCGCGCCGCGGAGCAGCTCGTGTCCCCCGGCTCCACGTTCAAGCTGATCGACGCGGTGGCCATGCTCGAGTCCGGTGACTACACCCCGGGCGGGACGGTGGACATCCCCGCCGCGTGGACGCTGCCCGGCACGACCACGGAGCTGCCCAACTACGACGGCTCACCGTGCAACACCGTGGGGCGTCAGACCCTCACGTGGGCGCTGGCGCAGTCCTGCAACACGCCGTTCGCCATGGCCGCCGTCGAGCTGGGCCAAGACCGGATCCGGGAGGTCGCCGAGCGGTTCGGCTTCAACGACTCCTTCGACTACCCGTTGCCCGTGACCGGCTCCGTGTTCCCCTCCGACCTGGACGACGCCACGCTGGCGCAGTCCTCGATCGGCCAGCGGGACGTGCAGGCCACCGCGCTGCAGATGGCCATGGTGGCCGCCGGCATCGCGAACGACGGCGTGGTCATGGAGCCGCAGCTGATCAAGGCGGTCCGCCGTTCGGACCTCACCACGGTGCAGGAGTTCAGCCCCCGTGAGCGCGGCCGGGCCACGACCCCCGAGGTGGCCGGGCAGGTCTCGGACATGATGGTCTCGGCGGTGGAGGACGGCATCCTGGGATCCGTGCAGTCGGACACGGTGCGGATCGCGGCGAAGTCGGGCACGGCCGAGGTCGGGGACACGGGCAACGTGCACTCCTGGATCACCGGCTTCGACGCGAGCGAGAACCCCCGGGCGGCCGTGACGATCGTGGTGGAGGACGAGCCGCCGGGGGTTGGACATCAGACAGTCGTCAGTGGCATGAAGGCAATCATGGAAGCGGTGGTCACGGAATGAGGCCGACATCGGGCATCACCCTCGGCGGCAGGTACCAGTTGACCGATCGCATCGCGATCGGCGGCATGGGCGAGGTGTGGAAGGCGCGGGACAAGGTCCTGGGCCGGATCACCGCCGTGAAGATCCTCAAGGAGGAGTACACGGGTGACCCCAACTTCCTGCGCCGCTTCCGGGCGGAGGCCCAGCACACCGCGCTGCTGAACCACCCCGGCGTCGCCAACGTCTACGACTACGGCGAGGAGAAGGGCTCCGCCTACCTCGTCATGGAGCTCGTGCCGGGCCAGCCGCTGTCCTCCATCCTCGAGAAGGAGAAGGTGCTCTCCCCCGAGCGGACCCTGCGGATCATCGCGCAGACGGCGGCCGCGCTCTCGGCGGCCCACGCCCAGGGGCTCGTGCACCGCGACGTCAAGCCCGGCAACCTCATGATCACGCCCACCGGCCGGGTGAAGGTGACGGACTTCGGCATCGCGCGCCTGGCGGACCAGGTCCCCCTCACGGCCACCGGCCAGGTGATGGGCACCGCCCAGTACCTCGCGCCCGAGCAGGCCACGGGGCAGCAGGCCACCGGCTCCTCCGATCTCTACTCGCTGGGCATCATCGGCTACGAGGCCCTCGCCGGGCATCGCCCGTTCACGGGCGAGTCCCAGATCGCGATCGCCCTCGCCCAGGTCAACGACACGCCGCCGCCCCTGCCGGACACCGTCCCGGCCCCGGTGCGCGCCCTGATCATGTGCATGCTCTCGAAGGACCCCCGGGAGCGGCCCTCGGACGCGGCCGCGCTCTCGGACGCCGCCGACGCGCTGCGGCGCAAGGACACCCGCGGCGCCGTGGAGGCCGTGCCCGCCCTGGCCGTCTTCCTCGAGGAGCAGGGCGTGACCGACCCCTCGGGCGCCGAGACCGCTCCCCTGGACTACGACGGCATGCGCACCACCCATCCGCGCGCCGAGGGCACCCGGGCGGACGGCTCCCCCGCCACCGCGGCGCTGCCGGTGACCACGGCCCAGCCCCGCACCGACGACGCCGCCCGCGGCACCGGCGCCGCCGGTGCGGCGGCCGTGGGCGCGGCCGGTGCGTTCGGCGCCGCCGCGAGCGCTCGCACGCGCGACCACGAGATCGCCGCCGTGCGCGACCAGCAGACCCGCCCGGGCGACGTCGTGGACCCGGGCCCGCCCGCCGGGGGAGGATCCGCGCCCGCCCGCCGGCGACGCGCCAACCGCTGGCCGCTGTGGGCGCTGCTCGGGCTCGTGGTGTTCGCCCTGCTGGGGGCGCTGCTGTGGCCGCTGCTCACGGGTGACCGCGGCGTCGGCGGCTCAGCGCCGGCGACCTCGCAGGAGGAGTCGTCCGTGCACGTGGACCCGGAGGCGTACAAGGGTCGCCCCGTGAGCGAGGTGCGCACCGAGCTCGAGGGCCTCGGCCTGGCGGTGCGCGAGGAGGACCGCGACGCGCAGAGCCCGCAGGGCACCGTCGAGGAGATCAACCCGGTGGGGGCGCTGCGGCGCGGTGAGACCGTCACGCTGGCCGTCTCCACCGGGGAGGGCGTCATCCCGGAGGGCCTCGTGGGCCAACCCGTGGAGAGCGCGATCCAGACGCTGCGCGACCGCGGCTTCACCGTGGACCGGGTGGACGACCCGTCCGCCGACGGCGCCGACGGCGAGGTGGTGCGCGTGGTGCCCGGCGAGGGCGAGCGTCACCGCTACGACACGCACGTGCAGCTGATCGTGGCCACCGGCGGGTCCGACGCCGCGCCGACCCGCGAGGCGTCCCAGCCCGCCTCGGAGCCGGAGCCCAGCGCGTCGGAGGAGCCGAGCACCGAGCCGAGCAGCGAGCCGAGCCCGTCGGCCTCGGACGAGCCCCGCCCGTCCCCCACCGCCGAATCCCCGACGGCCACCGCCGACCCGGAGCCCATGCCGGAGCCGTCCGAGGAGCCGACGACGCCCACGGGGGATCCGACGACGGAGTCCTCCGGGGAGTCCACGGCACCGACGGGCGAGCCCACCACCGACCCGTCCGCTGACGCGCGTGGTGCGGAGGCCTCGTCCGCCGACGCCACGCCCTCCGCTTGAGCGGCGGGCGGGACGGGCACGCGGACGTGTCTGTGGATGAGCAGAGGATCCTGAACGGGCGGTACCGGATCGGTGAGCTGATCGGGCGCGGCGGCATGGCGGACGTCTTCCGCGGCGAGGACCTGCGGCTACACCGCCCGGTGGCGGTCAAGCTGATGCGCCGGGACCTGGCGCGCGATCCGCACTTCCAGGCACGCTTCCGCAAGGAGGCACGCTCGGCGGCCTCCCTGAACCACCCCTCGATCGTCTCCGTGTACGACACGGGCGAGGTCTCTCTCGAGGACGGCCTCCATCCGGTGGACTGCCCGTTCCTGGTGATGGAGCTCGTCTCCGGCCGGACGCTGCGGGAGATCCTGCACGCCGAGGGCGCCGTGGGCACGGACCGTGCCGTGGCCTGGACCCGGGGCGTGCTGGAAGCGCTCGAGCACGCGCATGAGGAGGGCATCGTCCACCGCGACGTGAAGCCCGCGAACGTCATGGTCACGGAGACGGGCGCCGTCAAGGTGATGGACTTCGGGATCGCCCATGCGCTGGCCGACACCTCCGCCACCACGTCGCAGACCCAGGCCGTGGTGGGCACGGCCCTCTACCTGGCCCCGGAGCAGGCGACGGGCCGCATCGTGGACGGCCGCGCCGACCTCTACGCGGCCGGCTGCCTGCTGTTCGAGCTGCTCACGGGCCGACCCCCCTTCACGGGTGACACGCCGCTGGCCGTGGCCTATCAACACGTGCGCGAGGAGCCGCCGGCGCCCTCCGACGTCGACCCCGACCTGCCGCCCGCGTTCGACCCCGTGGTGCTGCGCGCCCTGCGCAAGGATCCGGAGGACCGGTTCCCCACGGGCGCCGCGTTCCTCGCGGCCCTCGAGGAGGCCGCCGCGGATCCGCACGCCGGCCCCGGCCGTCACACCCCGCCGCTCGATGCCGTCCCTCCCGCCCTCGTCGGCGCGGTGCTGGGCTCTGCGGCCGCGGAGCACGGGGCCGACGACGCCGACGTGCCGACGGCCGCGGTCCCGCTGACCCGGCCGACGCCCTCCATCCCGGCCGAGCCGGACGCCGCACACCCCCAGGCGGCGAACCATGCCGTCGCGGGTGCGGGACTGCCCGGCGCCGCCTCCGCCGCGCAGCTGGCCGCCGCCGCCGCCATGGACGGCCCCCGCCCGGTGACGGCCGGCCAGCCGGTGACGCCCGGTGCGGTCGCGACGCCCCGGCCCGAACCGCCCGGGGACACGCCGGCGTCGGCGACGGCCACACCCCGTCGCGTGCGCCGGCGCCTCCGCCGGCGCACGCTCCTGGCGGCCGGCGCGGTCCTGGTGGCGCTGGTCCTGGTCCTGGCGCCGTGGCTCGCGGCGGCTCTGCCCACCACCGCGGAGGTGCCCGCGGTGGTGGGGCTGCAGCAGGACGAGGCGGTCGCGGCGCTCGAGGACGCGGGCCTGGTGGCCGTCGTCTCGTCGGCGTACATGGCCGACGCCCCGGACGGGGCCGTCACCCAGAGCGACCCGCAGACGGGCACGGAGGTGCCCCGCGGGGCCGAGGTGCGGATCCGGGTGTCCCGCGGCAAGGAGGGCATCGCGCTGTCCGACTCCCTGCACGGGCTGTCCGAGGACGCGGCCCGCCGCGAGCTGGAACGGCTGGGCCTGCGTGTCTCCTCCGTGCAGTACCAGGACGACGGCCGACTCGAACGCGGGCTGCTCGCCCGCACCGACCCCGCGATGGGCACGCACGTGCCGCCCGGCTCCTCCGTGGTGCTGCACCTGTCCAGCGGCATGGTCGACGTGCCGGATGTGGTGGGGATGAGCGCTCCGGACGCGCGGCGTCAGCTGGCGCTGAGCGCCCCCGAGCTGCGCGTGCGGATCCAGGACGAGGACGGCGCGACCACGGACACCGGAACGGTCGTGGCCCAGGATCCGCCCGCCGGCGTCCGCGTGGACAACCGTTCCTCCCTGACCCTGACGGCGTCCTCGTGGATCGCGCCCACGGCCGAGCCCTCCGAGCCGGCGCCGCCGTCCAGCGAGGCGCCCGAGCCCACGCCGTCGGCGTCCGCGTCACCGAGCCCCCCGCCGTCGGAGAGCCCCGAGCCCTCCGCGAGCGCGGAACCCTCGCCCTCGCCGTCCGCCTCGGCCACGCCCAGCCCCGAGCCGACGACGACCGCGACGCCGTCACCGACGCAGAGCCCGGCGCCGACGTCGGCGGCCCCGTCGACCTCGTCGGAGCCGACCGAGCAGTCGCCGAGCACCTCGTCCACCGCGACGCCGGTGGACCCGCTGCCGACGCTGACGCCGGAGCCCGAGCCCTCGATCGATCCGCCGCCGTCCACCTGAGCGGACGGGGCGCCGTCGGACCCGCGAACCGGGCCCCGGGGCCGGTCAGTCCTGGCGGACGAGGGGCGAGAGCCGGCCGCCGCGCTCGGCGGCCCCGGAGAGCCCCACGGACTCGAGCCAGTTGCCGAGCATCCGGTAGCCGCCCTCGGTGAGCACGGACTCGGGGTGGAACTGCACGCCCCACAGGGGCGCGGTGCGGTGGGCCAGTCCCATCACGACGCCGTCCTCGGTCTCGGCGGTGATCTCCAGGACCGCCTCGTCCACGGTGGGCCGCACGGCGGCCAGCGAGTGGTAGCGGGTGGCGGTGAACGGCGAGGGGACGCCCTCGAACATGGGGTGCTCGCCGCGGCGGACCAGAGACGTCTTGCCGTGCATGAGGGATTCCGCGTGCGTCACGGTGGCGCCGAACGCCTCCGCGATGGCCTGGTGCCCCAGGCACACCCCGAAGAGCGGGCGGCCGCCGTCGGCGGCGGAGCGGATGAGGTCGAGGGAGACACCGGCGTCGGCGGGTGCGCCCGGCCCGGGCGAGATGAGCACGGCCGTGTGCTCGGCAGCGAGCTCGAGGGCGCGGGCGGGGGTGACCTCGTCGTTGCGGATCACGGTGGTGCGGGCCCCGAGCTGCTCGAGGTAGCCCACCAGGGTGTAGACGAAGCTGTCGTAGTTGTCGACGACGAGGACGGAGACCTCGGGGCTCTGCACGGGGGCGCTCTTTCCTCCCCGCCGCGTGGGAGCGGGGTGCATAGACTGGCCGGGCACGTCGCTGACCCCGGTCCTGGGCAGGTCAGCAGGATACCGTCCCCGCCCCGGTCTCCGCCGGTGGGGGCGCCCACCACCCCCCACCCGAGGAGAAGACCCGTGGCAGCACCCGCCGGCAAGCGCAAGGACTCGGCCCGTCGGAAGCGCGAGGAGCTCGAGGCCGCGCGCCGCAGCCGCTCCGCCGTGCGGACGGACCTCGGGGACGTGGACCCGGGTCCGAAGCCCCTCTCCCCCGTGTACAAGGCCGTGATGTTCGGCCTGCTGATCCTCGGCCTGCTCTGGATCATCGTCTACTACCTGACCCAGGGTCTCTTCCCGATCGTGCAGATCGGCGGCTGGAACATCCTCGTGGGCTTCGGCATCGCGCTCGTCGGGTTCCTGATGATGTCCCGCTGGAGCGAATGACACGCGTGTAGTTCTCCACAGCGGTGGGCAACCCTGTGGATGACGAATCCGCACGATCCCGCCCGGAGACGAGTTGTCCCCGGAGTTGTCCACAGGTGTGGACACCCCTGTGGGAAGAAGTGCACACCCGGCTGTGGAGAACTCCGGGGACGGTCGGGGACGACGGCCTAGCCCAGCAGGCCGGCCACCGTGACCCGTGCGGCGCCGAGCACCGTGAGCGCCGCCAGCGCCGCCGCCACGACCACGAGGCCGGCCACCTGGGCGCCCACGGACGGCACGCGCGCGCGGCCGGGCCGCAGCCCGCCGGCCAGGGAGAACACGACGGCGGCGACGGCGCCCGTCAGCAGCCCGCCCACGTGCACCTGCCAGGCCACCCCGGGCAGCAGGAACGAGAACACGAGGTTCAGGCCGATCAGCACGGCGATCGAGCGCACCTGCCCGCCCCGCACCCGGGTGAGCAGGAACAGGGCCGCGAACATGCCGTACACGGCGCCGGACGCCCCGACGACGGGCTGCAGCGGGTCCGAGACCCACAGTGCGAACACCGCACCGCCCACGGCGGAGAGCACGTAGAGGGCGAGGAACCGCCACCAGCCCAGCGCGGGCTCGAGCACGCGCCCGATCACCCACAGCGCGAGCATGTTCAGCAGCAGGTGCGTGGGGCCGGTGACGTCGTGCACGAGCGCGTAGGAGGCCATCCGCCACGGCTCCATGCCGTACGGGGACGTGTAGAGCCCGGCGTACCAGAGCGCCTCGGTCACGCCGGACGCCTGATCCCGGGTCAGCCACTGCGCCGCGTAGACCACCACCGTGACCGCCAGCAGGATCCAGGTGACGGGCGAGGCGGCGAAGCCCGTCCGCCGTCGGGCCGGGACCGTCGCGGCGGCGCCGGCGGCGGGAGCCACCGTCGGAGCAGGGCCGGCCACGACGCCGGACGCACAGTCCACGCAGACCGGTCCGGCCGCGGAGCCGGGACGCTGGCAGTCGAGGCACGCAGGGCGCCGGCAGACGGCGCAGCGCACATACGCGGCACGGCCCGGATGCCGCGGGCACACCGGGGGTGTGCCGTCCGCGGAGTCCGGGCCGTGCGGGTCGGAGGGGGTGGTGCTCACCGAGGGGCTGCTCAGGCCTCGTCGATGTCGATGGACTCGATGACGACGTCCTCGAGCGGGCGGTCACGGGGATCGGTGGCGACGGCGTTGAGCTCGTCCACGACCTTCTGGGAGGCCTCGTCCTTCACCTCGCCGAAGATGGTGTGCTTGCCGTTGAGCCAGCCGGTGGGCACGGAGGTGATGAAGAACTGCGAGCCGTTGGTGCCGGGGCCCGCGTTGGCCATGGCCAGCAGGTAGGGGCGGTCGAACTGCAGCTCGGGGTGGATCTCGTCGCCGAACTGGTAGCCGGGGCCGCCGATGCCCATGCCGAGCGGGTCGCCGCCCTGGATCATGAAGTCCTTGATGATGCGGTGGAACACGGTGCCGGAGTACAGCGGGGCGCCGTTGTTCTTCTCACCGGTCTGCGGGTGGGTCCACTCCTGCTCGCCGGTGGCGAGGCCCACGAAGTTCTTCACGGTCTTCGGGGCGTGGTTGCCGAACAGCTCGACGACGATGTCGCCGTGGTTCGTGTGGATGGTCGCGGTGTGCGTCTTGTTCGCCATGCGCCCCATTGTTCCATCCGCGGCGGCGGGCCGTCCGGATCCCGCCGTCCGGGGGCGGGTCTTCCGCGATCGGCGTACGCACTCCCGGCGTGCCGGGACCCGTGCCACGGCGGGGGTCGGCCACTAGGCTGGGCCTCGAGGACCACCGCGTTCAACGACCATCCAGAACCCACGGGAGGCATCACATGGCTCGCACGACCCTGCACGACGAGATCCAGCACGACGGCGGCGCGAACGCGTTCGTCGCACGCCAGGCGGAGAACCTGCGCCACTGGGCCGCCCCGAAGGTGGAGTCCACCCGCGCCTGGAGCGAGGTGGCCGCGGCCTACGGGCTGATCGGCGGCTCCGCCGCGGCCGAGGAGGGCCGCCGCAAGGCCCAGGACGCCAAGCAGGAGTACGGCCCCGTGGTCGAGCGTGGGGCGCGCAAGGCCGGCGAGGCCGTCGCGCACCAGTACGGGCTGCTGGCCCCCGCCGTCGCCAAGGGCGTGGACACCGTCCAGGACTTCCTCGAGCACCTGCAGGCCCAGGCGCAGGACGCCGGCCACGAGGTGCAGCAGCAGTTCGCCGCGGCGCGCAAGGACGCTGAGAAGGCCGCGAAGAAGGGCCGCCATCGTGGGGGCCGCAAGGCCAAGCAGCTGCGCCGGGACGGCCGCCAGGCCGCCAAGGGCGCCCGTAAGGACGCGCAGCGGTCCGCCGCCCTGTTCAGCGACCGCGCTGGCCAGGCCAAGGACGCCGCCGCCGCGGGCGGCCTGACCCTCGCCGGCCTCCTCGCCACGGGTCTGTCCGCGCTGCAGGAGCAGGGCGGGAAGGTGGGCCCGCAGGTGCAGGCCCGCCTGGCCGACGCCGGCGACTACGCCCAGCGCCGCAAGGAGGAGGTCCTCCCCGTGGCCGCCGCCCGCCTGGCCGACGGTGCCGCGCACGCCCGCAAGACCGCCCACGACGTCGAGGTCCCGGACGCCCTGGAGCAGGCCCTGATCAGGCTCACCGGGGACAAGGCGATCGTGCAGCGCCTGCGCAAGGGTGCCGAGCAGTACGCCGGCGCGGCCGAGAAGGACCTGAACCGTGCCGCCGGTCGCCGGACCTCCCGCTCGGGTGGCCGCGCCTGGATCGTCGCGGGCATGGCGGCCGCCGCCGCCGGCGCCGGCTACGCCCTGTGGCGCCTGACCAAGCCGGTGCAGGATCCGTGGACCGCCCCGGTCCCGGGCCCGATCACCGCGAACATCCCGGTGGTGGAGGCGAACAACCCCTACGCCCAGCAGCAGAAGGTCGTGGCCGAGGCCGGCTCGGCCGCGGCGGGCGAGGGCGTGCGCGTGGACACCGCCGCCCCGGACCCGGTGGCCGCCGCCAACGCCAAGGTGCTGGGCGTCCAGCCCGGGCAGCAGCGCTGACCCGCTCCCCCGCGCCCTGAGCGCGCAGCGGACGGCACCCGGCCCGCGCATCCTCGGCAGGACCGAGGGGGCGCGGGCCTTGTCCACCGCCGGGAGCACGCGGGAGGCTGGGAGCGCCCGGGATCCCGACGCCGGGCGGAGGAGTGATCTGCATGAGCACGACCCTGACCCTCTTCGGCCACTCGGCCGTCCGCCTCGAGAAGGCCGGCCGGCGCCTCGCGTTCGACCCCGGCGCGTTCAGCGACGCGGCGGTCCTGGACGGCGCGGACGCCGTCCTCGTGACGCACGGCCACCCGGACCACGTGGTCCCCGAGCAGCTGGCCCGGGCGCTGGCCGGCACGGAGGCGCACGTCTGGGCGCCACGGGACCTCACGGGGCCGCTGGCGGAGGCGGGGCTCGCCGCCGGGCGCGTGCACACGGCCGTCCCCGGAGAGACGTTCGAGGCCGCCGGCTTCCGGGTGGAGGTGCTCGGCGGGGAGCACGCGGTGATCCACGCCGAGGTGCCGCGCCCGGTCAACGTGTCCTACCTCGTGGACGGGGCCGTGCTGCACCCCGGCGACTCGTTCACGGTGCCGGACGCCGACGTCGAGGTGCTCCTGCTGCCCGCCGCGGCGCCGTGGCTGCGCATCGCGGACGTGGTGGACCAGATGCGGGCCATCGCGGCGACGCACACCCGCCCCATCCACGACGGCATCCTCAGCGAGGACGGCAAGGGCGTGGTGGATCGGGTGCTCTCGGGTCTCGCCGAGGGCGTGACCGACTACCGGCGCCTGGCCCCCGGGGAGCTCTGGACGTTCTGAGGCACGGGGAGGCAGCGGCCGCCCCGGGGCCGGTCACCAGCTGAGGGTGATCTCCAGCTCGGCGTCGCCGCCGTCCTCGACCTCGAGCTCCACCTCGAGGCCCACGCGGTCCGGGACGGTGACGACGACGTCGCGGCCGCCGTGCTCGACCCGCACCTCGTTCTGCCGGGAGAGCTGGTCGGCGAGGTCGCGTAGGCGTGCGGCGGCCTGCTCACGGCTGAGGGTCTGCTGCTGCTCGTGCTCGAAGAGGTCCTTGCCCATGGCACCGACGGTAGTCGCTGGGCGGGGTGCGCGCGACGGACGGGCCCCGGCGCGGCCGACGCCGGGGCCCGTGCGGGTCAGCGGGACGCGGCCGGGGCGAGGGCGGGATCGTCGTCGCGGTGGATCTCGAAGCCGGGTGCCCGGTAGGTGGGCTCCCGGCGCTTGAGGGCGCGGATGACGAGCAGGGTCACCGGCACGATGAGGATCTCCACGAGCGTCTTGTACGCGAAGCCGGTCACCGTGTAGTTCGCCAGTTCCAGCAGCGAGATGGTGCCGGCGTAGGCGATGGTGCAGAAGATCAGGGTGTCGAAGAACTGGCCGACCACGGTGGAGAGGATGAGCCGGAACGCCACGTGCCGTTCCTTCATGCGCTCCTTGAGGCGGACCACGATGGACGCGTTGAGCAGGGAGCCCACGAGGAACGCGACGAAGCCGGCCACGGTGATCCGCAGCATGGGCGCGAGGGCCTGGTCCCACACCTCGAAGCCCTCGACGGGCGTGGTCCAGGAGACCACCGTGTAGGTGAGGGCGGCGAGCACGAGCATCGCGAAGCCGAGGACGATGGCGCGGCGGGCCCGGCGCCAGCCGTACACCTCGGCGAGGATGTCGCCGACGATGTACGCGAACGGGAACAGGAAGGCGCCGCCGTCGAAGATGAGGGGACCGCCGTCGTAGAAGAGGTCCGAGATGACCGGGACGGTGGGGCCGTAGAAGAGCTTGGCCGCGGTGACGCCGGAGAGGATCAGGAGGGCGATGAAGACGCCCACGAAGATGTCGTAGTAGCTCGCGGGCACCCGGGCGTAGGCCGGGGTGCCCTGCCCAGGGGCGGGTCGGTCGGGGGACGGGGTGTCGATGATGGTGTTCACCGGACCATCCAACACCACGCGCGACGGCCACGGGCGCGGTGGGCGGGTCCGGCGGCGGGGGTTCGGGGCAGGCCATCCCCGTCCCTCCGTGGGCAGAAACGCCCTCTCTTCTGCCCACGGGGCCCGAAGTCCTGCAGTTTGTGCCCCAGGAGCCCCCGGGTCGCCGGTTTCTGCCCACGGTGCCGGCGCCGGCGGCCACCCTGGGCATACGAAAGGGCCCGGGAGTCTCACGACTCCCGGGCCCTTCTTCGGTGGAGGCAAGGGGACTCGAACCCCTAACCCCCTGCTTGCAAAGCAGGTGCGCTACCAATTGCGCCATGCCCCCGTGAGGACCGGTCAGTCCTCCGGTGCCGGCTCGACGCCGTCGGCGTCCGCCGGCAGGTCGTCCGTGGCCGTGGCCCAGACGTCCTTCCCCGCACTGTTCTCCCGCCAGAGACGCGCCCCATAGGCGGCTACCGCGGCGCCGACCACGAGGGCCACGCGTGCCAGTCGACCCATGAGAGGACCTCCGGAGACGAACGGAGCCCCAGCGGACCGGGGCTCTGTGTGGTGGGAGTGGGCGTACCAAGACTTGAACTTGGGACCTCTTCGTTATCAGCGAAGCGCTCTAACCGCCTGAGCTATACGCCCTCACCGTCGCTCACGGCTGACGCCGTTCACAACAGGAGATGACTGTACAGGAGCGCCGACGCCCCGCGCAAATCCGCGCGGGGCGTCGTCGAGGGTCTGCTCAGTCGTCCGTCAACGTGACGCCGAGGCCGCCCACGAGGCTCGCGCAGAGGTTGTAGAGCAGCGCGGCCACGGTGGCCAGGGCGGTCAGCAGGATGACGTTGACCACGGCCAGCACGGTGGCCAGCGAGGTCACGGTGCTCAGCGGGGCCAGGGACGCCACGGTGTAGCGCCCGGCCTCGGAGCCGAGCACGGTGCCGATCACGTCGTTGACCCTGTCGAAGATCCCGAGGACGTCGGACAGCGAGTACAGCGCCACCGCCGCCACCACCGTGAGGATGCCCAGCGCCACCGAGAGCAGGAACGCCAGCTTCAGCACGGACCACGGGTCCACCCGGGTCAGCACCAGGCGGGCGCGGCGCACCTTGGCCTTCGGGACGGCGCGGACCAGGTCCTCCTGCGAGGACCCGCTGGCCTTGCGCACCGGACGACCGGACCGCGGCTCGGCGGCCTTCCCGGTGCTCCGTCCCTGGCCGGGACGCGACGACGCGGACGTGCTCACTGCTCTCCTCCGTCTGCACCCTCACCGGCGTCCTGCGTCAGGGCGTCCTCCGGTGCGGCTACGGGGTCGGTCGGGTCGATGTCTGCGTCCAAGGGTACATCCGGCCCCGCTTCGGCCTCGGCGTCCGCCTTCGCCTCCATCTCCTGCTCGTTGTTCAGGGTGACGGCGACGATCCGGTCCCGCTTGTCCGGCTTGGCGAAGATCACGCCCATCGTGTCGCGGCCCTTGGCCGGCACGCCGGCGACGGCGGAGCGCACCACCTTGCCCGAGGCCATCACCACGAGGACCTCCTGGTCCTCGCGCACCACGAGACCGCCGGCGAGCTCGCCGCGGTCGTCCACGAGCTTGGCGACCTTGATGCCGAGGCCGCCGCGGTTCTGCAGGCGGTACTCGTCCACGTGGGTGCGCTTGGCGAAGCCGCCGTCCGTGACGGTGAAGACGTAGCCGTCCTCCTCCACCACGTCCATGGTCAGCAGGGAGTCGTCGTCGCGGAACTTCATGCCGGTCACGCCCGAGGTCGCACGGCCCATGGGACGCAGCGCCTCGTCCGTGGCGGTGAACCGCAGGGACTGGCCCTTGTGCGAGATCAGGATGAGGTCGTCGTCGGGCGAGACCACGCGGGCCGAGACCAGCTCGTCCCCCTCACGCAGCTTGATGGCGATCAGGCCGGCGGTGCGGTTCGTGTCGTAGTCCAGCAGCGGCGTCTTCTTCACGAGGCCGCCGCGCGTGGCGAGCACGAGGTACGGGGCCCGGCCGTAGTCCACGAGCGGCTGGATCTGGGCGATCCGCTCGTCCGGCTGGAACGCGAGCAGGTTGGCCACGTGCTGGCCCTTCGCGTCGCGGCCGGCCTCGAGCAGCTCGTACGTCTTGATGCGGTACACGCGGCCGAAGTTCGTGAAGAACAGCAGCCAGTGGTGCGTGGACACGGTGAGGAAGTGCTCGACGACGTCGTCGCCGCGCAGCGTCGCCCCGCGCACGCCCTTGCCGCCGCGCGCCTGGGACCGGTACTGGTCGATCCGGGTGCGCTTGACATAGCCGCCGCGGGTGATGGAGACGACCATCTCCTCCTCGGGGATCAGGTCCTCGATGGACATGTCCCCGTCGAAGCCGGCCATGATCTCGGTGCGGCGGTCGTCGCCGTGCTTGGCCACGATCTCAGCGAGCTCCTCGGAGATGACCTCGCGCTGACGCTGCGGGGACTCCAGGATCCGGTTGTACTCGGCGATCTTCGCCATGAGGTCGTCGTACTCGTCCTGGATCTTCCGGGACTCCAGGGCGGCGAGCTGGCGCAGCTGCATCTGCAGGATGGCCTGGGCCTGGACGTCGTCGATGTCCAGGAGCTCCTTGAGGGCCTCGCGGGCCACGTCCGCCGAGGCCGAGCGGCGGATGGTCGCGATGACCTCGTCCAGCATGTCCAGGGCCTTGAGCAGGCCGCGCAGGATGTGCGCGCGCTCCTCGGCCTTGCGCTTGCGGAACGCGGTGCGGCGCACGATCACGTCGATCTGGTGCTTCACCCAGTGGTGCACGAAGCCGTCCAGGGACAGGGTGCGCGGCACGCCGTCCACGAGCGCGAGCATGTTGGCCGAGAAGTTCGACTGCAGCTCGGTGTGCTTGTAGAGGTTGTTCAGCACCACCTTGGCGACGGCGTCGCGTTTGAGCACGATCACCAGGCGCTGGCCGGTGCGACCCGAGGTCTCGTCGCGCATGTCCGCGATGCCGTTGATCTTGCCGTCCCGCACCATCTCCGCGATCTTCGCGGCGAGGTTGTCCGGGTTGGTCATGTAGGGCAGCTCGGTGACCACCAGGCACGTGCGGCCCTGGATCTCCTCCACGTTGACCACAGCGCGCATGGTGATGGGGCCGCGGCCGGTCCGGTAGACCTCCTCGATGCCCTTGCGGCCCAGGATCTGGGCGCCCGTGGGGAAGTCGGGGCCGTGCACGCGGGCCAGGAGCGCCTCGAGCAGCTCCTCGCGGGTGGCCTCGGGGTGCTCGAGGTACCACTGCACGCCCGCGGCCACCTCGCGCATGTTGTGCGGCGGGATGTTCGTGGCCATGCCGACGGCGATGCCCGAGGAGCCGTTGACCAGCAGGTTCGGGTACCGGGCGGGCAGGACGACGGGCTCCTGCTGCTTGCCGTCGTAGTTGTCCTGCATGTCGACGGTGTCCTCGTCGATGTCCCGGACCATCTCCATGGCCAGCGGGGCCATCTTGGTCTCGGTGTAGCGCTGGGCGGCCGCGCCGTCGTTGCCCGGGGAGCCGAAGTTGCCCTGGCCGAGCGCCAGCGGGTAGCGCTGGACCCAGTCCTGGATGAGGCGCACGAGGGCGTCGTAGATCGCGGTGTCGCCGTGCGGGTGGTAGTTGCCCATCACGTCGCCCACCACGCGGGCGGACTTGTTGAACGCGCGGTCCGGGCGGTAGCCGCCGTCGTACATCGCGTAGAGCACGCGACGGTGCACCGGCTTGAGGCCGTCGCGCACGTCCGGCAGCGCGCGGCCGACGATCACGGCCATCGCGTAGTCCAGGTACGAGCGCTTCATCTCCGACTCGAGGTCGACGGGCTCGACCTTGTCGGCGGCGCCCTCGGGGAGCACGTAGTGCTCGACCTCGATGTCCAGGCCGGTCTGCGGGGTCCCCGGGATCGGGGCGCCCTCGACGGGCTCGTCCGGGGTCTGGGGGGTGGTCTCGTCGCTCACGCGGGTCCTCTCGTGCTCCCCTCAGGCGGGGAGGGTGGTCGACTCAGGCAGGTCTGCGGGTCCGGCTCAGACGTCCAGGAAGCGGATGTCCTTGGCGTTCTGCTGGATGAAGGTGCGGCGGGACTCCACGTCCTCGCCCATGAGCATGGAGAAGACGGCGTCCGCGGCGGCGGCGTCCTCCATGGTCACCTGCAGCAGGGTGCGGTTCTCCGGATCCATGGTGGTGTCCCAGAGCTCCTGGTAGTTCATCTCGCCCAGGCCCTTGTAGCGCTGCACGCCGTTGTCCTTGGGGTAGCGCCAGCCCTTGGCCAGGCCGGCCTCGACGGCGGCGTCGCGCTCCTCGTCCGAGAACACGTAGTCGTGCGGGGCATTGGACCACTTGATGCGGTACAGCGGCGGCTGCGCGAGGAACACGTGGCCGGCCTCGATGAGCGGGCGCATGTACCGGAACAGCACGGTCAGCAGGAGCGTGGTGATGTGCTGACCGTCCACGTCCGCGTCCGCCATGAGCACGATCTTGTGGTACCGCAGCTTGGAGATGTCGAACTCCTCGCCGATGTTGGTGCCGAACGCCGTGATCATCGACTGGATCTCGGCGTTGCCCAGGGCCTTGTCCAGGCGGGCGCGCTCCACGTTCAGGATCTTGCCGCGCAGCGGCAGGATGGCCTGCGTCTCCGGGTTGCGGCCCTGCTTGGCCGAGCCGCCGGCGGAGTCGCCCTCCACGATGTACACCTCGCAGCGCTCGGGGTCCTTCGAGGAGCAGTCGGCCAGCTTGCCGGGCATGCCGAAGGACTCCAGCGGGGACTTGCGGCGCGCGTTGTCCCGGGCCTTGCGGGCGGCCAGGCGGGCGTGCGAGGCCATGATGGCCTTGCGGATGATCTCCTTGGCCGGGCCCGGATTGCGCTCGAACCAGTCGCCGAGGTGGTCCGTGACCGCCTTGGACACGAACCCGCGGGCCTCGGAGTTGCCGAGCTTGGTCTTGGTCTGGCCCTCGAACTGCGGCTCGGAGAGCTTCACGGAGATCACGGCGGTCAGGCCCTCGCGGATGTCCTCGCCCGTGAGGTTGTCCTCCTTGGGCTTGAGGATCTCCTTCTCCCGCGCGTAGCGGTTGACCAGGGAGGTCAGCGCGGCGCGGAAGCCCTCCTCGTGGGTGCCGCCCTCGTGGGTGTTGATCGTGTTCGCGTAGGTGTGCACGGACTCGGAGTAGGCGGAGGTCCACTGCATGGCCACCTCGACGGCCATGGAGCGACCGTCCGAGACGTCCTCGGCCTCGAAGGCGATGACGTCGTCGTGGACGTACTCGACCTTCTTGGCGGAGTTGAGGTGCTGGACGTAGTCGAGCAGGCCGTTCTCGTACAGGTAGGTGACGGAGCGGCGCTGCGGCTCCTGCTCCGCCTCCTCCGCCAGGCCGTTCTCCGCGACGTCGTCGCCGGCGGCGCCCTCGCCCGCGATCTCGTCGTCGACGACCTCGTTGGACTCTTGGACGCGCTCGTCCGTGAGGGTGATGCGCAGGCCCCTGTTGAGGAAGGCCATCTGCTGGAAGCGGGCACGCAGGGTCTCGTAGTCGAACTCGATCGAGTCGAAGATCTCCGGGTCCGGGTAGAACGTCTGCACGGTGCCCGTGGCGTCCGTGGCCTCCCCCTTCACCAGCTCGCCCTGGGGCACGCCGCCGTCCGCGAAGGACAGGCGCCACACGTGCCCCTGACGGCGGACCTCGGTGTCCACGCGGCGGGAGAGCGCGTTGACCACGGAGATGCCCACGCCGTGCAGGCCGCCCGAGACGGCGTAGCCGCCGCCGCCGAACTTGCCGCCGGCGTGCAGGATCGTCATGACGACCTCGACGGTCGGCCTCCCCTCGGTGGGGTGCAGGTCCACGGGGATGCCGCGGCCGTCGTCCGCCACGCGCACGCCGCCGTCGGCCTGCAGCGTGACGTCGATGCCGGTGGCGTAGCCGGCCAGCGCCTCGTCCACGGAGTTGTCCACGACCTCGTACACGAGGTGATGCAGGCCCCGCGGGCCGGTGGAGCCGATGTACATGCCGGGGCGCTTGCGGACGGCCTCGAGGCCCTCGAGCACGGTGATGGCGCTGGCGCCGTACTCACCGGGCACCTTCCGGTCCTTCACCGGGGCCTCGGGCTGCCCGACGGCGTCCGGCACGGCCTCCGGGTTCGGCGCGGCCGACGCGGCGGTCGGCTCCTCCGCGGGGTTCTCGGGCATGGCGTCAACCACGGGTGGCTCACTTCCTCGGACGTCGGCGGCAGGGTCGACCCGCGCGCAGGCGCGCGACGCCGCCCGGACATAACCGGCACGCGACACGCTCCCGCAGATCCACGGGGGTGGGGGACGGACGACGGCCGGCCCCCTCTCACTGGTCCCAGTGTACCGCCTGACACCCCGAGGGCCCGCATCGACGGGGGTCCGCCGGGGGAGAACACCCGCTCAGCGGCCAGGGACACGGCTCAGGACGTGCGCAGGAGACCGCCCATGCCTCCCGGGCCGTCACCGACCCTGTGAGCGCGCCAGAGCGGCGCCCATGGCCTCGCCGCGTCCGGCACGTCGTCGTGCGCCGCGGGGGGCAGCCCCGGACTCAGCCGTAGGTGTCGCGCGGCCCGCGGCCGCCGCGCACGGTGCGCGGCCCCTTGCGCCAGCTCGGGGCCTGCGGGCCCGCCACGTCGATGCGGGTCACGACGCCGGGCCCGAGCGCCTCGTCGAAGCGCTGCAGGAGCACGGGGCTCATCAGGCGCAGCTGCGTGGCCCACGCGGTGGAGCTCGTCCGGACCCGCACCACGGAGTCCTCGAAGCTCTCCGGGCGGCAGTGCAGCGCGATCTCCGGCCCCACCAGCTCGGCCCAGCGGGTGAGCACGGAGCCGACCGCCACGGGGGTGGACCAGCCACGGTCGCGGATGAGCCGGCCGAACACGGTGGACACCGTGGCCGGGTCCCGGTCCGCACCCCCGAACGGGCGCCGACGGTCCTGCCGCTCCCGGCCGGCCGACGTCGTGCCCGCCATGGCTCCGGCCAGGCCCGCGCCCGTCCCTCGCGCCCGCAGCGGCGCCTCGCCCCGCTCCCGGGCGGCCTCGCGGACCCGGCGCAGCTGCACGAGCGCCAGGTCCGGCCGGTCCGGCTCGAACGGGGCGGGGGTCTCAGCCATCGGCGCCGCCCTCGCGCCGAGGCTCGCGGATGTCCCCCTCCACGGGGGCCGCGGCGGCCACGGCCTCGGAGCCCTCCGCGTCCTGGCGGATGAGCACGCGGTGGGCCGTGAGCTCCTCGGGGACGTCCTCGAGCGCGGCGGCCGTGACGATCACCTGCTCGGCCCGGTGCACGAGCGCGGCGAGGCGGCGGCGACGGGCGGCGTCGAGCTCCGCGAACACGTCGTCCAGGATCAGGACGGGGCGGGCGTCGGGGTCCGGGTCGTCGGCCACGAGCACGTCGTAGGCCGCCATGCGCAGGGCGAGCGCCAGCGACCACGTCTCCCCGTGGGAGGCGTAGCCGCGCGCGGGCGCCGGGCCCAGGAAGAGGGCGAGCTCGTCCCGGTGCGGGCCCACCAGGGTGAGCGCCCGCGCCCGCTCCTCCTCCCGTTGGGCCTCGAGCGTCCGGTGCATGTCCGCGGCCAGGTCCGCCACGGCCGGGACCTCCGCGTGGGTGCCACGGGCCAGCGGGACGGTGGACTCGTAGGCGTAGGCCGCGGCCTTGGAGCCGTTGGTCAGCGCCGCGTACATCTCCTGGAGGGGGCGGGCCAGCAGGCGCAGCACGTGCAGGCGGCCGTGGAGCAGGCGGGCGCCGGCGGCGCAGAGGTGCTCGTCCCAGACGGCGAGGGTCGCGTCCTCCTCGGGGCCCCAGCGGCGAGAGCCGCGGCTCGACTTGAGCAGGGCGTTGCGCTGGCGCAGCACGCGTTCGTAGTCGGCGGCGGCCTCACCGAGGGCCGGACGCAGCTGCACCATGAGCTGGTCGAGGAGACGACGACGGCCACCGGGCTCCCCCGTCACGAGGCTCAGGTCCTCCGGGGCGAAGACCACGGTGCGCAGGATCCCGAGGCCCTCCTTCGCCCGCACGGGGGCGCCGCGGTTGATGGCCACCCGGTTGGACCGGCCCGGCAGGATCTCCAGCTCGAGGGCGACGGTGCGGGACCCGCGGTGCACGCGCCCGGCGATCCGGGCCCGGTCCCGGCCGAAGCGCACGAGCTGCGCGTCCGAGCTGACCCGGTGGGACTGCTGGGCGCCGAGGTAGCCGATCGCCTCCACGAGGTTGGTCTTGCCCACCCCGTTGGCCCCGAGCAGCACCGTGGACCCCGGCGTCAGCTCCAGGTCGGCCCAGCGGTAGGACCGGAAGTCCGCGACGGTGAGGTGGGACAGGTACACGGGAGCGTCCGGCCCCCTGCGTCAGGCGATGCGCACCGGCATCACGAGGTAGCGGTAGTCGGAGACGACGCCGTCCTCCTGGTTCACGCCGGTGAGCAGGGCGGGCTTGGGCGCGGACGTGAACGCGAAGCGCACCTGCGGCTGGTCCACCACGGCCAGGCCCTCGGAGAGGTAGGACGGGTTGAACGCCACGGTGATGTCCTCGCCCTCGAGCGTGCACGGCACGGACTCGTTGGCGCTCGCGTCGTCGCCGGTGCCGGCGTCCAGGGTGACCTGGCCGTCCGTGAACACCATGCGCAGGGCGGTGTTGCGCTCGGCGACGAGGGCCACGCGGCGGGACGCCTCGACCAGGGCGGCGGTGTCCACCACGGCCTGGATGGGGCTGGACTCGGGGAAGAGCGAGCGGATCTTGGGGTACTCGCCGTCCACGAGCACGGAGGTGGTGCGGCGGCCGCCGGAGGCGAAGCCCACGAGGTCGGCGGTCTGACCGAGCAGGATCTCCAGGTCGCCGCCGGAGCCGAGGGACTTGGCGACCTCGGTGAGCGTGCGCGCCTTGATGAGCAGCGACGTCGAGAGGGACGGGTCCGCCGGGGTCCAGCGAATCTCCTTCATGGCCAGCCGGTAGCGGTCCGTGGCCAGGAAGGTCATGGTGTCGCCCTCGATCTCCACCTTCACGGCGGTGAGGATCGGCAGGGTGTCGTCCTTGGAGGCGGCGACGGTGACCTGGGCGACGGCGTGGGCGAACGCGGCCCCGTCCACGGTGCCCGCGGGGGCCGGCAGCTCGGGCAGGGCCGGGTAGTCGCCCACGGGCATCGTGGCCAGGGCGAAGCGGGAGGAGCGGCAGGTGACGAGCACCTTGCCGCCGTCGAGCTCCACCGTGACCTGGGCCTGCGGCAGGGAGCGGACGATGTCGTTCAGCAGGCGGCCGGAGACGAGCACCTGGCCCGCGGTCTCGACGTCGGCCTCGATCTCCAGGCGCGCGGAGGTCTCGTAGTCGAAGCTCGCGATGGACACGACGCCGGCCTCGGCCGTGATCAGCAGGCCCGAGAGCACCGGCACCGGCGGGCGCGGGGACAGGGAGCGGGCGGCCCAGGAGACGGCGTCGGTGAGGATGTCGCGTTCGACGGTGAACTTCACGAGCTGCACTGCCTCTCTGGGGGTGATGACGGGGGTTGCGGGCCCGGGGGGAACGGCGACACGCGGGCCTCAGCATAGGCGGTCCGCGCGGCGGGTGTCAGGTCGGAAGCGAATGACAAGCGTGTGATTCCAAGGATTCCGACCGCACGGGCGCAGCCCGGGCTCTCGAGGCGCTCAGCTCGGTGTGTGGTGGCGGAGATGATGTTGCTTGGCGGAATCTCTGAAGGGGGATCAGAAGTAGTGGTAGCGGGTGTGGATCCTGTGGAGAACGCCGTTCTGCCGCGTCAGCATGCGGATCCGGTTGGGGGAACCGTGTGGACACCCGCTCGTTCGGGGTGTGCATCCGGTGTGGACGAGCCCCGGGGGTCCTTCCCCCGCTCTGCACAGGTTCGACCGGAGTTGTCCAGACTCATCCCCGGATCCACCCCCCAGTTGTCCACATTCCTGTCCACAGGACGCGTCCACACCCGTCGAAAACCGCGAGATCATGCGGTTTTCGGCTGTGGAGATCTGTGGATACATGTGGACCATCGAATGACATCCGTGTGATTCACCAGCCTGTGCACCGTCGCCGTCCCCAGGGGTGTGGACGCGGCGTGAGCGGCCTGATTCCGCCATCCACAGGGGCGGAGGTTGTCCACAGCACCGGGGGTTCTCCACAGAGTTGTCCACACCGGTGGACAATGTGGACGAAGGCTCGAGTCCCGGTCGAATGTTCGAACCGGGACTCGAGGGTGGGACGGCGGGTGGCTCAGGCGCCGCGCTGTTTCCGCTTGATCTCGTTGGTGAGCTCGGTGACCTGGTTGTAGATCGTCCGCCGCTCGGCCATCAGCTCGCGGATCTTGCGGTCCGCGTGGATGACGGTGGTGTGGTCGCGGCCGCCCAGGACCTGACCGATCTTGGGCAGGGACATCTCGGTCAGCTCGCGCAGCAGGTACATGGCGATCTGCCGCGCCGTCACCAGCGTGCGGGTGCGGGACTTGCTGGTCAGCTCCTCGAGGGTGAGATTGAAGTACTCCCCCGTGGCGTGCAGGATCAGCTCCGGGGTGATCTCGTGCGCCGTCTCGTCCGTGATCAGGTCCTTGAGCACATGCTCGGCCAGCTCGATGTCCACGGTCTGCCGGTTGAGTGAGGCGAACGCGGTCACGCGGATCAGCGCGCCCTCGAGCTCGCGGATGTTCGTGGAGATGCGCGAGGCGATGTACTCCAGCGCCTCCGGCGGGGCCACGAGCCCCTCGGCCTCCGCCTTCTTCCGGAGGATCGCGATGCGCGTCTCGAGGTCCGGCGGCTGGATGTCCGTGATCAGCCCCCACTCGAAGCGGGAGCGCAGCCGGTCCTCGAACCCGGAGAGCTGCTTGGGCGGCAGGTCCGAGGTGATGACCACCTGCTTGTTGTTGTTGTAGAGCGTGTTGAAGGTGTGGAAGAACTCCTCGACCGTCGCCTCCTTGTCCGCCAGGAACTGGATGTCGTCGATCAGCAGGATGTCCACGTTGCGGTAGACCTGCTTGAACGAGGCGCCCTCGTCGTGGCGGATGGAGTTGATGAAGTCGTTGGTGAACTCCTCCGAGTTCACGTACCGCACCCGCAGGCCCGGGTAGAGGCGGCGGGCGTAGTGCCCGATCGCGTGCAGCAGGTGCGTCTTGCCCAGGCCGGACTCGCCGTAGATGAACAGCGGGTTGTACGCCTTCGCCGGCGCCTCGGCCACAGCGTTCGCGGCGGCGTGCGCGAACCGGTTGGACGAGCCGATCACGAACGTCTCGAAGTGGTAGCGGTCGTTGAGGCGGCTGGTCTCCGCGGACGTCGACGGCGGTGCGGGGGTCGGCTTGCCGTTCCCGCTCGGGGCCGCGGTCGCGGCGGGCACGACGTCGGCCGGCGGCTCGATGCGGAAGCCCGGCAGCTCCTCGGCGACGGCGCGGCGGGAGGTGGCGGCGGTCGCGGCCGGGGGCAGCTCGACGTCCGGCGCCGCGGCGTCGGACGGCCCGCCGGCGAGGGAGGAGCGGCGGGCCTCGGAGGAGGGGGTCCGCGGCGGCTGCAGGTTCGCATCGATCGAGATGGCCAGCAGGATCTCCTCGCGGAACTCCTGGGTCAGGGCGTCCGTGAGGGCGTCGGCCACCTGGGTGCCCTGGAGGGTCTCGCGGGTGGTCTCGTTCGGCACGGCCAGCAGGAGCGTGTTGCCGATGAGGCCCTGCGGCTGGGCCAGGTAGACGAAGCCCATGAGGCGGGCGCTGACCCGCGCGTCGTCCTCGAGGGAGCCCAGGACGGAGCGCCACGAGCTGAGCACGGCCTGGTCTGCCACCACGGAGGCTTCCTTTCCTGGGACAGACGTCCCCGAGGACGGGGGCGGCTGCGCGAGACGGACGACGGTGCTCGGAGTCTAACGGTTGTCCACAGGGTTGTGCACAGACGGTGGACAACCCCTATCATCCTGTGGACGACCGTCCCGGGCGCCCACGGGCGTCCGGGATCCGCGCGCACCCGTTTGACCCCTGCGTACCCCGGCCACTAGAGTCGTCTGGTCCCCCGGGTGTCGGTTGATCGTGCCCGCCGGGGATTTCATGTCAGAGCCTCACCGGTCCTTCCCCCTGGTCCACCTGCTCAGGTCGACGGTCGAAGGCACACAACACGTCGTGGAGAGATCACAGTGACCAAGCGCACGTTCCAGCCCAACAACCGCCGTCGTGCCCGCAAGCACGGCTTCCGTGCCCGCATGCGCACCCGCGCCGGCCGCGCCATCCTGTCCGCTCGCCGCGGCAAGAACCGCGCCGAGCTGTCCGCCTGAGGACCTCGGTCCAGGGACGGCGCGCCCCGTGCTGCCCCGTGACCGTCGCGTCCGCACGCCCGCGGAGTTCCGTCACCTCGGTCGCACCGGCACCCGCGCGGGTCGGCGCACCGTCGTGGTGAGCGTCGCCACGGACCCCGACCAGACCCGGTCCACGTCGCCGAGCGCCCCTCGGCCGCGGGCCGGGTTCGTCGTGTCCAAGGCCGTGGGGAACGCGGTGACCCGCAACCGGGTGAAGCGGCGGCTGCGCGCCGTCGTCGCGGATCAGATGCGCCTGCCTCCGCTGCGCGACCTGCCGGTTCTGGTGCAGGTTCGCGCGCTGCCGGCCGCCGCCGAGGCGGACTACGCGCTGCTGCGCCGCGAGACCGTCGGCGCGCTCGGCAAGGCCCTGAAGCCGCATCTGCCCGCCGCCTCGGAGCACGCGTAGATGACCGTCACCCCCTCGCCCTTCGTCGTGCTCGAGCCCTCCCGTGAGTGGGGACCGTTGCGCGCGCTGCCGTCCGCCCTGCTGGCCGGCCTGCTCACGGTCTATCGGGCCGTGGTCTCCCCGCTGTACGGACCCGTGTGCCGGTTCTTCCCCAGCTGCTCCGCCTACGGGCTGGAGGCCGTGCACGTGCACGGCGCGGTGAAGGGGTCGTGGCTCGCCGCGCGGCGCATCGGCCGGTGCCATCCCTGGAACGACGGCGGCGTGGACCCGGTCCCGCCCGGGCACCGGCGCTGGCCGCCGGGCCGGCAGCCGCGCATCCTCACCCTGAACCACCCTCCCATCCCACCTGATCTCCCGCAGGAGGATTGACCCCCATGTTCGAAGCCATCCTCTCCCCGTTCCGCTGGCTGATGTCCTGGCTGCTCGGGGCGTTCCACAGCATCCTGGAGTTTGCGGGCCTGCCCGCGGACTCCGGCTGGACGTGGGCCCTGTCCATCCTCCTGCTGGTGGTGCTCATCCGCACCCTGCTGATCCCGCTGTTCGTCAAGCAGATCAAGGCCCAGCGCGCCATGCAGGCCATCCAGCCCGAGCTGCAGAAGCTGCAGGCCAAGTACAAGGGCAAGAAGGACCAGCTCTCCCGCCAGGCCATGGCCATGGAGCAGCAGGCGCTCATGAAGGAGCACAAGGCGAACCCGTTCGCCGCCTGCCTGCCGCTGCTGATCCAGATGCCGTTCTTCTTCGCGCTGTACCAGGTGTTGATCGGCGCCCGCGGCGCGGCCGAGCGCGGCGAGGCCATGGACGCCCTGTCCGCGGACCAGATCCGCTCCTTCGAGGGCTCCACGATCTTCGGCGCCCGCATGTCGGACACCTTCATGAACTCGCTCGGCGCGCCGGGCAGCGGGCCCGTGATCGTCACGGCGATCGTGCTGATCCTGCTCATGTCGGGCTCGATGTTCTTCATGCAGAAGATGCTCATGACGAAGAACATGACGCAGCAGGCCCTCTCCGGGCCCATGATGCAGACGCAGCAGATCATGCTCTACGCCATGCCCCTGATCTTCGGCATCGGCGGCATCAACTTCCCGATCGGCGTGCTCCTGTACTGGACCTACTCCAACTTCTGGGCCGTCGGCCAGCAGTGGTGGATCATCCGCAACAACCCGACCCCGGGCTCCCTCGCCGAGAAGGAGCTCAACGAGCGCCGCGCCGCCAAGGGCCTGCCCCCCGTGGGCCAGAAGGTCTCGAACGCCGAGGCCACGCCCTCATCCGCGCACACCCAGGCGGGCCGCGGCGGCGCCGTGCTGAACGGTGAGGTCGTCCGCGAGTCGGGTCAGCGCCTCCAGCCCCAGCGCAAGAACCGCAGGAGGAAGTGAGCATGTCCGCCGAGAACGTGACCCCGGCCCCCGAGGCCGAGGACGCCGTCGTCGAGACCCCCGCGGGCCAGGGCTCCCGCGTCGAGGAGCAGGACGGTGCCGCCGTCTCGGAGGCGGTGCGCCGCCTCGAGGAGGAGGGCGACGTCGCCGCGGACTACGTCGAGGAGCTGCTCGACATCGCGGACCTGGACGGGGACATCGACATCGAGGTCCGCGACGGGCGCACGTACGTGTCCGTCGTCTCCGAGGACCACGACGAGCGCCTGGACGGCCTCGTCGGCCCCGACGGCCGCACCCTGGAGGCCCTGCAGGAGCTCGTCCGGCTGGCCGTGCTCGCCGCCACGGGGCACCGCTCCCGGCTGATCCTGGACGTCTGCGGGCACCGGGAGCGCCGCAACGTCGCCCTGCGCACCGCCGCCCAGGCGGCCGTCGAGCGCGTCCGCGCCGGCGAGGGCCCCGTGCACCTCGAGTCCATGGGCGCGTACGAGCGCAAGATCGTCCACGACGTCGTCGCGGACGCCGGCCTGACCTCCGAGTCGGAGGGCGAGGGCGCCCGCCGGCACGTGGTCATCTCCGCCGATGACTGAGCGGGGCTCGGCCTACGAGCGGCGCCCCGGGTTGGATCCTCAGGACCGGGGCGAGCGCCCCGCGCCCGTGGGGCAGCCGGCACCGCCGCTGACCGATGCGCTGCGTCCGGCCGCCGTCGAGCTGTTCGGCGAGGGCCTCCCCCGTGCCGAGGCGTACGTGGCCCACCTGGCGGACACCGGCATCGAGTGGGGCCTGATCGGCCCGCGCGAGGCGCCCCGTCTCTGGGAGCGCCACGTCCTGAACTGCGCCGTGGTCGAGGAGCTCCTCCCGCAGGGCGCGCTCGTGGCCGACGTCGGCTCCGGCGCGGGCCTGCCCGGCCTGTGCCTCGCGCTCGCGCGCCCCGACTGCCAGTTCCTGCTCATCGAGCCGCTCGAGCGGCGCGTGGAGTGGCTGGACATGGTGGTCGCCGACCTCGGCCTGGAGAACGTGGACGTGATCCGCGGCCGCGCCGAGCAGGTCTCCGGGAACCTCGACGTCGACGTCGTGACCGCCCGCGCCGTGTCCGCGCTGAAGACCCTCGTGCCGCTGACCATGCCGATGCTGCAGGGCGCCGGGGAGCTGCTGGCCATCAAGGGCCGCTCCGCGGCCGACGAGATCGCCGCCGCCCGCAAGGTCCTGCGCAAGTATGGTGGTGCCGAGCCCGAGATCCTCACGGTGGGCGAGGGCCTGCTGCCCGAGACCACCACCGTCGTGCGCGTCAGCGCGCGTCCCCGCTGACCCCTCCCCCACCGGGACGGGACGGGCCGGGCGGCAGCAGATCCGCACACCCGCGACCCAGGAGGTAGAGCCGCATGGCGCAGGAGCAGGAGAGCCGGGGTGGGGCCTGGAGGGCCCTGCGCCAGAAGTGGACCGGCCGGACCGCCGAGAAGGGCGGCGCCGACGCCGAGGAGCCCGCGCGGCTCCAGCGTCGCCGTCTGACGCGCCCCGACCGCACCCGCGTGTTCACGACGTCCAACCAGAAGGGCGGCGTCGGCAAGACGACGACGACGGTCAACCTGGCCGCGGCCCTCGCCCGCGCGGGCATGCGGGTGATGGTGGTGGACATCGACCCGCAGGGCAATGCGTCCACCGCGCTGAACATCCCCCACACCGGAGACGTCGCCTCCGTGTACGACGTGCTCCTGGGCGAGATGGAGATCCAGGACGTCGTGCAGGACGCCCCGGACGTGGACGGCCTGCAGGTGGTGCCCGCGACGATCGACCTGGCCGGTGCCGAGATCGAGCTGGTCTCGCTGGTGGCCCGCGAACAGCGACTGTCTCGGGCGCTCGAGGCGTACACCGCCTGGCGCGAGCAGGACGGCCAGGAGCGGCTGGACTACGTGTTCATCGACTGCCCGCCGTCCCTGGGACTGTTGACGGTCAACGCGTTCGTGGCGGCCGAGGAGGTGCTCATCCCGATCCAGGCCGAGTACTACGCCCTCGAGGGCCTCTCCCAGCTGCTCAAGAACGTGCAGATGATCCAGAAGCACCTGAACCCGCGTCTCCAGGTGAGCACCATCCTGCTGACGATGTTCGACGCGCGGACCAACCTCGCCGTGCAGGTGGCGGAGGAGGTCCGGACGCACTTCCCGGAGCAGCTGCTGAACACCGCGATCCCCCGCAACGTCCGCATCTCCGAGGCCCCCAGCTATCAGCAGACGGTGCTGACCTACGACCCGGCCTCGGCCGGCGCCGTGGCGTACCGGGAGGCGGCCGCGGAGATCGCCGGCCGCGGTGCGCCGACGGCCCTGAAGAGCTGACGCCCAGGCGACCCGCTGTTGCGGTCGCCAAATGGCGCTGCTGACGACGACGAAGCCCGCCGGAGGGAGCGATCCCCCGGCGGGCTTCGTCGTGAGTGAGCGTGGCCCGGAAGATGGGGGGTGAAAAGACAAGCGGAAACGCTGGGCATATCGGAAGTTCGTGTTTCACGTGAAACGACCTTCTCTGAGGGTGCGAGCGTGGTGCCGCCGCGGCGGGACGATGGGGAGGGGTGCCCGTGGTGGACCGCTCCCATCTGTCCCGCTCCCCTCTCTTCCGCTGGGCCGGCGCCTCCGCCGCCGGCCAGGCGCACCTGTCGCGAGGCCTGGGTGCAGCCGCGGGCGGCGACGCACGAACTCACGGGGTGAACGGCATGGCGGCGGGGCGGAGACGGCGGCTGTGTGGGGGCCGGCGGTGCACGCTGCGTTGAAGTGCTCCGCGAGGGCTGCGCGACGCGTGGGGAACGTCCTGGCCGCCGGGCGCGGCCGTGCAGGGTATAATCCGTCCCTCCTCCTTCACCCGGGTGCGCTGCAGCCTCGAGGATGCAGCCAGCGAGCAGGCCGGGTGCTGTGACTGGGTGCCCCCTCTCCCCCACGGTCAGACCTCCTCGCCGTCGGTGACGTGCAGGGAATCGGGGCCAGAGCGGAGCACGGGCCGTGGTGTCGCCGCGAGGCACGCGGCCGGTCTGCCGTCAGCGTGTGCGAGAGCAGACGTCAGCGGCGATGGTGGGCTGCTGTGATTCGTCTGAGTTGGAGGGGCCGAACGGCGGCGCCAGAAGGACAGTTCTACTGTGCATTCCTGTGTACGGAGTAGGAGAGAGTCCGGCGAAGAGGGGCGGCCGCACGCCCCCAATGTATACAAAGACAAGCATGTGAGCTGGCACTTTGCGGAGTCAGCAGTGGTTAGCGGCTATCGTCGATGTTGATATGTGGACAAGATCTGTGGACAAGGGGACGCCGTGGGTAGGTGGCCGTGGGTGCCACCATGGCGCTGGTTGGTCTGGCGAATCCCCAGCGCGGCCCGACGGCTAGGTACGGGGTCGGCAGGGGAATGCTGAGTCAGCCTGGGTCCCCTCCCCCGGGAAACCCGCATCAGCTCAGTGCGGGACGCTCAGGCCACACGGTTCTGACCCCTGCAAACGACGTGGAAGCAGGACGTCGATCACTCAGGTGGTGGCCGGGGGTTTCACGTAAAACACGATGCTCGCGCGTAGATCTAGCGTCGATCCCCGGAGGGAGCCGCGTGCGGACGGACGGGTGAAGACCCGGTTCCACACGAGTCGGACGTGAAACTTAATGGGCAAAATGGGCAGACGGGAGGAATGGGCCCGGTCTGTCGGGCGGAACGGCCTGCCATATGTCTGTACGGCCGCTGCTGACGGCAGCGACTACATCGAACAGTACGGTCAACGGCACAAGTCGGTGCAAGCTGCGCGACATGGGACCCGCGACCCGGCGTTCGTGCCCAGTACGCCGCCACGTTTCACGTGAAACCGAACGACCGACGTCCGGCGCTCGACGCGCCCGGGTCACGACGTCAGCAGCGCGAGGAGTCTGAACCTCGAACGCATCTCACGCCTCCTATGGACGCCAGTATCTGAATGCAACCCGCTCGTGGGCGGACTTCCGTGGCACGAGTGCATGGTCGAATCTTCGAACGATACGTTTCACGTGAAATGAGCTTCGGGTGAAAGCGCCGTGCCGCGAGGTCACAATCCCAGGCGATCCAGGGAGCACACGATCCGTGCCGGGAGCGAGCTGACCGAGAATGGCGCAGTAATGTGGCACTGACTCGCGGGTGAGCGAGCACGTGGGTTACCCGAACTCATGTCGTACTTGGATGACAGACTCGTCCGTGTTTCACGTGAAACGCGGATGGTGAGGCAGCGTTCAATTCGTGAGCTGCGCGGGTGTAAGGAAGCACTGACGGCGAAGCGACGAGTAGGCCGAGCTCATCCGTTCGGCGATTCGAGTGTTCACATCACACCGCGGGGAAGTGGCACGAGTGCTTCGCTGCTGGTCCGCCATTGCGCGTCCGATGAAGCACATACATCATGCGGGTAGCCAGCGATCTGAGTACCGTCCGCACGGAGGGCTGATCGGCCGGGGAGAACACGAACAACAAACTGACAGCCGTGATTCTGATACCGTCCGCTCGTCGACGCGGGCTCGCGTTTCATGTGAAACGAGTGAACTTCGAGAGGGAACACGAGGAGGTCTTGAGGATTGCAGCGGCACCCTTCCGAAGCGCCCCCACTATGAGTGTTCCACGTGAAACACTCACGCTCGCGGCAGGTGCTGTCCGCGCGCCCACATCCTGCCGTCCGGGCCCAATACGGACGTCTCACCCCAGAACCGAGGCCCGAACCTCGCCGCGCCCCTTGCACGTGTCAGGCCCTCGCGCGCCCCCCGGCGGTCAGGGCCAGAGCACCTTGAGAAGTGTCTTCCCGCCGCCCGGGACCATCGAGACCAGGCCGCTCACCTACACTGATCCCAGACCCACTCACTGCAGGAGGACCCGTTGAAGACGAGCCGTCGAGGAGGCCTGGGGCGAGGCCTCGGCGCCCTGATCCAGAGCACTGTAGAAGCCCCGGAAGAGAACGCCGAGGCCACCTCCCCGAAGGACTCTGCGGTGCCGGTGAAGAGCGGCCCGAAGGCTGCCGCGGCAGCGGAGGCCACCACGACATCGACGCGGAGCACCGCGACGACCGAGACGCCAGGGGGGTCCAACGAGCCCGCCCCGTCGGCCTCGCAGCGGAAGACCGCGGGCCGAACGACACAGGCCGGGAAATCAACGGCTGCGACTGGCAGGAACGCCACGTCCGCCACGAAGGCAGGGCCCACCTCGTCGAAGCGTGCCTCGCGACCCGCGCAGCGTCCCGTCGACGTGTTCTTCTCCGCAGAGTCCGAGGATGCACCCGCGGCGCGGCCGACCAAGGGGCGTCCGGCCATGCCGACGGTGAAGGCGCCCAGCAAGCGTGCCACCTCCGCGACGTCGTCGAGGAAGGAACCGGGGGACTCGAGCGTTGAGTCCGCCGCGACCGAGGGGACCGTGTCCGCGGACATCGCGGTCCTGCGGGAGATCCCGGTGGGGGACATCCACCCCAACCCGCGGCAGCCGCGTGAGGTGTTCGACGAGGACCACATGGCGGAACTGGTCACCTCGATCCGCGAGGTCGGCATCCTGCAGCCGATCGTCGTGCGCGAGGTGGACGGCCCCACCCCCCATGAGCTGATCATGGGAGAGCGCCGGTGGCGCGCCACCCAGAAGGCCGGCCTGG
Source organism: Micrococcus sp. KRD026 (assembly GCF_017168445.1). Classification (NCBI taxonomy): domain Bacteria; kingdom Bacillati; phylum Actinomycetota; class Actinomycetes; order Micrococcales; family Micrococcaceae; genus Micrococcus; species Micrococcus sp. KRD026. Next base: position 47,342 of record NZ_JABFBA010000027.1, on the reverse strand, counting down.
ACACCATCCCGGCGATCGTCCGCCAGACCCCGGACCAGGACCTCCTGCGGGATGCTCTGCTGGAGAACCTGCACCGCTCCCAGCTGAACCCGCTCGAAGAGGCCGCCGCCTACCAGCAGCTCATGGAGGACTTCGCCTGCACGCAGGAGGAACTGTCCCAGCGCATCGGCCGCTCTCGTCCGCAGATCTCCAACACGCTGCGGCTGCTCAAGCTGCCGCCCCTCGTGCAGCGCCGCGTGGCCGCCGGCACGCTCTCGGCCGGCCATGCGCGTGCGCTGCTCGGTCTCACGGACCCGTCGGACATGGAGCGTCTGGCGCAGCGGATCCAGTCGGAGGGCTTGTCCGTCCGGTCCACGGAGGAGGCGGTCGCGCAGCTGCAGGGCGGGCTCCGGCCGGGCCGCACGCCGCGGCGCAGCACGGACGACGCCCGCCACGAGCGCCTGGACCACTACGCCACCGCGCTCACCAGCCGCCTGGACACCGCCGTGAAGATCACCCTCGGCGCGCGCAAGGGCCGCATCGCCATCGACTTCACCACCGTGGAGGACCTGAACCGCATCATGGACCTCATCCAGGGCGGTCAGGACGGCAAGGGGAAGGGCAAGAAGTCCTGATCCGGAGTTCCCGCGGACGGCGTCCACGGGCACCCGCCGCTGGTCCTGAAGATCAACGCACGACGGCCCCGTCACCCTCTGGGGTGACGGGGCCGTCGTGGTGAGTGGGGGAGGGGCTCAGCCGAGCAGGGCCGAGAACTCCTTCTCCAGCGCGGCCTTGGGCTTGGCGCCCACGGACTCGGCGACCTTCTCGCCGTTCTGGAAGCCCACGACGAGCGGGATGGAGGTGACGCCGTAACGCGCGGCGATGGCCGGGTTCTCGTCCACGTTGAGCTTGGCGATCACGGCCTTGCCCTCGTGCTCCACGGCCATGTCCTCCAGGACGGGTCCGAGCATGCGGCACGGGCCGCACCACTCGGCCCAGAAGTCCACGAGGACGGGCAGCTCGGACTGGAGGACCTTCTGGTCGAAGTCGGCGTCGGTGACGGTGATGGTGCTCATGGCAGCCTCCTGGGGTTTGTTCTGTGTCTGACGAGGGTGGACAGGGGTGTTATCGACATGATTCATGACGCTCCGTCAGGGGTCATGAGTCAGTGGCTCATGCCGGGTTCGCGTCCGACTCCGGGCCGGCCGGCGCGGCCTCCTCCACATCGGCCACGGTCGCGAGGTAGTGCTCCACGTCCTGGGCGGCCACGCAGCCCGAGCCGGCGGCGGTGACGGCCTGGCGGTAGGTGTGGTCCGTGACGTCGCCGGCGGCGAAGACGCCCGGCTGGGAGGTCCGGGAGGACGGATGGTCGATGCGGATCGTGCCGTGCTCCGTGAGCTCCACCTGGCCCTGCACCAGGTCCGTGCGCGGGTCCTGGCCGATGGCCACGAACAGGCCGGTCACGTCCAGCGTGGACGCCTCGCCGGTGCGGGTGTCCCGCAGGCGGAGGGTGTTGACCTTGTCGTCACCGGTCACCTCCGTGACCTCGGTGTTCCAGCGGAACTCGATCTTCTCGTTCTCCATGGCGCGGTGGGCCATCACCTTGGAGGCGCGCAGCTCGTCCTTGCGGACCAGCACGGTCACCTTGGACGCGAACTTCGTGAGGAACAGGGCCTCCTCCATGGCGGAGTCGCCGCCGCCCACGACCGCGATCTCCTGCTCGCGGAAGAAGAAGCCGTCGCACGTGGCGCACCAGCTGACGCCGTGGCCGGAGAGGCGCTCCTCGCCGGGAACGCCGAGCTTCCGGTAGGCGGAGCCGGTCGTGAGGATGACCGCGTGGGTGCGCAGCTGGGTGCCGTCGCCGAGCGTGAGCACCTTGGGGTTCGACGTCAGGTCGGCCTGCACGACGTCGTCGTAGACCACCTCCGTGTTGAACCGGCGGGCCTGGGCCTCGAGGTTCGCCATCAGCTCGGGCCCCTGCACACCCTCCGGGAAGCCCGGAAAGTTCTCCACCTCGGTGGTGTTCATCAGCTCGCCGCCCGCGGTCACCGCCCCGGCCACGAGGACGGGGGAGAGGTCGGCGCGGGCGGTGTAGATCGCCGCGGTGTATCCGGCGGGGCCGGATCCGACGATCACGACGTTGTGGACGCTCTGGTCCTGGGCGGTGGGGGCCACGGGTTCCTCCAGTGGATCGGGGTGGTGGACGCTCCTCCAGGACAACGGCGGAGCCACGGGCGGGTATTCCGCGGTGTCGGGCCGCGGTGCAGCGACGTCCGGCGACGGCGGCCGGAAGGTCCGGCGCGCCGTCGCCTGGGCGCGGGGTCAGCGGACGGCGATCTCGCCGAGGCGCAGGCCGAACGGGAGGTCCGACGTCGTGCCCTCCAGCTGGGGCAGCGAGGTGAGGCTGACGATCACGTACTCGGCCTCGGCCTCGGCGCCCTCGAAGGGCACGGGGATGGAGACGGTGTCCTGGTCGAAGGTGCCGTTGCCGATCTCCTTGGCGTTCGCGCCCTCGGGGGAGTCGGCGATGTAGGCGAACCAGGCGCCACCGGTGGCCCCCGTGCTCTGCAGGGTCACCTCGTTCACCTCGGTGCGCTCCTCGAGCTGGACCACGAGGTTCATGCTCTCCACATAGCCGCCGAAGTTCGGCCGTGCGTAGGCGAAGGTGCGCCACACGGTGGTGGGGTCGCCGTCGATGAGGTTGCTCAGGTCCGCGTCGTGCTCGGCCTCGTGCTCCGGCAGGTCCGGCACCGAGCGCAGAGCCTGGACGGGCTGCGGGGCGGCCGCGGCGCTCTCGCTGGTCGGGGTGGGGGAGGGGCTGGTGCTCTCCGACGGCGACGGGGTGTCCGATGCGGACTCGGACGACGCAGACTCAGACTCGGACGACGCGGCCGCGGCCTGCGGGGCCGGCCCGCCGCGCAGGTTCTGGGCCAGCAGCACCCCGCCCACGACGAGTGCGGCCAGCAGGCCGAGCACGAGGAGCAGGGCCAGCGGACCGCCGCCGCGCGTGCGGCCGTTGCCGTCGCCCGGGTCGGCCACCGTGGCGCCGTCGTCGCCCCCGGTGGTGGCCGGGGCAGCTTCAGCATTCGGAGCCGCGGCGGCGGCCGTCGCACCGGCGGCCGTCGTTGCGGCCCCGGCCCCGGCAGCCACCGGCGCGGCCGTGCCGCGGGACTCCTCGTGGACGGGCGGCGCGGACTCGGCCACGATCGCTCGGCGGGGGACGGGGCGCTGGCGCCGCACGGGGATCGCCTCGGTGTCCGGGGCGACCGGCTCCGGCGCGTCGGTCTTCTCGGCCGCCACGGGCTCGACGGGCTCGACGGGCTCGACGGGCGGCGTGGCCCCGTCGGCATCGGCGTCGGTGGTCTGCGCGGCGGCGGCCCCCGCCGCGACAACCGGGAGTGCGGCGGTGCCCGCCTGGGCCTCGCGCTTCTCAGCTTCGCGCTCCGCGGCCTCGCGTTCCTGGGCCGCGCGCTTCTCAGCCTCGCGCCGCTCGGCCTCCCGGGCCCGCTCCTCCTCGGCACGACGGCGGGCCTCGGCCCGGCGCTCGAGCTCGCGGCGCTCGGCCTCCTCCCGCTCCGCGGCCAGCCGGGCCTGCTCGGCCTCTCGCTCGCGCGCGGCCCGATCCTCAGCCTCCTGCTCCGCCTGGCGACGGGCGCGCTCGGCCTCGGCGCGGCGCTCCTCCTCGGCACGCTCCTCCGCCTCCCGGCGCTCGCGTTCTGCGCGCTCGGCGGCCTCCTTGCGCTCCCGCTCGGCCCGCTCCGCGGCCTCCCGTTCGGCGCGGGCCCTCTCCTCGGCCTCCTTGCGCTCCCGCTCGGCCCGCTCGGCGGCCTCCCGCTCGGCCCGCTCGCGCTCCTCCTGCTGCTTCCGGGTGGCGGCGTCCGCCGCGGCCAGGGCCGACGCCCCGGCGGCCGCCTTCGCCGCGGTGCCGTCGGAGGGACGGACCCGCTCGGCGAGGCGCTCGGAGAGGCGGTTCAGGAACCCGGGACGACGCTGGGCCTCGTCCTCGTCCGCGCGGAGCCGGCGGTCGAGGTCGGTGTAGTACGCCTCGTCGTCGTCGTAGGCGTGGGGGTCTCCGGTCCGCGACTCGCCGAACAGCTCGGAGCCGAGGCTGTCCGTCTGGAACGGCTCCACGTACAGCTCCTGCGGGTACGCCAGACCCAGCAGGACGTCCGGGTCGGGGTCCCCGCCGGCGATCAGGTACGTGCGGCCCTCGGACAGCCCCAGGTCGAGCACCTGCACGTCGTCGGTGCGCTCGCCCGTGGCCAGCTCCCGCGCGGACGAGGCCACCTGCGTGGCGTTCTCACGTGAGGCCACGAGCACGGTGACGCGGCGGTTGAGCACCTGGTCCGTGCCCAGGAACACCATGTCCTGGTCCGCGGACGTCACCACGTGCTGGGTGATGCGATAGCGGCCGCCCAGGACGGCGCCGACGGCGATGGGCTGGGGCACGGGCTCTTCTCCTGACGACGGGGTCGGAATCCGATGATACGTGGCGTGGCCGTCGCGGCCAGAGATCAGCCGACGCGCAGCAGACGACCCAGCGCCGGCACGCGGGCGACGAGCGGCCGGAGGGCGTCGTCCAGCTCGGGGAACCGCATGGCCCGCAGCACCATCAGGTACACCGGACCCATCGCCACGGCGGCCACCGCGCACGTGAGCAGCGCCGTCCCGATGGAGTTCCACGCGAACCCGCCGGTGTACCCGCCCAGCAGCCACACGACGACGACGCCCGCGGCCGCCGCGGCCAGCGCGGCCAGGCCGGTCTGGACGTGGGCACGCAGCACGGATGCGAGGCCGTAGTCCCCGAACCGGCGCACGGTGAGCACATGGGTCAGGACGAACTGGTACACGTACGAGACGGACGAGGCGACCGCGACCCACAGGGCCATGGACCACAGCGGCAGCAGCATCGCGCCCGCCCACGAGAGCAGCAGCATCAGGAGCGAGCCGCTGACCTGGACCACCATCGGCACCTTGGCGTCCTCGGCGGCGTAGAACACGCGCAGCAGGTAGAAGGAGCCCGAGCGGAACGGGATGGACAGCGCCAGCGCGAGCAGGACCGAGCCCACCGCGACGCCGGCCACCATCGCCGTCTCGGCCGTCGAGCCGAAGACGCGGCCCAGGGGGCCCGCCAGGACCACCACGCCGGCGAGGCAGAACATCAGCGGCACGGTGAACGCGCGCAGACCCTGCGCCGTCGTGCGCCGCACCGCGGACATGTCCTGGCGGCCCATGGCGCGGGCCAGCCGGTTGAAGAGCACGGTGGCCAGGGAGAGCACGAACACCGAATGGGGCAGCACGGCCATCAGCATCGCCATGTTGTACGCGGCCACACCGGGGATGGCCGCCTGCGCCATCTCGGCGCTCCAGGTCTCCGTGCCCGGGATGCGCAGCTCGCCGCGGTCGCGGGCCTCCGTGGCGGAGGTGACGTACCGCTGGCACAGCAGGAGCACCACGTTCGTGGCGACCATCGTGACCAGGGTGTACCCGGCGATCCGGCCGGTGTCCCGCAGGCCGATGCCCTTCCAGCCGAACCTCGGGCGCAGGCCCAGGCCGAGCCCGCGCAGCGGCAGGAAGAGGATCACGGCCTGCAGCACGACGCCCAGGGTGTGGCCGCCGGCCAGCACGACCGTCTGTGCGCTCGTCCACCCGGCGAGGTCGTCCCCGGCCCGGTACGCCCCGAACATGCCCAGGTACAGCACGATCGCGCCGATCGCGACGACGTTGTTCAGCACCGGCGCCCACATGTAGGCGCCGAAGCGCCCGTTGGCGTTGAGCACCTGCCCCACCAACGCGTACATGCCGTAGAAGAACACCTGGGGCAGACACCACAGGGCGAACACGGTGGCCATCTCGAGCTTCTCCGGCGACCAGCCGCGGGTCAGGGCCGTCATGAGCGGGGCCGCCGCCAGCATGACCACCACCGTGCCGGCGAGCATCACGAGCGTGCCGAGCGTCATCAGGCGGGAGGTGTAGTCCGCGCCCCGGTCGGCGTCGCGGGCGTGCTTGATCAGCTGCGGCACGAGCACGACGTTGAACACGCCGCCCACCAGGAGCAGGTAGATCACGTTCGGCAGGGAGTTGGCGATCTCGAAGATGTCGGCCATGTCCGCGGACAGGCCGATCGCCACCGTCACCAGCGTCGCACGGACGAGGCCCAGCACGCGGGAGAGGAGCGTGCCGGAGGCCATGATCGCGGTGGACCGGCCGGCGCGGCGCTCGCCCTCGGGGGAGCCCGTCCTGTTCCTCTCCGACCATCCGGTCACCGGCGGCTACCCGGTGATCGGCGTCGTGGCCCGCGCGGACCTCAGCCTGGCGGCCCAGCTGCCGCCGGGCGCCCGCGTCCG
>NZ_JABFBA010000027.1:40433-40916 GCF_017168445.1 Micrococcus sp. KRD026 | reverse complement strand
GTGGATCAGGGGCGGGGGCCCCGGGCACCGCCCGGGGGGAAGTGCTGGTCGACCACCTGGCGGGCCAGGTCGACGATCCGGCGCTCGTTGGCGAAGGAGAGGCGGCGCGCGACGTCCTCAAGGCGCACCCACGCGACGTCCACGGCCTCGTGGTCCGGGTCGTTCTCCGTGGTCAGCTCGCCGCCCGTGGCGCGCAGCAGGAAGTGGTGCACGGTCTTGTGGACGCGGTGCCGGGCGACCGTGAACCAGTAGTCGATCGCGCCGAGCGGCTCGAGGATGTGGCCGGCGATCCCGGTCTCCTCCTCCACCTCGCGCACGGCCGCCTGCCGGTGGTCCTCCTCACCCTCGGGATGGCCCTTGGGCAGGCACCACTCGAGCCGACCACCGCGGTTGTAGCGGGCGATCACAGCCACCTCGAGGCCGCCGTCATGCTCGCGGACGATGACGCCGCCGGCGGAGACCTCTTCCACCGTGGGCAGGGAG
>NZ_JABFBA010000027.1:741-40333 GCF_017168445.1 Micrococcus sp. KRD026 | reverse complement strand
GTGACGGGGCGCAGAGGCGGCTGCGGCCGGCGACGCCACGCCCCCAGCGCGGAGGGCAGGGGGGCGCCCCGGTGCGCGGAGGGATCGGGGCGGGTCATGCCGTCAACTCTAGCCCGGCCCGCGCGGGCCCGTGCCGGGACCGTCTGGCACCCTTGTAGGCATCATGGATCTGACCACCGCCACCCACGCGCTGCCCCCCGGCTTCCCCGCGGACGCCACCCTGCCCGCCGTCGTCGTGGAGCTGGGGCGGAGGTTCGAGGCCGCCGGCCACGAGCTCTCCCTGGTGGGCGGCCCGGTCCGCGACCTCTTCCTGGGGCGGACGTCGCCGGACCTGGACTTCACCACGGACGCCGACCCGGACGCGTCCGAGGCCGTGGGCGCCGGCTGGGCGGACGCCACGTGGGACGTGGGGCGGCGGTTCGGGACCATCGGCTTCCGCAAGGCCGGCTGGCAGCTCGAGGTCACCACCTACCGGGCCGAGCAGTACGACCCGGCCAGCCGCAAGCCGCAGGTGGCCTTCGGCGACAGCCTCGAGGACGACCTGCTGCGCCGCGACTTCACCGTCAACGCCATGGCCCTGCGCCTGCCCGCCCTCGAGCTCGTGGACCCCTTCGGCGGCATGCGGGACCTGCACGCCGGCGTGCTGCGCACCCCCGGCACCCCCGAGGACTCCTTCTCCGACGACCCGCTGCGCATGATGCGCGCCGCCCGGTTCGCCTCCCAGCTCGGCTTCGCCGTGGCCCCCGAGGTGGAGGAGGCCATGGCCGCGATGGCCGAGCGGATCACGATCATCTCCGCCGAACGCGTCCGCGAGGAGCTCGTCAAGCTCGTGTGCGGGGCGCACCCGCGCGCCGGCCTCGACCTGCTCGTGCGCACCGGCCTGGCCGACCACGTCCTGCCCGAGCTGCCCGCCCTGCAGCTCGAGTCGGACGAGCACCACCGCCACAAGGACGTCTACGCCCACTCCCTGACCGTGCTGGAGCAGGCCATGGAGCTGGAGGGTGAGTACGCGCCGTCGACCCCCGACCCCGTGCTGCGCCTGGCGGCGCTGCTGCACGACGTCGGCAAGCCGGCCACGCGCCGCTTCGAGAAGGGCGGGGCCGTCACCTTCCGGCACCACGAGACCGTGGGGGCCAAGCTCGTCCGCAAGCGGCTGCGTGCCCTGAAGTTCGACAACGACACCATCAAGGCGGTGGCCCGTCTGGTGGAGCTGCACATGCGGTTCTACGGCTACGGCGACGCCGGCTGGACCGACTCCGCCGTCCGCCGGTACGCCCACGACGCCGGCGACCTGCTGCCCCGCCTGCACGCGCTGACCCGCTCGGACGTGACCACCCGCAACCGGCGCAAGGCCGAGCGGCTGGCCCACGCGTACGACGACCTCGAGCGGCGCATCGCCGAGATCGCCGAGGCCGAGGAGCTCGCCGCCGTGCGGCCGGACCTGGACGGGCAGCAGATCATGGCGCTGCTGGGGATCCGCCCGGGCCCGGTGGTGGGGCGGGCGTACAACCACCTGCTCGAGTGGCGCCTCGACGAGGGCCCGCACGAGCAGGCCGAGGCCGAGGCGGAGCTGCGGCGCTGGTGGGCCGAGCAGCCGGAGGCCCAGCAGGACTGAGGCGGCGCGGCGGACCTTCCACCCGTCGTCGGGCCGGGACCACACTGGCCGCATGGCTGAGAAGAAGACCGAGAAGAACGGCGCCCCCATGGGCCCCGGCACCTCCAGCATCAAGGACCCCGAGGTCTACGAGGCGCTGCGCCGCGAGGGCGCGAGCGAGGAGAAGGCCGCACGGATCGCCAACGCCTCCGCCCGGGACGGCCGGGACGAGGTCGCCGAGCGCGGCGGCGAGGCCGGCTCCTACGAGGACTGGACCAAGGACGAGCTCGAGAAGCGGGCCCGCGAGCTCGACATCGAGGGCCGCTCCACCATGACCAAGGACGAGCTCATCGAAGCGCTGCGCGACCACTGACCGGCGCCCGCCCCCCCCTTCCGGGGCGGAAACCGGTGCTTTGGGAGCGGAATACCGCCGGAAACCGCCCCCAACGCGGTGGGGCGGGTGGGGATAGCCGGAGGCTTTGGCCCATCCAGGTCGGGATGGAATGATCGACCGCTGTGAGTTCCGACCAGCGCACCGCGCCCGTGCCCCGCCATGCCCTGCCGCCCCAGGACGGCGTGCCCGCCGTCAAGGTCGGCACGCGGGTCAGTCGCGGCCCCGGACGGGTCACCGCCCTCGACGGGCTGCGGGGGATCGCGGTGCTCGCCGTGCTCGTCTTCCACGCCTGGCCCACCTTCCTGCGCGGCGGGTTCGTGGGCGTGGACATGTTCTTCGTGCTCTCCGGCTTCCTCATCACCACCGGCCTGGTCCGTGGTGTGGACGCGGGCCGGGGCGTGGCGCTGGGCACCTTCTGGATGAAGCGCGTCCGACGACTCATCCCGGCCATGCTGATGGCGCTCGTGGGCACCACCGCGCTCGCGTGGCTGGCGGTGGACGAGTTCCCCGCGGGCCTGGGTCGCCAATGGTTCGGCGCCCTGACCTACACCAGCAACTGGGTGATGATCCTCGAGGGCGGGGACTACTTCAACCGCGCCTCGCCGCCTCTGTTCGAGCACCTGTGGTCCCTGGCGATCGAGGAGCAGTTCTACATCCTCTGGCCCCTGCTCCTCTGGGGGCTGCTCCTGCTCACCTGGCCGCCGCGCAGCACGGTGAACTCGGGGCGGGTGGCGGACCGACGTCGTATCCTCGCGGTCGCGGTCGCGGCCGTGGCCTCCGCGGCGTGGATGGCCTGGGGCTCGTGGCACGGGTTCGAGCAGGCCCGCCTCTACTTCGGCACGGACACCCACGCCTTCGGCCTGCTGTTCGGCGCGTGCGTGGCGATCGGCCTGGCCCATGTGCCCCGGCCCGAGCACGGCGGCCCCGAGCCGCGGACCTCGGCCACGCGGGTGGCTGTCGCGTGGGGCGCCGTCACGGTGCTCGCGGCGGGCTTCGCCCTGGTCGACGGCGGCCACGCGAGCACGTACCGCGGAGTGCTGGCGGGCCTGTCCGCCGTCGTCGCGTTCATCGTCTGGCACGTGGTGCAGGGCGACCGGCGCGACTCGCTCTCGCGCGCGCTGGGCAACGGGTTCCTGCGCTGGTGGGGGCGCCGCTCCTACGCCGCGTACCTGTGGCACTGGCCGCTGCTCGTGATCATGCGCGTGATGGTGCCCGTGGACGCCCCCGGGTGGGTCGAGCCCGTGGCCGCCGGCGCGATCCTGCTGCTGACCGCCCTGATCGCCGACCTGAGCACCCGGCTGATCGAGGAGCCCATCCTCCACGAGGGGTTCACGGGTGCCTTCGGTCGCTGGGGCGCAGCCGCTCGGCGGGCGTTCACGGGCGGGGCCGGGCCGATCGGCCGGCTGGCGGCCGCCGCCACGGCGCTGGGGCTCGTGGCCGTCCCCGCGGCGGCCGTGGCCGCCGTGGTGCACTCGCCCGCGCAGACCCAGCTCGAGCAGGACATCGCCCAGGCGGAGGAGTCCCTCAAGGCCGCCCAGGCGGCGCAGCAGGCGGCCCGCGAGTCCCGCGCGGCGGAGCAGTCGAAGCGGGCCGAGGCGTCGGCCTCGGGGGCACCCGGCTCGGCCGCCCCCGGGGACGCGGAGGGCTCCGCCGGTGCGACGTCCTCGCCCGGGTCGTCCGCCGAGCCGTCCGGGCTCGGGCTCGGCGACCCGGCCGTCACGCGCCCCACGTACTCCAAGGAGCAGCTCACCGCGGCCCTGCCGCCGTCCGAGCTCGGCCCGGACGTCACCCTGATCGGCGACTCCGTCTCGCTCTCGGCCGCGCCCACGCTCCTGGAGCAGCTGCCGGGGATGCTGCTGGAGGCGGAGGTGGGCTACCAGATCTGGGACGCCGCGGACGAGATCGAGAAGCTCAAGGCGGACGGCCAGCTGAGCGACGTCGTCGTGGTGGCCCTGGGCGCCAACGGCACCACCCATCGGGGCGACTGGGAGAAGATCCTGGCGGCCGTCGGCGAGGACCGGCTGCTCGTGCTCGTGGTGCCGCACGGCCCGATGGACTGGATCGCGGACGTGCAGGTGCAGATGGAGGCGCAGGCCAAGGCCCACCCGGACCGGATCGTCCTGGCGGACTGGGACGCCGCGGCGAAGCAGCACGTCACGGACTTCTCCGCCGACGGCGTGCACCCCCGCGCCGACGGCCAGGCCATGTACGCCCAGCTCGTCCGGCTCACCATCGAGGACCGGCTCGGCGCGCGGCGCTGAGCGCGGTGGCCGGGGCGGCGCGCGCCCCCACGACGACGCCGGCCCGTCACCTCCACGGGGAGGGTGACGGGCCGGCGTCGTGCGCGGTCCGCGGGGGACCGGGCGGGTCAGCGCTCGATGTCGCCGCGGATGAAGGCCTCCACGAGCTCGTGCGCCGCGTCGTCGTTGTGCTGCACGGGCGGGGACTTCATGAAGTAGGACGAGGCCGAGAGGATCGGGCCGCCGATGCCGCGGTCCAGGGCGATCTTCGCGGCGCGCACGGCGTCGATGATCACGCCGGCGGAGTTGGGGGAGTCCCACACCTCGAGCTTGTACTCGAGCGAGACCGGGGCGTCGCCGAAGTTGCGGCCCTCGAGGCGCACGAACGCCCACTTGCGGTCGTCGAGCCAGGCCACGTAGTCGGACGGGCCGATGTGCACGTCCTTCTCGCCCAGCTGCGCGGAGGTGTTGGAGGTGACGGCCTGCGTCTTGGAGATCTTCTTGGACTCCAGGCGCTCGCGCTCGAGCATGTTCTTGAAGTCCATGTTGCCGCCCACGTTGAGCTGGTAGGTGCGGTCCAGGGTGACGCCGCGGTCCTCGAACAGCTTGGCCATCACGCGGTGGGTGATGGTGGCGCCGATCTGGGACTTGATGTCGTCGCCCACGATCGGCACGCCCGCGGCGGTGAACTTCTCGGCCCACTCCGGGGTGCCGGCGATGAACACGGGCAGGGCGTTCACGAACGCGACGCCGGCGTCGATCGCGGCCTGGGCGTAGTGCTCGGTGGCCCGCTGCGAGCCGACGGGCAGGTAGCAGACCAGCACGTCCGCCTTCGCGTCGCGGAGGGCCTGGGCCACGTCCACGGGCTCGGCCTCCGACTCCTCGATGGTCTCGGCGTAGTACTTGCCGAGGCCGTCCAGGGTGGGGCCGCGCTGGACGGTGACGTCCGCGTGGGGCACGTCCGCGATCTTGATGGTGTTGTTCTCGGAGGCGGTGATGGCCTCGGACAGGTCCAGGCCGACCTTCTTCGCGTCCACGTCGAACGCGGCCACGAACTCGAGGTCCGACACGTGGTAGTCGCCGAACTGCACGTGCATCAGGCCCGGGACCGTGTCCGTGGCCTTCGCTTCGCGGTAGTACTCCACACCCTGGATGAGGGATGTTGCGCAGTTGCCCACGCCGGCGATGGCGACGCGGATGGGGTTGGTGGCCACGGTCTGGTTCTCTCCTCGACTGTCCGGAACGGGTGCGGGCACGCGGAGCGCGCGCAGGGGGCCCACACCGTTCGGCGGGGCGCTCACCCGGGGATCAACCCCGCCAGTCTACGACCGACGACGGCGGCCCCGCCCGTCCGGTGTCCGGGCGGCTTCCTAGGATGGGGGCATGAGACCGGCCCCCGCGCATGCCGCGACCCCCAGCGAGCCGCCCACTCACGCCGCGGACGGCGCCCCGAGCGACGCCGTGACCACCCCGGGCGCCCCCGCCGGGCGTTCCGCTGACAGCGCACCGTCCGGTGCCCTGCCCGCCCCCGGTGAGCGCGGCGGCCGCTTCCAGCTCGCCGGCGGCCTCGCGGCGAACGGCCCGGGGCGGGGGACCGGCTCCTGGGCCGGGCCCGTGGCGCTGACGGGGCTGCTGGTGGCTCTGGCCGCCGTCGTGACCGTGCTGCAGAAGTCGCCGTGCCTGCTGCACGGCTGGGGCGCCCCGGACGTCTACTACGCGGGCTGCTACTCGGACTGGGCCGCGCTCTACGGCGGGCGCGGGTTCGCGGCGGACCCCTGGGCGCCGTTCCGGGCGGGCTCCACGTTCGAGTACCCCGTGCTGATGTCCGTCGTGGGCTCGGTGGCGGCCTGGATCACGCAGGCGCTGCCGTTCTCGCCGGAGCAGGGCACGGTGGTGTTCTGGCTCGTGAACCTCGGATTCGTGGTGGTGCTGTGGGCCGTCGTCGCGGTGCTGACCGTCCGGATGGCGGGGCGCCGGTGGACGGACGGGCTCATGGTGGCCGTGGCCCCGGGGATCGTGCTGGCCGGCACCATCAACTGGGACCTGTGGGCCGTGGCCCTGCTGGCGTGCGGCATGTACGCCTGGTCCCGCGGCCGGTCCCTGACGGCGGGGATGCTGTTCGGCCTCGGCGCGGCCATGAAGCTGTATCCGCTGCTGATCCTGGGGCCGCTGCTGATCCTGGCGGTGCGCTCGCGACGGTGGCGGCCCTTCCTGCTCGCGGCCGGGGGCACGGTGGCGGCGTGGGCGGCGGTCAACGTGCCGCTCATGGCCGTGAACTTCCAGGCGTGGTCCGTGTTCTTCACCTTCTCCGGCGAGCGCGGGCCGGGCCTGTCCAGCGTGTGGCACGCATGGGACGTGACCGCCGCGCAGGCCGGGTGGGCGTTCGTGCCGGAGGACTCCCTCACCCTGCTGGCCTACGGCACCTTCGCGGTGTGCTGCCTCGGGATCTTCGTGCTCGGCGTGCGGGTGCGGCACACCCCGCGGCTGGCCCAGCTGACGTTCCTGGTGGTGGCGGCGTTCGTGCTCACCAACAAGGTGTACTCACCGCAGTTCGTCGTCTGGCTGATCCCGCTCCTGGCGCTCGCCCTGCCGCGCTGGCGGGACTTCTGGGTGTGGCAGACGGTGGAGGCGCTGCACTTCTTCGCCGTGTGGATGTACCTGGCCAAGGGGGTGGCCGAGACCCCGCCGCAGCACTCCATGGACGACTCCGTCTACGTGGCCGCGATCCTCGCGCACATGCTCGCGGTGCTGTGGCTGTGCGGGCGCGTCGTGTGGGAGATGCTGCACCCGGCCGAGGACCTCGTGAAGCGCGACCACGGCGGCCACCCGGACACCGACCCGCTCGCCGGCGCGTACGCCGGACCGGCCCGGGGGCGCTCAGGCCGACCGGCCGCGGTTCAGGCGTAGTCCCAGCGGTGGATCGGGCAGTCCGGGGACGACGGCGGCGCGGTCGTCCCCGCCGCGGCGCCGTCCTCGCGGGGCGGCGGGCAGACGCACTGCGCCCCGGAGGCGGCCGTGGCCGCCTTCATCTGTTCGCGCCAGATCACGTGGGGGTCGGTGGCCGGGTCCGCGGCCCCGCCGGGGTGCGCCGGACGCGCGGCGCCGTCGTCGTGGGCGGGGGTGCGGGCCGCGTCCCCGTCCCGGGTGAAGCCCATCCGCACGATGGCCCAGCCGCCCACGGTCCACGCCACCAGGAGGAAGACCCCCACGGCGACGGCGATCATGATGTCCACGGCGGGCTCCTCCTGCGCTGACGGGGCGGGCGATGCGGCGGGCCCGCTTGCGGGCCAGGGTAGTCGGACGGGGTGGTGGGGGCGGTACGGTCGGGGCATGACCCCCGTGACCCGTGACACCGCCGCCGAGCTGCCCGCCCACCTGCGGGACCTGGCCGAGTTCGTGACCGCCTCGCCCTCCAGCTACCACGCCGCGGAGGAGGTCGCACGCCGCCTGGAGGCCGTCGGCTTCACCCGTCTGGATGAGACGGCCGACTTCCCGGCGGCCCCGGGCGGCTACGTGGTGGTGCGCGACGGCGCGGCGGTGGCCTGGATCGTGCCGATGGGTGCCGGGGCGCTGGGCCGCCACGAGGGTGCTGAGGCGCGCGCGGCCGGGCCGGACGAGGCGGGGCAGAGCGCCGGCGTCGTGCCGGTGTTCCGCGTGCTCGGCGCACACACGGACTCGCCGGGGTTCAAGCTCAAGCCGAACCCGGCCACCGTGACGGCCGACGGCTGGGTGCAGGCCGGCGTCGAGGTGTACGGCGGCCCGCTGCTGAACTCGTGGCTGGACCGCGAGCTGCGGTTCGCCGGGCGTCTCGTCCTCGACGACGGCACGCAGGTGCTCGCCGCGACCGGGCCCGTGGGGCGCATCCCGCAGCTGGCCATCCATCTGGACCGCGAGGTCAACGAGGGGCTGACGCTGAAGCGGCAGCGGCACACGAACCCCGTCGTGGGGGCGCTCGCCCCGCGCGGCGAGGACGCCGGCGCGACCGTGGCCGACGGTCTGGCCGCCCGCGTGCCCGGTGACGTGCTGACCGCGCTCGCGGCCGCCGCCGGCGTGGACCCGGCCGCGGTGCGCGGGCACGACGTCGTGGTGGCCGACGCCCAGGCGCCCGGACTCTTCGGGCTGGCGGGCGAGTTCTTCGCGTCGGGTCGGCTGGACAACCTGAGCTCGGTGCACGCGGGCCTCGTGGCGCTCGAGGAGCTGGCGCGCGAGCACGGCGGCGCCGAGGGGGCGATCGCGTACGAGGGGACCGTCGCGGGCGGGGTGGCCGGTGAGGCGGCCGGCGCCCCGGTGATCCCGCTGCTCGCCGCGTTCGACCACGAGGAGCTGGGGTCGGCGTCGCGGTCCGGGGCGGCCGGGCCGCTGCTCGAGGAGGTCATGGGGCGCGTGCTCGAGGCGCTCGGCGTGGCCGGGCAGGGTCGGGCGCGGGCGATCGCGGGGTCCTGGCTGCTGTCCGCGGATGCCGGCCACCTGGTGCACCCGAACTACGCCGAGCGGCATGACCCCGTGAACCACCCGCGCGTGAACCACGGCCCGCTGCTGAAGATCAACGCCAACCAGCGCTACGCCACCGACGCCGGGGGCGAGGCCGCGTTCGCCCGCTGGTGCGGCGTGGCGGGGGTGCCGTTCCAGGAGTTCGTCTCCCACAACGACGTCCCCTGCGGCTCGACCATCGGCCCGATCTCGGCGACCCGCCTGGGCATCCGGACCGTGGACGTGGGCCTGGGCCTGCTGTCCATGCACTCGGCGCGCGAGATGTGCGGCGTGCGGGACGTGGAGCACCTGACGGCGGCCGTGCGGGAGTTCTTCCGCGGGGTGTGAGGCGCGGCGGCGGATGACGGCCGCCACGAGCGGCGTGCGCGGGGCTGCGTCAGCCGGCGGAGCCCGGGGTCACACCGTCCGAAAGTTGCCGACATCGACCAAGGGCGTGCCGTTCACGACGGCGGAGCCGCGCCCGTTGACCGACACGCTGGCGAGGGCCGTGCTGCAGTTGCTGTACCACCCGATGCGCGGCAGGGTGATGGTGCCTGAGACGGGGGCGGGTACCGGGGTTACCGCGGTTTGGAGATTGCTGTAGTAGCGGTAGTACGGGGTGCCGTTGTTGGTGTACAGGACCGGACTGCCGGTCCCGGAGACCTCACGGACGGGGGTGCTCCAGGACGGGGTGGTGCTCGTCCAGGTGAAGGTGGTGGGGTTCTTCCCAGTCTCCATCGCATCCACCACGCTCCTCTGCACCAGGACGGAGGCGGTCACGTTCGTCACCGTGGAGCCGGTGCGCACATTGGCGATCCGGTAGTAGGTGTTGACGTCGTCCGTGGTGACGCTCAAGCGGGTCGAACCCGAGCCACAGGCCGTCACTGTCGTGCCGGGCCCGGCCCCCGCGGTGCCGCGGGTGACCAGGAACAAGCGGTCGATCCGCGGGGGAGGGCTGGCCGCCTCGGCGGGGGCAGCGGCGGCGGCGACGACGGTCGGCACCGCCCACGCGAGGCTGCTGGCGACTCGGCGGCGGGAGGGGACGGACTGGGATGGCTGGGGCGCTGCCGACGTGGACTCTGACATGGGATGCTCCGAAACGTGAGAGGGGTTTGACGCAGGATGTGTGTCCTCCTTCCAAGGTACGTCGTCGTCGACCGAGGGCAAGCCCCGGCCACCCCACTGCCCCCTAGGGGTGGCACCTCATCTGCGGAGGCGCAGTGCTGGTATTCTTGACGGGATCCCCTGCGTGCCGCCGAAGAGTGCGGATGCATGCGTAAGGGGAGAACGCAGAACCTCCTGCCGCGGAGAGACCGCGGCCGCAAGCCCAGAGGAGGTGGGTTCGCATGCGTGCTTATGAGCTGATGGTGCTGATCGACCCTGAGGTCGACGAGCGCACCGTGGAGCCGACCCTGAAGAAGTACCTCGAGGTCGTCACGAACGCCGGCGGCACCGTCGACAACATCGACGTGTGGGGTCGCCGCAAGACCGCCTACGAGATCCAGAAGAAGTCCGAGGCCATCTACGTGGTCGTCAACTTCCAGTCGGAGCCGGCCGCCACCCAGGAGCTGGACCGTCTGCTGAACCTCAACGAGACGATCCTGCGCACCAAGATCATCCGTCCGGAGGAGCAGAAGATCACCGCTGAGTGATCCTCGTACCGTGTCCGGAGGGTCTGAGAGCATCGGATCAGTCCCCGACGCCCCCACCGGAACCCCGCTGAGCAGTCCCGGATCCCCGGATCCGGTCACTGACCGGCAGAACCCCCGAAGACAGGAGTGACCATGGCAGGCGAGACCGTCATCACCGTGGTCGGCAACCTCACCGCCGACCCGGAGCTGCGCTTCACCCCGAACGGCGCGGCCGTCGCGAACTTCACCGTCGCGTCCACGCCCCGCACGTTCGACCGCCAGACCAACGAGTGGAAGGACGGCGAAGCGCTGTTCCTGCGCTGCTCGGTCTGGCGCGAGGCCGCGGAGAACGTGGCGGAGTCGCTGACCAAGGGCATGCGCGTGATCGTGCAGGGCCGCCTCAGGGCGCGCTCCTACGACGACCGGGACGGCAACCGTCGCACCAGCTGGGAGCTGGACGTGGACGAGGTCGGCCCGGCGCTGCGGTTCGCCACGGCCAAGGTCACCCGCGCCCAGCGCGGCGGCGGCGGCGGTGGCTTCGGCGGCGGCCAGCAGGGGGGCGGCTTCGGCGGCGCCCCGGCCGGCGGCGGCTTCGGGGGGAACAACGACGGCGGCTTCGGCGGCGCCCAGCAGGGCGGCGGCTGGGGCGGCCAGCAGCAGGGCGGCGGCCAGGCCGCACCGCAGGACCCCTGGTCCGGCGGCGGTGGCGGCGGATGGGACACCCCGTCCTCCAACGAGCCCCCGTTCTGATCCTGCACTGACCGGGCGCGGCCCCCGCGGCCGCGACGGACACGGAACACCACGGACCTCTCCGTCCGGGCGCACCTTGCCCGGAGGGCCGCCCCGGCGGCCCATCCCACCCGCGACCCGGCACCGCCGGGCCGCACTGCACACGGCCCCGTGCCCCGCACGGGACGCCGCGTGATCCCATCCCGCAGAACCGTTCTGCGGGCTCCAGAGAACTCTGAAGGAGCACCACGATGGCGAAGGCTGAACTCCGCAAGCCCAAACCGAAGTCCAACCCGCTCAAGGCCGCCAAGATCACCGAGATCGACTACAAGGACGTGGCCCTGCTGCGCAAGTTCATCTCCGACCGCGGGAAGATCCGTGCCCGTCGCGTGACCGGCGTGACCGTCCAGGAGCAGCGCAAGATCGCCCAGGCCGTCAAGAACGCCCGCGAGGTGGCCCTGCTGCCCTACGCCGGCGCCGGCCGCGGCTGATCGAGCGAGCGAAGGAAGGAACACCCAGATGGCAAAGCTCATCCTGACCCAGGAAGTGGCCGGTCTCGGCACCTCCGGTGACGTGGTCGAGGTCAAGAACGGGTACGCCCGCAACTACCTGCTCCCGCGCGGTTTCGCCACCGTGTGGACCAAGGGCGGGGAGAAGCAGGTCGAGTCCCTGCAGAAGGCCCGCGCGGCCCGCGCGGTGGCGAACCTGGAGGACGCGCAGGCCCAGGCCGCGCAGCTCCAGTCCGCCACCGTGAAGCTCGAGCGCACCGCCGGTGCGGAGGGTCGCCTGTTCGGCGCCGTCCAGACCGCCGACGTCGCCGAGGCGATCGAGGCCGCCGGCCTCGGTTCCGTGGACAAGCGCTCGATCACCCTGCCGGCGCACATCAAGTCCGTGGGCAACCACGAGGCCCAGGTCCGCCTGCACGAGGACGTCATCGCGACCGTCCAGCTGCAGGTCGTGGCCGCCAAGGCCAAGAAGTGATCAACCGCTTCTGAGCCCGTCGCGCCCGCGACGCGCACCCGAGGCCCCGGTCCGCTCTTCACGAGCGGGCCGGGGCCTCGTGCCGTGGGGGAACATGGAGATCATGCCCTCCGCCCCACCGCCCTCCGACCGGCGTCGGCAGCGTCAGATGTGTATAAGGGACAGACCCTGCCGGCTCGACGGCGGCCCCGCGCCCGCCCCTGTGGACGCGCCCGTTCATCCTCGTCAGCGCCACCTACCTGTTCGTGGCGATGATCTTCTACACGCTCATGACCGCGATGGCGCTCTACGCCGTCACGTCCTTCGGCGCGTCGGACGCGGAGGCCGGCGTCGTGGTGGGGGCGTTCGTGCTGGGCGCGGTCCTCACCCGCATGACGACGACACCCGCCACCTTCGCGTGGGGGCGGCGGCGGGTCCTGCTCGTCGCCTTGGCCTGCTACGTCCTCACGACGGCGGCGTACCTCTGGGCGGACTCCCTGGCCACGCTGACCGCGGTGCGGCTGCTCAACGGCATGTGCTTCGGCGCGGCCGGCACCGTGCTGGCCACGGCCGTGCAGCGGATCGTCCCGCCGGTGCGCCGCTCCGAGGGCACCGGCTGGTTCTCCACGTCCATGACGCTCGCGGGCGCCGTCGGGCCGATGGTGGCCCTGCAGCTGAGCACCGCCCTCGGCTACGACGCCCTGTTCTGGGCGTGCATCGGCTTCACGGGCATGGCCCTGCTGATCGCCCTGTTCCTGCGCGTGCCCGAGCCGCCGCTGACGGGCCGGTTCCGGCTGCACCGGGCGGACGTGTTCTCCGCAGAGGTGGCGCCGGCGGCGGGCGTGGCCCTGGCCTCCGGGTTCATGTACGGCGGCATCCTCGCGTTCATGGCCACGTTCGCGCAGCAGCAGGGCTACCCGGCGATGGTGCCGAGCCTGTTCTTCCTGCTCTTCGCCGCGGGCACCATCGTGGGCCGTGCCGTCCTGGGCGTGCTGCACGACCGGCACGGGGACAACGCCGTCGTCTACCCGATCCTCGCGGGCATGGCCGTCTCCTACGCGGTGCTGGCGCTGTGGCGGGAGCCGGCGGGCATGCTCGTGGCCGGCGCCCTGCTGGGGCTGACCTACGGGCCCGTGGTGAGCGTGTTCCAGACCATCGCGATCAAGGTGGTCCGGCCCACCGAGATCGGCGTCGCCACGGGCACGTTCTTCCTGCTCCTGGACCTCGGCACCGGCCTCGGCCCCATGGTGCTCGGCGCGGTGGTGGCCGCCGTCGGGATCCCGGTGATGTACCTGCTCTCCGGCGGCGTCGGGGTGGCGCTGCTGCTCTACTACCGGCTCGTGCACGGCGGCCGGGCCATCGCCCGGCGCCCGTCCCCGGCCTGAGCCGGGCGGCTCCGACGCGCGGACGGCGCCCCGCCGCTGCTCATGCGTCCCATCCCCCGATGTGCACGAGGGCGTCGCCGCGGTGCACCAGGGGTGCCTCGGTGCGGCCGATGACCACGCCGGTCAGCTCGGCCTTCACGTGCGCGAGGCGGCGGCCGAACGAGTTGTAGAGCGCCCCGATCCGGTCCCCGGCGCTCACGCGTTCGCCGAGGGAGACGTCCAGGTGCACGAGGCCGTCCGCGCGGGCGCGCACCCAGGTGGACTGCCACACCAGGTACGGGGAGTCCTGCTCGCCGTCGACGACGTCGGGGTGCACGGCGGCGGTGTCCTCGCCGGTGGCATCGGTCGCCTCGGGCACGTCCGTGGTCCGCTCCTCGGGGACCTCGCCGGGCAGCGGACCGGGGGCGTCGACGACGGCGTCCGGCCCGGGCTCGGTGAGCCCGACGTCCGCGGGATCCACCATGTCCAGGGCCGCGAGCACGCGCAGGACCCCGTCCACGCCGGGGGCGATCGCGTACTCGTCGAACCGCCAGGCCTCACCGGCCTCGTAGAGCAGCACGCGCGCGCCGGTCTCGCGGGCCGCGGCGCGCAGGGAGCCGTCCCGCAGGCGGGCGTGGAAGAGCACGGGGGCGCCGAACGCCTCGGCGAGCGCGCGGGTCTGGGGGTCCTCCAGGTCGCACCGGATCTGCGGCAGGTTGGAGCGGCGGTCCGCGCCGGTGTGCAGATCGATGCCCACGGTGCAGCGGCCGATCACCTCGGTCATCATCAGGTGCGCGATGCGCGAGGCGAGCGAGCCCCGGGCGGAGCCGGGGAAGGAGCGGTTCAGGTCGCGGCGGTCCGGCAGGTAGCGGTCTCCGGCCATCACGCCGAGCACGTTGACGATGGGCACGGCCAGCAGGGTGCCGCGCAGGTTTTTGGGCTGCAGCCGCTCCAGGACGCGGCGGACGATCTCGACGCCGGCCACCTCGTCCCCGTGGATCGCGGCGGAGACCCACACGGTGGGCCCGTCCTCGCGGCCGTGCAGCACGTGCACGGGCAGGGTGACGTCCGCGCCGGTGACGAGCTGGGAGATCGGCAGGGACAGCTCGTGGCGGCGGCCTGCCGCCACCTCGACCCCGCCGAACGCGAAGGGGGCGCGGGCGGGGCGACGGCTCACGCGCGTCCCCGGTTCCGGCGGCGCACGCCGCGCGGCGGCTGCCCGCCCACGTACGAGGCGGCGGGGTCCACGAGGAGGCCGCCGGCGGCCAGCGCGGTGCGGCCCACGAGCATGCGGAAGCCCATCTCGTCCCGGTGGGTCAGGGTCACCTCCGCCTCGATCGTGCGGCCGGCCAGGGTCAGCGGCATCACGACGACGACGCGCTCCTGCGCCTCGCCGTTCGAGGAGCGGACCGTGCGCAGGTCGGCCACCGGCAGCTCGGCCGTCCGGGCGTCCGCGGCCGAGGTCTGCCACGGGTGCACCTCGAACCGGACCCATGCGGCGCCGTCGCGGGTGAACCGCTCGATGCCGAAGGCGTGGAGCGCCGAGGTGCGGGCACCGGTGTCGATCTTGGCCTTGATCCAGGGGGTGTGGGCGGCGGGCAGGCCGACCCATTCGCGCCAGCCCACCAGCCCCGGGCGAGCGGCGCCGTCGTCGGTGGGGGGCACGCCGTGGGGGGCCGGGGCCGTGTGCTTAGATTCAGACACGCCCCTCATCCTCCCAGGAAAGCGGTCATGAAGCTCGCCATCCTCTCCCGTTCCCTGCGCGCCTACTCGACGCAGCGCCTCAAGACCGCGGCGCTCGAGCGCGGCCACCAGGTGAAGGTCCTGGACACCCTGCGCTTCGGCATCGACCTCAGCTCGGACGAGCCCGATCTGATGTTCCGCGGCCGCCCCCTCTCCGGCTATGACGCCGTGCTGCCGCGCATCGGCAACTCGGTGACCTACTTCGGCACCGCCGTGGTACGCCAGTTCGAGCAGATGGACGTCTACACGCCCAACACGGCCGCCGGGATCATGAACTCGCGGGACAAGCTGCGGGCCACCCAGATCCTCTCCCGGCACGAGATCGACATGCCCGCCACCGTGTTCGTGCGCAACCGCGGCGAGGTCTCCACGGCGATCGACATGGTGGGCGGGGCACCCGTGGTGATCAAGCTGCTCGAGGGCACCCAGGGCATCGGCGTGATCCTGGCGCCGACCAAGAAGGTGGCCGAGGCGATCATCGAGACGCTGCACGGCACCAACCAGCAGGTGCTCATCCAGCGGTTCGTGGAGGAGTCCAAGGGCACGGACATCCGCGCACTCGTGGTGGGGGACCGTGTGGTGGCCGCGATGCGCCGCCGGGCCCAGGGGGACGAGTTCCGCTCCAACGTGCACCGCGGCGGCACCGTGGAGCGCGTCGAGCTCTCGCCCGAGTACGCGGAGACCGCCGTGCGGGCGGCCCACATCATGGGCCTGCGCGTGGCCGGCGTGGACATGCTCGAGGGCGAGCACGGCCCGCTGGTCATGGAGGTGAACTCCTCCCCGGGGCTGCAGGGCATCGAGGCCGCCACGGACCTGGACGTGGCCGGCGCGATCATCGACTACGTGGCGGACCAGGCCGGCTTCCCGGACATCGACGTGCGCCAGCGCCTGGCCGTCTCCACCGGGTACGGGGTCGGTGAGATCACCGTGCACGCCGGCTCCGGCTGGGTGGGCCAGTCCATCGAGGACTCCGGGCTGCTCGCGAAGGACCTGCAGGTGCTCACCCTGCACCGCGGCACCTCCGTGTTCCCCAACCCCGCGGACACCAAGGTCCTCGAGGAGGGCGACCGGCTGCTCTGCTTCGGCAAGACCGAGAACATGCGCGCCCTCATCCCCGCCCGCGCCCGCCGCCCCAAGCGCGTGCGGAAGCTGCCGGCCACCCCGATCCTCGCGTCCGTCGCCGAGGAGGCCCCGGCGCCCGAGGCGCCCGCCGACGACGCCTGAGCCCGGGCGCGGGGCCCCTCCGGAGGCGTCGAGGGCGGCGTCATCATGGGGTGGGAATCAGGCGCCGACAAGCCCTTCTGGGGAACGGACCAGCTTGTGGTTCGCGAACTCCTCGATTCCCAGTGTGCCAAGTTCACGGCCGATGCCTGAGCGCTTGACACCGCCGAAGGGGAGCTCAGCAGAGGACTTTGAAATGGAGTTAATCCACACCATGCCCGTTTCCAAGCGGGCTGAAACCTCGTCCGCCACGGCGGACGAGGTGGTGTAGACGGAGCTGGAGAGTCCGTAGGGAGAGTCGTTGGCCAACCGGATCGCCGCGTTCAAGTCCTTCACGCAGTGGACCACGGCAACCGGGCCGAAGATCTCCTCACGATAGGCGCGGGCGGACTCATCCACATCCACGAGGACCGTCGGGGGATAGTAGCACCCTGGCCCCGGCATCGGCTCGCCGCCGACCAGCACCCGTGCACCGTGCGCGACGGCGTCGGTCACGATCCCGTGGATTTCCTCCACGGCATCCTGCGAGGAGAGCGGACCCACGACGGTCCGTGCCTCACGGGGGTCCCCGAATGGGACCGACCTCATACCCGCAGTGAAGGCATCGACGAACGCGTCGAAGTGCTCCTGAACCACGATGAACCGCTTGGACGAGGTGCAGGTCTGCCCGGAATTCGTGCACCGGCCAGTCACCGCGTCCTCGGCGGCGCGGGCGACATCGGCGTCGGGGGCGACGATGAACGGATCAGAGCCGCCGAGCTCCAGGACAGCCTTCTTCACGTTCCGTCCCGCCAGCTCGCTGATGATCGCGCCCGCGGCGTCTGAGCCGGTGAGGGAGACACCCTGCACGCGGTCATCCTCGAGGATGGTCGCCACGGCCTCGTGGCCGATGAACGCCGAGGTGAAGACTCCCTGCGGCAGGCCTGCGTCAGTGAAGAGCCGCTGCACATTGAGTGCGGAACGGGCACAGATCCCTGCGTGCTTGAGGATCAAGGAGTTCCCCAGTAGGAGGTTCGGCGCGGCGAGCCGGGCAACCTGGTAGTGGGGGAAGTTCCAAGGCATGACGGCCAGGAGCACCCCGATGGGATCGCGACGGATGTAGGCCGTGCCTTCACCCTGGACGGCGATGGGTTCGTGAGCCAGCATCGCCGGGCCCTGCTCAGCGTAGTAGCGGAAGATGCCAATCACCGTGTACATCTCGGCGCGGGCCGCGGTGACGGGCTTGCCCATCTCCGTGGTGACGTCCCGGGCGAGCTCCTCCAGTCGTTCCTCATAGAGGTCGGCGATGCGGTGGAGAAGGCGAGCCCGCTCCGCGACGTCGACGTCGCGCCATGCGCGGTAGCCGGCCTCAGCGTTAGCAATCACCGCCTCAGTCTCACCGACGGGTAGCTCCGCGAATTCCTCCAGGAGCTCACCGGTGGCGGGGTTCTGGGTGACGTAGCGGGTCATGAGGGGTCCTCTCGATGCGGGGGCCTTGGTGTCGTAGGTCTCATACTCTGCGACCTTACGAAGGCCCGTCCAATGCCTAGGGAACATCGGTGAGCCCATCTGCGGCATCAATCCAGCCTGCCAAGAAGGCGTCATGTGGGGCGCGGTGTAGCCTGCGCTGTGCTCGGCCTCACATTGATGCGATTACAGAATGCCAGTGTTCCCAATCGGGGAAAAATGCGGCCTCTTCCTTGTCAGGCGTTCTGTAGGGGCTAAGATTCTCGCAGATCAAAAAAGTGATTCAGATCACTCGCAATCTGATCCTGGGGATCGCCCTGCTCATGCCGTGGACGCTCGTTCCTCACCTGCACCTGGACCTGAAGGGATTGACATGAATGCCTCGCCCGGAACCCCCTCAGGGGGTCACGGAATGCACCTGCCGGAGACCTTGCGTCCAGGACTGCCTTTGAGCAAGGACCGGAGGCGGCGTGTGGCCATTACTGCCTCCAGTGTGGGCACTGTGATCGAGTGGTACGACTACATGGTCTACGCTTTCGTGGCGGTCACGATCGCAAAGGTCTTCTTCCCCAGTGGGGACCCGGCCGTCGCCGTCTTGTCAGCGCTGGCTGTATTCGGGGTCTCTTTCTTGTTTCGGCCGCTCGGGGGGATGCTATTCGGCCACATCGCTGACCGGTTCGGTCGTCGACCGGCTCTGACCATCTCAGTCATCGGCATGGCCGGGACCTCCGCGCTGATGGGCGTCCTGCCCGTCTATGCGTCCGTGGGGCTGCTCGCACCCATCCTCCTGGTGACGCTCCGGGCTGTACAGGGGGTCGCCGCAGGCGGGGAGATGGCCTCCGCCGCAACCTACACCGCTGAGGCGTCCTCGGACCGGACCCGAGCGTTCGATACCTCATTCGTTAATCTGGGGCTCGTGACCGGCACAGCCCTGGGTGCGGTGGTCACCGCCGTGCTCTACGCCACTCTTACCGACCAGCAAATGTTGGAGTGGGGATGGCGGGTCCCCTTCCTTCTCTCAGTGCCCATGGGCCTGGTGGCGGTGTTCATCCGGCGGCACATGGAGGAGTCCGAGGAGTTCGACCGCATCGACCAGGCGGACGCGGTGAAGAAGTCCCCCATCCGCGAGGCACTGACGCAGGCGCCCCGGCAGGTACTACTGGTGACGGGGTTGAATTTGGGTTCTTTCGCGGCCTACTACATCGTCTTCACCTACATGTCCACGTACTTCCAGACGCAGGGCATCCTGACGGCGTCCCAGGCCTCATGGTCCACCGTGTCGGCCTTGCTATTCGCCGGTCTTTCCCTGCCTTTCTGGGGCCGGTGGGCGGACAAGGTGGGACGCAAGCCCGTCTTCCTCATCGCCACAGGGTCACTTACCCTCCTGGCCTATCCGCTGTTTTTGATGATGAAGCAGGGCACGGGGTTCGCGATCGGCGGGCAGCTTATCTTCGGTCTTCTCGAGGGCGCCTACCTGGGTGTGTACCTGTCCGCCTATACAGAGCTCTTCACGCCGGCGCTGCGCGTGTCCGGGATCGCCCTTGGCTACAACATCTCGTCCATCATCGCCGGCGGTCCTGCCCCCTATGTCTCGCAGTGGCTGATCCGCCAGACGGGGATCGCTGAGGCCCCTGCCTTCTTCCTGATCGGCATGACAGGGATTTCCTTCTGCGTCGTGCTCTTTGCCTACCGAGAGACGCTGGGTCGCGGCCTCCCCGGCAAGGGTCCGGATGGGACTGTCCCTGGCCACTCAGTCGCCCTGCCGATACCCGCACCCTCGGTGTGACATCTCGTTAGCTAGTCGGAGGGGCTCGTGAGGAGACCCTCCATGAGGAAAGGCGAATCATGAAGAACAAGGCGTATGCGCAGTTCGCGGTGGGCGAGCCGGAGATCGCAGAGATCGAATTGGACCTGGCGGACCCGGCAGCCTCGGAGGTGGTCGTCCGGGTGACGCACGCCGGTGTGTGCCATACAGACATCCACGTGCGGGAGGGTGGCTACGATCTTGGCAGCGCAGGCCGCATGTCCATGGTAGAGCGCGGGGTCGCCTACCCCCTCATCATGGGTCACGAGATCGCTGGGGAGATCATCGCCACAGGGCCAGACGTGCACAACCGCTCGGTGGGGGAGGCCGTCGTGGTCTACCCATGGCTCGGTTGCGGGGAGTGCGCGACGTGCGAGGAGGGGGCCGAGAACCTGTGCGTGGAGGGTAGTCGGATCCTGGGGATCATGCGGCCAGGCGGATACGCGGACCTCGTGTCTGTCCCCCATGAGAAGTACGCGGTGCCTTTGGCCGGCGTGGACCCCGAGTGGGCCGCCACCCTGGCCTGCTCCGGACTCACCGCGGTGTCCGCAGCAGAGCAGGTGGCTGCCTCGAAGATAACCCAGGAGACGTCGCCGGTTGCCGTCATCGGCGCCGGAGGCGTGGGTCTCATGTGCCTGGCGGCCCTGGCAGCCAAGGGAATGTCCGACGTCACCGTCGTCGACCGGTCGGACGTGAACTTCGAGCAGGCACGGAGCCTGGGTGCCGCACGGTGCGTCGTGATCGATGAGGACACGTCGGCCGCCGACCTCATTGAGGCCATGGGTGCTCCCCCGGTGGCGGTCGTCGACGTCGTCAACTCGGGGGCCACTATGAAGCTGGCCTACGACAGTTTGAGGAAGGGCGGGTGCCTAGTTACCGTCGGCTTGTTCGGCGGGGAAATGCTCCTCCCGACCGCGACGGTGACCTTGACGCAGAAGTCCATCGTCGGTAACTATGTTGGTAGCCTGGGACATCTGCACGAGGCGTTGGCACTCGCGCGGGACGGTCACCTCCCTCGGATTCCTATCACCACTGTTGAGAGATCGGCGGAGAGCATCCAGAGGACACTGGACGACCTCCAGCAGGGGTTGTCCCGAGGGCGCACAGTACTCACGAGCGCATAGGCATATTGAGAGTGCTGTCCCCCCCCTCTACGCGGGGGAACGGGCCGTCGCCCGCCTTCCGCCACCAGGGGGCGCGCTGTGGAGGACCACGGCGCGCCCCCTCGTCCATGCTCAGCGGGCGGTCTTAGGGGCGAACGCGCCGATGCCCGTGAGGTGCCGGCCGAGCGTGAGCTGGTGGACCTCATCGGTTCCCTCGTAGGTGCGCACGGACTCGAGGTTGTTCGCGTGCCGCAGCGGCGAGTGCTCCAGTGTGATGCCGTTGCCGCCGAGCATCTCGCGGGCCTCCCGGGCGATGCCGATGGCCACGCGGCAGTTGTCCAACTTGCCGGCGGAGATCATGGCGGGGGTGAGCGGGCCGGCGTCCTTGGCGCGGCCGATCTGGTGCGCCAAGAGGTAGCCCTTGCCGATGGCCACGGCCATGTCCGCGAGCTTGGCCTGCGTCAGCTGGTGGGAGGCCAGTGGCACCCCGAACTGCTGCCGCTGCATCGCGTAGTCGAGGACGGCGTCGAAGGAGTCGCGGGCGGCGCCCATCGCGCCCCAGATGATCCCGTAGCGGGCCTCGTTGAGGCACTGGAAGGGGCCCTTGAGTCCGACGGCGGAGCCGGCCGGCAGCATCGCGGAGGCGGGCAGACGCACGCCGTCGAGGTGGATCTCGCACTGCACCGACGCCCGCATGGACAGCTTCTGGGTGATCGCCTCGGCGCGGAAGCCGGGGGTGTCCGTGGGGACCACGAAGCCGCGCACCCCGCGCCCGTCGCCGGGCTCGCCGGTCTGCGCCCAGATGATCGCGACGTCGGCCAGGGTGGCCAGCCCGATCCACCGCTTGGCCCCGTCGAGCACCCAGTCGCCGCCGGGCTCCTGGCGGGCCGTCGTCGTCATGGAGGCCGGGTCCGAGCCGGCGCCCGGCTCGGTGAGGCCGAAGCAGCCGACCGCCTCGCCGGTGGTCATGCGCGGCAGCCACTGCGCCTTCTGCTCCTCGGAGCCGTGCTTGTGGATCGCGCCCATCGCGAGCGAGCCCTGCACGGACACGAAGGTGCGCAGGCCGGAGTCACCGGCCTCGAGCTCCTGGGCGGCGAGGCCGTACTCCACCGCCGAGCGGCCAGGCATGCCGTGGCCCTCGTAGGGCATGCCGAGCACGCCGAGGCGGCCCAGCTCGGGGACGATCTCGCGCGGGAACACGGCGTCGTCGTACCAGCGGGCGATGTGCGGGCGGATGTGCTCGTCCACGAAGCCGCGCACCTTTAGTGCGACGGCCTTTTCCTCGGCGGAGAACAGGGAGTCCAGGCCGACGACGTCGGCACGGCCGAGGAACGAGTCGGCCTCGGCGTGGAACGGGGTGGTCATGGCGGGGGTCCTCTCGGGAGTAGGGGTTGGCGGACGGCGGGTCAGCGCTGCTTGCGGGTGAACGCGGAGATGCCGGTGATCTCTCGACCCACGATGAGAGCCTGCATGGAATCTGTGCCTTCGTAAGTGGAGACGACCTCCATGTCGGTCATGTGTCGAGCGACGTGGTTCTCCAGCAGGAGGCCCTGACCGGCCAGCATGTCGCGGGCCTCGCGGCACATGGCAAGAGCCTTACGCGACGTGGTCATCTTCACCAGGGAGGCCATGGCGTCAGTGAGCCGGTCCTGCTCGGCCAGCTCCGCCATGCGGCGGCACATCAGTTGCATGGAAACCAGATCGGACAGCATCGTGGCGAGCTTCTCCTGCACCAGCTGGTAGGACGCGATCGGGGCGGAGAACTGCTCGCGTTCGAGCGAGTAGCGGGCGGCGATCTCGAAGGCGGCCATGCCATGGCCGAGGGCTTCCCAGGATGCGCCGCCACGCGTGGCCTTGAGCACCCGGTTGACGCCGGCGAAGGACTCGCAGTTCGCCAGACGATTCTCCTCGGGGACACGCAAATTCTCGATGCGAATGTCAGCCTGATGGATGGCACGCTTCGCGACCTTGCCAGTGATGACTGCCGGTTCGTAGCCCTCCGGGTACCTGCCGTCGTCGCTTTTCTCCACCACGAAAGCTTTGACCTGGCCATCGGATTCGTCACGCGCATAGAGGACGATGACGTCGCCTGCGGCTCCGTTGCCGATCCAGCGCTTGTGGCCGTCGATGATCCACGAGTCGCCATCGCGACGTGCCGAGGTCTCGAGCGACACCGAATCGGAACCGTGGGCGGGTTCCGTGAGGGCAAAAGCGCCGGTCTTTTCAAGGCGCGCCATCTGCGGGAGCCATCGCTGGCGTTGTTCCTCGTTTCCGAGGATGTAGATCGAGCCCATGCCGAGGTTGGCGTGGACACCCAGGAACGTGTTGACGGAGCCGTCCACGCGGCCCATCTCCCGGGCCACGATCCCGGCCTGCAACCGGGACATCCCCGGGCAGCCGTAGCCCTGGATGTACGTGCCGACGACACCAGTCTCGCGCAGCGCGGGCAGGATCCCGTAGGGGAACTCAGCCCGCTCCCAGTGGTCGTTGATCACGGGTTCGACGTGGTGCAGCGCAAAGGATCGTACCCGGTCGCGCAGTGCGAGGGTGTCGGCGTCAAGCTCCTCATCCAGGAGGAGGAAGTCCGGGTGCTCGATGACGGGGGTGGAAGTTGTCATGTCAGAGTCTCCTGTCGGCGGGTGTATGCGCGTGGTCTTCAGTCGGCGCGAGGCGCGGCCAGCTGGATTTCCCGGGCGGCTTCGGCGGCCGCGGTGACGCCCGGTCGGTGAACGGCCTCCAGGGCCTGCCGCAGGTCGGCCTCCAACGGTCGGGAAGACGAGTGGTCCGCCTCCAGTTGGACTACCGTGGCCTCGCCCGTGGCCACGGGGGCCCCTGCCTGGACTAGGGCGTGTTGCATGTCGAATGAGGAGTGGCCGATCCGGGATACCCACAACCTGCCGGTGAGGATGCCGCGGTGGTGGACGGGCCGTAGATAGTCGACGGACAGCGTGCGCACCACCCGGGGGAACCCAGAGTCGGGGGTGGAGTCGAGCCAGTCCAGATAGGCCGCGATGCGGATCTCTTCGAGCAGCGTCACGATGCGTGCATTGTTGACATGCCCGTTTGCATCTTGGTCCGACCAACGGATTGGAACAGGGCATTCGAAGACGTCGCCGCTCATGGCGTGGTCACCATTGAGGCGGAGAGGTCGGTGTCGTTGTGGAGGGGCGGCGTGGACGCAAGCCATGCCTGCACATCCGTTTTGTCCTCGTCGAGGTGCGGCGGCGCCTTGGGGTAAGCCACTGGCGTGCGGCTGAAAGTGACGGGGTTCCGGATGAGCGGAACCTGTCGAGATCCCGGCTCGCCCACCTGGACGACCGGCTCGAGTCCCAACGCACCAGCACGTTCGACGCCCTGGGCTACGTCCAGGATCGGCGCGCACGGCACCCCCACGGTCTGGAGCTGTTCAAACCATTCGTCGGCTGTCCTCTTTGCCAGAGCGTCTGCCATGAGGACCCGCAGCGCGTCTCGGTTCTGGTTGCGCAAAAGCACCGAGTCGAACCGGGGATCGGCGGCCAGCTCTGGCATGCCCAGGGTCTGGACCAGCCGGGTGAACTGGCTGTCGTTGCCCACGCAGATGATGAGGTTCTGATCTGCAGTGGGGAACGGCCCATAGGGGTACAGGCTGGGATGGTCGTTGCCGAGTCGCTGCGGGTTGTTCCCCGCGGCCGCATAGCCGGTGGTCTGATTCACGAGCCCAGACAGAGCTGAAGAGAGCAAGTTCATGGCGACGTGCTGGCCCCGGCCACTTTCGCTTCCCTGACGTTCCAACAGGGCAGCGAGGATCCCCACGGCTGCGTGCAGACCGGTGACCACGTCGAAGATCGCCACGCCTGCGCGCTGAGGGTCCCCTTCCGGGTGGCCGGTCACGTGCATGAAACCGGACATTCCCTGCACGAGCAGGTCGTACCCCGGCATGGAGGCGCCCCCTTCTGTGCCGAATCCGGTGATGCTCGCGTGAATGAGATGCGGCCACCGTTCATGGACGGACTCGGCGTCGAGGCCGAACCGGGCCAGGCCACCGGGCTTGAAGTTCTCGACGAAGACGTCTGCGCGGTCCAGAATCGCGTACGCCGTCTGGAGGTCGTCCTCATCTGCGAGGTCGAGGGCGATGGAACTCTTGTTGCGATTCACGGAGAGGTAGTAAGTGCCGATCCCGTCCCGCTCCGGGGGCATCCACAGGCGGGTGTCGTCCCCGTTCGGCGACTCAACCTTGATGACAGTGGCGCCCATGTCCGCCAGCAGCATGGTCGCGTACGGCCCGGCGAGGACGCGGGAGAAATCGGCGATGACGATGCCATCCAGCGGTCGCCGTGCCGTCGGTTCCAGGGATCCTGGCGTGGTCATCGAAGCGCCTCCTCTTTGTGATCCATGACACGATGTGGACACCACGAAACCAGGGTGGTTTCATCCTGTCCAATACATATTTCGGATTTCGGTGATGCATCCGGGGTATCGAAGTTTGCTCCGCCAAGCGATCGAAGGAAGGGAGACATGGAGATCCACCAGGCCAGGGCGTTCCTCGCTGTCGCTGAAGAGTTGCACTTCGGTCGTGCCGCTGCGCGGTTACGGATGGCGCAGCCGGCCCTCAGTCGTCTCATCAAGACCCTGGAGAAAGACCTGGGCGCGTCGGTCTTCGACAGGAACACGCGGCACGTCGCACTCACGCCCGCAGGCACGGCCCTGGTGGAGATCGCCCGAGAGCTGGTGGCGGTGGCCGAAAGGGCGCAGGACACCGTGCGAGGCGCCGTGACGGGGGAGACCGGTCTAGTACGTCTGGGGTTCGCTGGGGCATCAATCAACCGGAGTGTGGCCCGGTTGGCCCGGGAAGTGCGGGCCCGGTGCCCAGGGGTCCGGCTCGAGTTGCACAGCTCCCAGTTCTCGCCGCAAGGCTTAGAGCGAGTGATCAGCGGTGACCTCGATCTGTCATTGGGCCGGTGGGACTTCCTGCCAGCGGAGGTCGGTTCGTATCTGGTGGGCCGGGAAAAACTGCTCGTCGCAATGCCTCGCGGTCACCGGCTAGCTTCGCTCCCGGCTGTGGCCATGTCTGACCTCGCCGAAGAGGAATGGATCGCCCTGCCCGGAGGGTCCATGTCCGCGCTGAGCAACCGCCTGCAGAGCCTGGCCCGCTCCGCTGGATTCGTTCCCCGTGTCCGAGAACACGCGCCGGACTCTTGGACGCAGACCCTTCTCGTAGACGCTGGCGTCGGCATCGCGTTGACACTGGATTCGGTCAGGGACAACATCGGAGCCGAAGGCGTCGTCTGGCTCCCGCTCAACCCAGCTGGTACGCCCCTCGAGGTTCGGTTGATCTGGCGGGAGCGTGACGACAATCGCGCCGTGGAGCGGGTGACCAAGATCGCGGCCGCACTGTTCCCGCCGCGTCTTCCTTCGGTCTGATTCGGTCAGGCCTTCGAGTAGTCGTACCAACCGCGTCCTGTCTTTCGGCCGTAGTCGCCCGCTTCGTATTTGGCCTTGATCGAATCGGCCGGCAGCGAAGCGGGGTCGCCCGTCTGCTCGTACTCGGCCAGGCGGATCAGGTAGACGACGTCGATCCCCACCAGGTCCATCAGCTCGAAGGGGCCCATGGGGTGCCCCAGCGCCGTCTTCGCCGCGAGGTCGATGTCCTCGAAGTCGGCGACCCCGCCCTCGTAGAGGTCCAGTGCCTCGCGACGCAGCGCGTTCAGGAGGCGATTGGCCAGGAAGCCGGGGACCTCCCGCTTGAGCTTGACCGGCGTCTTGCCGAGCGATCTGACGAAGGCGCTGGCCGCCTCTACCGTCTCCGGGTCCGTGCCCTCGTGGGGGACGATCTCCACGCACGCCATCACCAGGGCTGGGTTGAAGAAGTGGAGGTTGCACACCTTCCCCGGCCGGCCCGTGGCGTCGGCGACGCGGGAGGAGACGATGTTGGAGGAATTAGTCACGAGCAGGGTGTGTGGAGGGCACACCCGGTCGAGGTCGGCGAAGATGGACCGCTTGACGGAGAGGTCCTCCACGGCGGCCTCGATCACGAGGTCCGCGCTCGCGGCCACTCTGTCGCGGTCCGTTGTGAGGGCGAGCCTGCCCCAGGCCTCGTCGACCGCGCCGCGGTCGCGCCGGCCCTTCTCGACATCCCGGTCCAGCCGCTGCCGGAGCTGCTCGCGCGCCCGGTCGAGCTGCTTCTGCTGGATGTCCACGAGGGACGTGGTGTAGCCGGCCAGGGCCGAGACGGCCGCGATCTGCGAGCCCATGGTGCCAGCTCCGAGGACGACGACGCTGCGGATCTCTTCGGTCATGGTGGTGCCTTCCTTCGATGTCGTGCGGGGGGTGTCAGCGGTAGTGCGGGGCCCGCTTCTCGAAGAACGCGGTGGTGCCCTCATCCCGCTCGGTGTATGCGTAGAGGATCCCGACTGCGAGCCGCTCGAGGAGAAGGCCGGTCTCCCGATCGGAGTCGAAGGCCCGTTCGAGGACCGTCTTGGCCAGGCGGTTGGCGAGGGGGCCCCGGGCCGCGATGGACCGTGCGGTCTCCTTGGCGCGGTCCATGAGCTCCTCCGGGGTCGTCACGGCCGTCACCAGCCCCATGCGCAGGGCGTCCTCGGCGGGCACCCGTCGGCCGGTCAGGATCATCTCCGTGGCGTTGCCGACCCCAACGAGGCGCGCGAGGCGCTGCGTGCCGCCGGCGGCAGGGAGGATGCCCAGCCCGGTCTCCGGCAGGGCGAACTGGGCGCGGTCGGAGGCGATGCGCACGTCGCAGGCCAGGGCGAGTTCGCAGCCCCCGCCGAAGGCGTAGCCGTTGACGGCGGCCACGGTGGGCGTCTCCATGGCGGAGAGCCGGGCGTAGAGCCCCTGCATCCTCCCCGCCAGGCCGTCGAGGGGCCCGCGCGCCGCGATCTCCCGGATGTCCGCGCCGGCGACGAAGGCCTTGTCCCCGGCTCCCGTGACCACCAGCACGTGGATGTCCTCGCGCCGCTCGACCTCGTCGAGCGCCTCTCGGACGGCCGCCTGGACGGCCTGGTTCATGGCATTGCGGGCGGCGGGGCGATTGATGGTGAGGACGCCGATGCCGTCTTCGGCGGTGAGTAGGACCAGGCGTTCCTTGCCGGCGGTGTCCTGGGTGGGGGTGATCATCGGGGTCCTCCTCGGGACGTGGGTGGGGGTCAGGATGTCTCGGGGAGGTCGTTGATCGGGGGGAGCTCGGGGAGGTTCTCCTGCTTCCAGTCGAACCAGTGCTTCGGAGCACCGTCCTCCTTCCCATGGGCCTCCCGGAAGCCGGGCCAGGCCTCCTTGAGTCGACCCTCGCGGTCCAGTAGGGCCTCATGACGGGCCTGGAGCCCGGGCGTCCACACCCCCTTCTCCTTGAAGAACGCGACCGCCCCGTCGTGAAAGGGGACGACCATCGGGGTGAGCATGATCTTGTCCAGGGCGAACAGCTTGGTGTCGCGGGTGGCGGATTTGTAACGGTCGAAGTTGTCGTGGATCTGCGTCACCAACTCCTGCACCTCGTCGGAGGACCGGGTGGAGAGGGCCGTCAGGGGGATTGAGTACTGCATGTTCACGGCGGACTCGCCCTCGGCCATGCCGGCCCCACCGCTGAAGCGGCCCGGGCGGGCGATGGGGGCGAGCCGCTTCCAGGAGGCGAAGCGGGCCGGGTTGTCACTGCTGAGATCGAGCCAACGGATGGGGTACTGGGAGGCGAGCTCCTCGACGTTCGAGCCGACCACGTTCTGGTAGAGCGCGTCCAGCTGGCCCGTCTTCATGGCCTCCACCTGGCCCGCGTAGCTCACGTTCACCAGGTTCGTGTCGCTGCGGGTGAGGCCGCCGTAGTTGAGGAAGGCCTCGAGCTTGCGGTTGATGGAGGTGGCACCCACCAGGTTTGGATAGTTGCGGCCCCGGAGGTCCTCGACGGTCTCGATCCCGCTGTCCTTGCGCACCAGCACCCCATAGTTGCCCTGCGGGCTCCACACCTGGCGCACCGACTGGGGTCCCCACTGCGGGGAGCAGAACTCGTCGTCCCCCTCGAACGCGTAGAAGTACTCGTCGCCGGAGCGGGCGAGGTCCGCGGTGCCGTTGATGAGGGGGGCCATACGGCCCATGCCGGTGGACGAGGTCATAAGGCGGACCTGGCGGCGGTTGACCTGGGTGAGCGTGTTGGCCACGGCGGCGAGGTCGTTGTAGGTGCCGGTGCCGACGCCGTACGTCGACCATACGGACTGCTGGCTGCCGTCGGTCGGCGCGCAGCCGGTGAGGGCGCCCAGCGTCGCCGTGGCGCTGGTGCCGAGGAGGAAACCACGTCGAGACAGGGGCATGCGGATGATCCGTTCACTGCGGGAGTTGGGATGGGTGCCATTCATGCACAGAAGACGTGAGGCGCGCCACATTCAACCGAGATTGATGTGGAATGAGAATGACTGCCGGGGTCTGGGCGCATCGCCCGCGGGGCGGGGGCGTTGTCCCGGTGGATGGGGCCATCACACTGACCCCCCCAGGGGCCGCGGGCAGAGGCTGTCAACTTCGCCGTCCCCAGATCCGGGCACCTTGTCCACAGGAGTTGTCCACAGATGTGGAGGGTGTGGACGACGGTGTGGATAGGCGTGTACCAGGCGGTGTGATGAGGGCGCAAACGGGGGTGCTGTCAAGTTGGATCGATGGGGCCGAAGGGGGGTGGAGAATCTTCCTCCACAGGCCTGGGGATCGCATCGTCCCAGGTCAGAGCCGGATTCTGGGAGTGGTCGCGCGGTTGTCCCCAGCGTGGTCCCCAGGCGATCCACACGACACGCCGCCGAATCCACACGTTGTCCACAAGGCCTGTGGAAAACACGGTTGCCCAGCCTCCACGGCGCGCGTAGTGTCGCGTGGTATCCCCAACGCGAGGGCGGGTATTGGCCGCAGGTGACCACTGACAGGCGCGCATCCGCTCGGACCGTCGCCCCGGGGACCGTCGCACCGTCCGCCTGCAGGAGGGTGTGGCGGCACGGGCGGTGAGAACAGAGGAATCAGGGCCGGGAAGACCGGCGAGGGCCGCCGTCGTGCGGGCTGTGGGAAGGGAGTCTCCGGACGTTGACTGAGAACTACGGAGACTCGGGCTCCTACGACGGCGGCCGTTCCTCTGAACGCTTCCTGCCGCCCCAGGACCTGGAGGCGGAGCGCTCGGTGCTGGGCGGCATGATGCTCTCCAAGGACGCGATCGCGGACGTGGTGGAGCTGCTGCGCGGCCACGACTTCTACCGGCCCAGCCACGAGATGATCTACGAGGCGATCATCGACCTCTACGGCCGCGGCGAACCCGCGGACGCCGTCACGGTGGCGGACCTGCTGAACAAGCGCCAGGAGCTGAGCCGCGTGGGCGGCCCCGCCGTGCTGCACGAGCTGATCCAGTCCGTGCCCACCGCCGCCAACGCGAGCTTCTACGCGGAGATCGTGGCGGAGAAGGCCGTCCTGCGCCGCCTCGTGACCGCCGGCACCAAGATCACCCAGCTAGGGTATCAGGGCGACGGCGAGGTCGAGGAGATCGTCAACGAGGCGCAGTCCGAGATCTACAAGGTGGCGGAGAACCGCCAGTCCGAGGACTACGTGCGCCTCGCGGAGATCATGGAGCACGCCGTCGACGAGATCGAGGCGGCCGGCAACCAGGGGGAGGGCCTGACGGGTGTCCCCACCGACTTCTACGACTTCGACGAGCTGACGCAGGGCCTGCACGGCGGGCAGATGATCGTGATCGCGGCGCGCCCCGCCGTCGGTAAGTCCACGCTCGCGCTGGACTTCGCGCGGGCCGCGGCCATCCACCACAACATGGCCACCGTGTTCTTCAGCCTCGAGATGGGCAAGAACGAGATCGCCATGAGGCTCCTGAGCGCCGAGGCGACGATCGCGCTGCAGGACCTGCGCAAGGGCACCATCCGGGACGACCAGTGGTCCAAGATCGCCGCGACCGTGGGGCGGTTGAACGAGGCGCCGTTCTTCATCGACGACTCCCCGAACATGACCATGATGGAGATCCGCGCCAAGTGCCGGCGGCTCAAGCAGAAGAACAACCTCAAGATGGTGGTGCTCGACTACCTGCAGCTCATGAGCTCGGGCAAGAAGGTCGAGTCCCGTCAGCAGGAGGTCGCCGAGTTCTCTAGGGCGTTGAAGCTGCTGGCCAAGGAGCTCGACGTGCCGGTGATCGCGTTGAGCCAGCTGAACCGTGGGTCCGAGCAGAGGACGGACAAGCGGCCGCAGGTGTCCGACCTGCGCGAGTCCGGCTCGATCGAGCAGGACGCGGACATGGTGATCCTGCTGCACCGCGAGGACGTGTACGACAAGGAGTCCCCGCGCGCCGGCGAGGCGGACCTGATCGTGGCCAAGCACCGCAACGGCCCGACGAAGACCATTGTGGTGGGGTTCCAGGGGCACTACTCGCGGTTCTCGAACCTGGCGCAGGATGGTGGGGCCGGGGGGTTCTGAGCCTGAGGCGGCAATAAAATTAAGAATCTAATGTTTTTTGACACTTATTACTTTTTTCTAAGCTCTTGATACGCCTGCGATTTTAATAACCGCCACTCTTTGAGGTTAAACAATCGACTCTTGGCGGCTTTATCGGCCTGGATTTGACGCTGTTTATTCTCAATCTCGACTTCAGTCTTCTTGGCGAATCTATCGTACGCTTCGCGGCTCGTGAGGACGCCAATGATCGGAAGCAGTACCATCCCAGCCAGAGGGATGCTTAGGCTGGACATGAAGTTGTTCATTATGTCGGCAATTTTGAGGTCGCCCCTATTGAGAAAGAATAGGTATGCTCCAGCGAAGCACAACAGGGTAACAAGTGCCAGAATGCTTCCCATGAGCCCTCGATGTTTCATTTCGTTCTTCTCGGCCTTGCGTGCCATGGCGTGCTGGCTGGCTAGGTCTGCCGGAGGTAGATTAGCAAAATTGCTAATAGGTGTCTGAATAAATGTGAATTGCGGATTATCTCCGGAGTTCTGAATATTCATCCCGTAATTGTCTCGCACTCTATGCCTCTCTTGCCTGTTGGGATAAAATCCTGTCAGTTGCGAAGTTGTGGGCCTGGGGGCCTATCATCTCGCCGCCAGAGTCCCCCTTGACTCATGGCTCTCAATTTAGCGCAGACCGTCGACTATCCGCGGCGCCACGGCCTCCATCTGCCGCATCACCGCCACGATTGCTTCGGGCTGCTGGTCCGGCGGATACCCGTACTTGCGGAGCAGCCTTTTGATACTGGCCCGCAGCTTCGCCTTCACATCCTCGCGCACGGTCCAGTCGGTCTTGATGTCCCGGCGCATGGTGGCCACGAGGTCGCGGGCGATCTGGGCGAGAACGTCGTCACCCATCACGTCCAGGGCGGCTTCGTTCTGGGCCACCACGTCGTAGAACATCAGCTCGTCGTCGTGGAGCGGGGGCGTGAACCGCCGGCCACGGTCGGCTTCGGCCACCACTTCCTTGGCCATTTCCACCAGTTCGGCGATCACCTCGGCGGCCGTCAGCTGCTGGTTGGTGTACTTGGCCATGACGGCGTTGATGCGCTCGGAGAACTGCGCTCGGCGGATCTCGTTGCCTCCGGTGACGCGCGTGGCCTCTTTGAGAAGGTCCGTGCGGAGGCCCTCGATGGCCAGTTCTGCCTTCGACGGCGTGGCCGCCTCCTCCATCCAGGCCGGGGTCAGGGCGTCGAGCCGGGGCCGTTCGAGGCCGGCCGCCGCGTAGATGTCCATGACGCCGGTCGCCTCGGTGGAGTCGACCACCATCTCGCCGAGCAGGCGGGCGATCTCTTCGGGGATGGGTTCCCCTCGGGCGATCCGGTCCTGCGCGTCGAGCTTGGCCAGCCAGGTGCGAACCTCCTCGTAAAACTTGACGTCCAAGCGGAAGCGCTCGACGGCGGCCACGCGGCCGGCCAGGGCCCAGGCCCGGTGCAGCCGGGAAGCCTGGGAACGGAACGTGTCCGCCACGGGCCGGACGGTGGGGTCCTCGGGGTCCGTGTTGCCGGGCGTACCGGGGGAGCGGAGCCGGGAGGTCACCTCGAGCAGGGCCTTGCGCCAGCCGTTCTTCGGGTCGGACTGATAGGTCGCCTTCCAGTCCACGCCCACGGTGTCGGCCAGCATCCCCACCATCGTCTCGATGATGTCGGCGGCCTCCTCGGTGTTCTGGGCCAGGGTCTTCGTGCCGGCCGTTCGCGTGTCCCGGGTGAATTCGGCCAGCGCCTGTTGGAGGTTCTCCGCGAGCGGGGCGTAGGCCACGAGCAGCCCGTCCTCCTTGCCGCGGAAGGTGCGGTTCACGCGGGCGAGGGTCTGCATGAGCAGGGCGCCCTTGAGCGGCCGGTCCACATAGAGGGTGTGCAGGGCCGGGGCGTCGAAGCCGGTGAGGAGCATGTCCTTGACGATCACGATCTCAAGTTCGTCGGCCGGGTTCTTCAGGCGCTTCTTCACGGCGGCCAGCGCGCTGGGGCGCCGCATATGCTTTTTGATCTCGCCCGTGTCGGAGGGGTTGGCGTCGTAAACCACCTTGATGCGGCCCTTGTCGTCGGCGTCGTCGTGCCACTCGGGCCGCCGGGCCACGATCTGCTCGTAAAGGCGAGCCGCGATGCTGCGGGTAGCGCACACGATCATCGCCTTGCCAGGAACGCCCATAGTCGGCTGCACCGCGTCACGGCGGTCCTCCCAGTGGCGAACGAAGTCCTCGGCGAGGGTCTGCAGCCGGTGGGGCGCACCGTAGACGGCTTCGAGGGTGGCCACGCCACGTTGGATGCGGTCCCGGTCGGCCTCGTCCAGGCCGGCCGTGAGCTCGTCGGCGGCTGCGTCGAGGCTCTCGTCGTCGACTCCTTCGACCCGAGCCAGGGTGATGAGGCGCGGCTCGAAGGAGACGGGGACGGTGGCACCGTCCTCGACGGCGCGGTGCAGGTCGTAGACGTCGATGTCGTCGCCGAACACCCGCCGGGTGTCCCGCTCTCCCTCGGCGATGGGGGTGCCGGTGAACGCGATGAGCGAGGCATTCGGCAGTGCGTTCTTCAGGTGGGCGGCGTAGCCGTCGAGGGTGTCGTAGTGGCTGCGGTGGGCCTCGTCCGCCATCACGATGATGTTCCGGCGGTCGGAGAGCACCGGGTGGTCGGCGCCGGCGTCCCGCTCGGCCTGGGTGAGGCCGAACTTCTGCAGGGTGGTGAAGTAGATGCCGCCGGAGTTGGACTGCGTGAGCAGGTCCCGCAGATGGCTGCGGTCCTTCACCTGGACGGGGTGCTCGGGCAACAGGGTGCTGGCGCGGAAGCCGTCGAAGAGCTGGGTGTCCAGCTCGGTGCGGTCGGTGATGACCACCACGGTGGGGTTGGCGAGGCGCTCGTGACGCATCACCTTGGCGGCGTAGAGCTCCATCTCCATGGATTTGCCGGAGCCCTGGGTGTGCCAGACGACGCCGATGCGCCCGTCCGATTCCACGGCGTGGACCGTGTTGGCCACCGCCTTGGACACCGCGAAGTACTGGTGCGGCTTGGCGATGCGCTTGACCAGACCGGCGTCGGTGGAGTCGAACGCGATGTAGTCGCGCAGGAGCTGGCCGAACCGGTCGATGTTGAACAGTCCCTGGAGGGTGAGACTGAGCTCCGTGGCGGGCTCGCCGTCGAGGTCCGGGGCACCGGTGGGCACGAGGGCACCGTCGTCGTCCACGTTCCACGGCGCGAAGTGGTGCCACGGGGTGAAGGGGGTGCCGTAGCGGGCGGTGAGGCCGTCGCTCGCGATCACGAGGGCGACGGTCTGGAAGGCGTGGGGGAACTCCTTCACGTAGGTCTGGAGCTGGTGGAAGGCGGCCTCGGCGGTGGTGTGCTTGGTGCCGGCGTTCTTCAGCTCGATGACGGCCAGGGGCAGGCCGTTGACGTAGAGCACGACGTCGAAGCGCCGCTCCGCCTGCCGGCTGCGGAGGGTGAGTTGGTTGACGGCGTGGTACGTATTGCGGGAGGCGTCCGAGGAGAGGAACCGGATGGTGGGGGTCTGCTGCTCGCCGTCCCGGTCCACGTAGGTGATGCCCGTGTAGCCGTGCACGAGGACCTGGTGGAGGCGGTGGTTCTCCGCGATCGCGTCCTGGGAGGTCGGGGTGAGCACCTCGGCCGCGGCCTGGTCCAGGTACTCCGGCGGGACGGTGGGGTTGAGGGTGCGCAGGGCGCTGGAGAGCGTGCCGTCGAGGACGGGGTCCTCCCAGGAGGCGCGCTGACCGGAGCCGGGCGCGACGGCGGGCCCGCGGAGGGTCTCCCAGCCGTACTCGGCCAGGACCTCCAGGGCGTGCTCCTCCCAGTCCTGCTCGTGCATGCCGATGCCGGCCATGGTCAGACCTCCTCCTGGACGCGCTTCTCCGCGTCCTTGACGGTGATGCGCCCGGACATGAGCTGGGGGAGCAGCTCGTCGCGGACGGCGGTGAGGGCGGTGTTTTCCTGTTCGAGCTGGTGGTTCTTGGTGAAAAGTGGTGAGACCTGGGCCGCGAGACGCTGGGCATCGGCCTGACTCAGCGCGGGAACAGATTCCTGTAGCACGCGGATTCGGTTCAGGCCCGGTACTGCCGAATCAGCCGCCATGAGGGGCAGACGCATGCGCTTCAGCAACAGGTAGACGAAGATGTGCGGGAATCCATGAGGCCGAATGAAGAACGTGGTGTCGATCGGGAAGGCACCATCCTCAGCCCAGTAGACCGTGCCTACCGAGCCCTTGCGCCCCACGACCACTCCTGGACCGTCGAAGAGGGGGCTCTCGTGGCGGCCCACAATGCCGCCGCTTCCGTAGACCGGCACCGGCCCGTCCTTGCGTTCAATGGTGGGCAACGCCTTGCCGTAGGCCAGGTCGAAGTAGGTGCCCGCCGGTGTGGTGCCGGACGCTGCCCGAGCCACGAATGAGAAGAGTGCATCGCTGAGAGACTCGCTCGCCTCAATGACACGACGATTCGAAGCGATCTTGTCGTCCAGGGTGCCAAGGACCTCGGCAATGGACTTCTGATACTGGAGAGGAGGGACCATCACCTGCACCGATTCGAGATCAGCGCGGTTGAGTCCCGGCACAGCACTGTCGCCTACTCGAGTCTCTAGGTTGAGCCAGGTGAGCAGGTATGAAAGGAACCTGGTGTCAGTTCCTTCCGTTCCGTGCGTGTAGAACACAGTGTCAATGGGCCAGCAATCCTCTTCGAGGTATTGCACGGTGCCGACCGATCCCTTACGCCCCAGGACAACAACAGGACCAGTCGTACACGCGGAGGTATGGCGTCCGACAATGCCTCCCGACGCGACGACCGGGACGGAGCCAGTTTCGTCTCGCTGTGAGGCGGTCAGTGCACGACCGTAAGCGAGAGGGGCTATTGCGCCCAGAGTTGTCGTCATCCAGCTCACTGAAGCCTCCCCAGCTGCTCGCGCACCACGGCGTCCAGCCGGGCGGACTCGTCCAGCGCCGCCGTGAGCTCCTTCGTCAGGCGGGCGACCTTCTCCTCGACGGGCTCGTCGTCC
Source organism: Micrococcus sp. KRD026 (assembly GCF_017168445.1). Taxonomy (NCBI): domain Bacteria; kingdom Bacillati; phylum Actinomycetota; class Actinomycetes; order Micrococcales; family Micrococcaceae; genus Micrococcus; species Micrococcus sp. KRD026. The sequence continues at coordinate 4,198 of NZ_JABFBA010000027.1, read as the reverse complement.
TCCGGTGTCTCCGGCATCCCCACGAAGCGGCCCGGCGTCACGGCCCAGCCAGCGTCCTCAATCTCCTGCAGGCTCGCGGACTTGCAGAATCCGGGCACGTCCTCGTACTCGCCCTCCGCAGACTCGCGGCCCCGCCAGGTGCGGAACGTGTTCGCGATGGTGTGGATGTCCTTGTCACTGAACGTGCGCTCGACGCGGTCCACCATGTGGCCCATCTCCCGCGCGTCGATGAACAGCACCTCACCGGAGCGGTCCACCGAACCCCGCGGGCCGGCCTTTTTGTCCTTCGTGAAGAACCACACGCACACCGGGATCGCCACGGAGCGGAAGAGGTTCGGAGGCATCGCGATCACGCAGGAGACGACGTCGTCCTTCAGCATCCCCTCGCGGATCTTGCCCTCTCCGCCGGTGTTGGATGCCATGGTGCCGTTGGCCATCACCACGGCGCCCTCGCCGTGCGGGGCCAGCTTGCTCAGGATGTGCTGCATCCACGCGTAGTTCGCGTTCTTCACCGGCGGTACGCCGTACCGCCAGCGGGCGTCCTCCTCGGAACGCGCCCAGTCCTTGATGTTGAACGGCGGGTTGGCCAGCACGAAGTCCGCGGACAGGCTCGGGTGGATGTCCCGGGCCAGGGTGTCGCCCCAGCGGGGCCCCAGGCCAGACGAGTCGATGCCGTGGATGGCCAGGTTCATCTTCGCCATGCGCCACGTGCGCTCGTTCAGCTCCTGCCCGTACACCGCGATGGACTGCGTGTCCTCATGGTGGCGGGCCAGGAACTTCTCTGCCTGCACGAACATGCCGCCCGAACCGCAGCACGGGTCGTACACGCGGCCCTCGTGCGGCTCCAGGATCTCCACGAGCGTCCGCACCAGTACCGGGGGCGTGTAGAACTCACCGCCGCGCTTGCCCTCGGCCCGCGCGAACTTGTCCAGGAAGTACTCGTACACCTCACCCAGCAGGTCCCGGGCCTTCGTGGCGCCCTGGCCGGTGAAGCGCGCCGAGTTCAGCAGGTCCAGCAGCTCGCCCAACCGGCGCTGGTCCACGTTGTCGCGGCCGTAGATGGTGGGCAGCGTGCCCTTGAGAGACTCGTTGTGTTCCGAGAGCAGGCGCATGGCGGCGTCGATCAGCTCGCCGACCGTCTGCGACTCGCGTCCCTCCGCCGCGGAGAGACCCTTGGCGTGGTCCGCGATGAACTGCCAGCGGGCCCGCGCCGGCACCCAGAACACGCCGGAGCCGGTGTACTCGTCCGCGTCCTCGAGTGACTCCTCGATGAAGGCCGCTGACTCGTCCTTGAGCTCCTCGCGGATCTGCTCGCGGCGCTCGTCGAACGCGTCCGAGACGTACTTCAGGAACACCAGGCCCAGCACCACGTCCTTGTACTGGCTGGCGTCCATGGACCCGCGCAGCTTGTCCGCGGCCTTCCAGAGCGTGTCCTTCAGCTCCTTGGAGGTCGACGCCGCCCGCGCCGCCTCCTTCTCCTGCGTCACTGTGGTGGTCTTGACCATCACCGCTCCTTTCCCTGCCGTCGTGGCCGCCGCATGCGGCCAGGATGTCCTGTCGATGTCTGTGCTTGCCGTCATTGTGGGGCACCGCCTGGGCCTAGGCGCACCGTCCCCGCCGCGAGTCCATGCAGGAGCGCGACCTCGGCCCGGTCCAGGCGCTCGATGCGGTCCAGCAGGGCCTTGCGACGGCCCGCCGCCTCACGGCGCAGCCGTTCGACGTCCTCGAGGCGGTCTCGGGGGGCGAGTCGGATGCGCCATGCGTCCCTGTCGGGGACCCGCTGGGCCGCGATGTCCGCCGCCACCAGGCCCGGCGCAGCGCACCACGGGTCCTCCACGGCGGGTTGCGGCGGCTCCGCCCGGAAGACCCGGGCCGGTGCCAGAACCAGGTGACCGCCGACGTCGTCCACCATCGCGGCCGGCCCGCCCGCTGACACGTAGACGACGTCGCCGGCCTCCGTGAACCGCGCTCGCGGTGCGATCTCCTCGAGGCGGAGGCGGTCGATCCGACGAGCACCCCAGGGCCGTGCCCCACGCAGTTCGTCCGCCCCGATCGCGGCCACGGTGCCAGACCCCGACGCAGCCAGCTCATCTGACGGGAGCCGGACCCCCGGGCGGTCCGAGCCGTACCGGCCCGTGAGCGTGGCCCAACCGACGCGCTCCTCCGGGCGAGCGTCGCGGGAGCCCGTTGCGGACACGGCGGCGAGCAGCTCCTCGTCGGCGTGGAGGGCTTCGGCCAGCAGGTCCGCCCCGAGTCGCTGCTCGCTCGCCGCGGTGCGCGGCGCCGTGATGTCCGCGGCGGCGTGGACCGCGCCCGCATCGAGGGGACCGCCTGACCGGAAGGCGTGGTCACGGATGGTGGCCGTGTCGCCGGACATCACGACGGCCAGGTCCGCCGCGATCGCCTGCGTGACGCCCTCGCTGAGCGACGCGTCGCCGTGGTCTGCGGTCACTGTCATGGCCGACGTTGCCACGGAATCCCGGCCCGCCAGGACCCACAGGGCCAGCCGGCGCCGGGCCGACCGCGTCAGCATCCCCTTGGGCAGGGGTGCCGCGTAGCGCAGCGTGGTGCCAGACGCTGTGGCGTCCGTGAGCAGACGCCGCCGCGCGGCCTGGCCCGTCGAGGCAACCAGCAGCGACGCCGGTCCGAGCACCATCGCCCGGTCCGTCGGACCCAGCGCGAGCAGGACGTCGTCCAACTCCTCGGCGGCAGTGGAGGGGCCTGCAGCGGGTGACAGGACGGCGATGGCGAGGCAGCTCGCGGGGAGCACGAGGGGGGCATCATCAGCGATGAAGTCCACGGTGCTCAGGACAGTGATGTGATGCCCACGTGCCGCCAGCAGGCGCCAGGCGGCGCGGGCGTGCGGCGTGCGGAGAAGGCGGGGCAGTGCGACGACGGAGCGCGGCGCGGCCGTTTCGGCGTGGGGCAGCGTGTGGGTGAGCAGGGTGAGGGACGCCAGGTTCGTCGGGACGAGGGGCAAGTCCGTCTCAGCGTGGATCTCCGTGAGGACGGAAGCGAGGAGTGCGCGGGCCGGGGACGTCAGGGCCGCGCCGCTGCCCTCGGCAGGATCGGAGGGAAGGCTCTCGACGAGGCGCGCCAGCGCATCCTCCGCTGTGAAGGCGGCCTCCGCGACGTCGTCGATGCGGGGGATGAGGTCGGCAAGGGGCGGGTCGGTGAGGTCGAGGTCTGGGGGGAGCAGTTCGGCGGGGAACTGCGAGAGGAGGAGGGCCTCGTCGATTTCTTCGGGCGTGAGGGTGGTCAGCGGGGCCTGGGCCGCGTGGTGGAGCAGGAGGAGGGCGGATGCGGCGTCCGCGTGGGCAGCCAAGGTGGTGAGGGTGTCCGTGTGGAGAGGCTGCTCTGCGCGCGAGTCGGGGTTGTTGCCCAAGCCGGTGGCTCCGAGCCACGCGGTGACTTCGCGCTCGTCGAAGAGGATGCCGCCGTGTGCGCCGGCCTGGGG
>NZ_JABFBA010000027.1:0-641 GCF_017168445.1 Micrococcus sp. KRD026 | reverse complement strand
GGGCGGGGAAGGGGTGAGGACCTGAGGTGTGGCGGGCGCGCCACATGGAGACCACCGGGCGCCGCACGCCTGCGAGGCGGGCGATGTCGGTCATGTTCATCGGCATGCTGTGCGGCTCCTTCCGAGGTGAGGTGAAACGATGCGGCGAGTCTACAGCGAGAGCGTAGTTGGACATGCGCGCAGCTGCGATAAGGGGGCTTATCGGAACAAGTACTTCCCAATGTATGAGATGTATGGCTACGGTCGAAGAGCGGTCGCACAGGTCGCCGCTGGCACCCACTCACGACGGAAGGAACGCGATGAACGCGACCTTGGAGCCCTGCTTCAACCTCTGGCTCTTCGTGGATCCCCTGTCAGGGGTCGTGCAGACCGGGGCAGCCAAGGCCTACGCACTCCATGGGACGGAGCAGGAGTGCAAAGACCTTCTGCAGCGGCTGGCACCGACCGACTTCTACACCGTGCCGCGCGTGCCGGTGCCGCAGCACTACGTGCTGGCAGGGCCTGACGGACGGCAGGTGTCAAGGGCCATTGAGTTCTGCCCATAGGCGGCCAGTGTTTCTTCCCGCTGGTGGCCATCAGAACTGCCCACTGGTGGCCAGCTGGTTTGCCCGTTTGGGTGGTGGTGCTGGCCACCGTGATGG
>NZ_JABFBA010000026.1:1541-21679 GCF_017168445.1 Micrococcus sp. KRD026 | reverse complement strand
CCCCGGGGCCGACGACGCCGCCCCGCCCCGCCCGAGGGCGGCCGGCGGTTCCCGTGGCCCCGCACCGGCCCGGCCGAGCCGGAACGCACGCAGGTCGCCGCGCCGCCGCTCGCCGCACCCGCAGCGGGCCCCGACGGGCTGGACGCCGCCGTCGTGCGCCGACGCGTGGCCGAGGCCCGTGCCTCGGCCGCGGACGGGGCGGAGCCGCCGCTGGCCCCGCTGATCGCCGAGGCCCTCGACGCGCCGATCGACGACCCGCGCGTGGCGGCGCTGGTCGATGAGCTCGACGGCTTCGGCCCGCTCGCACCCTGGGTGCGCACCCCGGGCGTGACCGACGTGCTCGTGGACGGCGCGGGCGCGGTGTGGACCGACGGGGACGGGGGCCTCGTCCGCCGCCCCGATCGGCTCGACCCCGCGACCGCCCGGGCGCTCGCGGTGCGGCTGCTGCACCGGGCCGGCCGCCGCCTCGACGCGGCGGTGCCGCTGGCCGACGCCCGCGTGGGCGGCGTGCGCGTCCACGCGGTCCTGCCCCCGGTCAGTGGCGGCGGCACCCTGCTGAGCCTGCGGATCCCGGCCGCGGCGACGCCGTCGCTGGCCGCGCTGGCCGACGGCTGGCCGGACGGTGCCCTCTGGGCCGACGCCCTCGAGGCGCTCGTGCGCGACCGCGCCACCGTCCTGGTCAGCGGCGCGACCGGGGCGGGCAAGACCACGCTGCTCTCCGCGGCCCTCGGCCGGGTGCCGGGGGACGAACGGATCGTCGTCGTGGAGGACACGGCCGAGGCCGCGCCCGATCACCCGCACGTGGTCGCCCTGCAGTGCCGCGCCGCCAACGCGGAGGGCGCCGGCGAGGTCGGACTGGCCGAGCTCGTCCGCCACGCGCTGCGGATGCGGCCGGACCGGCTCGTGGTCGGCGAGTGCCGCGGCGCCGAGGTGGCCGACGTCCTCACCGCCCTGAACACGGGACACCAGGGCGCGTGGGGCACCCTGCACGCCAACGCCGCCGCCGAGGTGCCCGCCCGGCTGACGGCCATGGCCTCCCTGGCCGGCTGGCGGCCCGAGACGGTGGCCGCGCAGGCCCGCGCCGGCGTGGACGCCGTGCTGCACATCGCCCGCGACGGCCACGGGCGGCACCCCGTGGAGCTCGCCGTCCCGGACCCGCGCGCCGACGGGTTCGTCCTGCTGCCCGCCCTCACGTGGCGGCCCGGGACGGAGGCGACGGGCGGGCGGACCGTCGAGGGACCCGGCGTGCCCGCGCTCGCGGCCCGGCTGGCGGGGCGGAGCGGCCGGTGAGCACGACGACGGCGGCAGGGCAGACACGACGGTCGCGCGCTGGGCGTGCCGAGCCGCTGCTGCCCTGGCGGGCGGGGCGGGCGAGGCCGGAGGAGGAGACGGAGGTGCTCGTCGGCGCGCTGCGCCGCTGGGCCGCCCTCGTCGCGGCCGGCCTGACCGAGGAGCAGGCCTGGCGGGAGACCGCGTGCACCCTGCCCGCCTGCGGGTCGGGTCCGGGCGAGGCGGGTGCCGCATGCTGTGCCCATCACCGCGCCCGACGCCGGGCCGAGGCGCTGGCCTGGGATGTGGAGGCGGGGGACGCGATGGCTCATGACGCCACCCTGCACCGGGAGGCGGCGCGCCGCGGCGGGACCCCGTCCTGGCGGACCCCCGCACGGGACCCGGGCTGGGCGCTGATCGATGCGGCGCTCGCGGCCGGGGCCCGGGCGGGCGCGGCTCCCGCAGCCGTGGCCCGGCGGTTGGCCCACAGCCTCGAGGCGGACGTGGACGCGGCCCGGGCCCGCCGCTCGGCCGCGGCGGGGCCGGGCGCGACGTCCCGACTGCTGCAGTGGCTGCCCCTGGGCGGCCTCGGCCTCGCGTGGCTGCTCGGCACCTCCCCGTGGGACCTGGTCCGCTCGCCCGTCGGCGCCGTGGTCGCCGCGGTGGGGCTGCTGTTCTGGCTGGCCGGGCGGTCCTGGACGCGCCTGCTGCTGCGTTCGGCCGCGCGCGAGCCGGCGGCCGTGGGCGCCGCCGTCGTGCTGGACGTGCTGGCGGCGCTGCTCAGCGCCGGCCGATCCCTGCCCGCCGCGCTGGACGACCTCGGCCGGACCCTGCCGGGCGCCCGCGGCCTGCGGGCCACGGCGGCGCTGCTGCTCTGGGGCCGGGACTGGGACGAGGCGTGGGCGGGCCTCGACACGGACCCGGTGTGGATCGAGACCGCCGCCCGACTGCGACCGCTGCACCGGTCCGGGATGGCCGGCGCCCGCACGCTGGCCGAGACTGCCGCCGCCGTCCGTCAGCAGACCCGGCGGGCCGACGAACGGGCGGCCGAGGAGCTCGCCGTGCGCCTGGTGATGCCGCTGGGGCTGTGCCTGCTGCCCGCCTTCGTGTGCTGGGGCGTGGTGCCCGTCGTCATGGCCCTGCTCGGGGCGGGACCGGGCTGAGGCCGTGGCGACGCCGGGGCGTCCGGTCCTGCACAGGGCCCCGATCGCCCCGGCCCATCCCCGGATCCGCATCGCCCCCGGCGCGCGGGCCCCGGAGCGGGCCAGCCTGGGACCAGCGGCCCGGCCGGGCCGTCACCACCGCCCCGCACCGCGGGGCCCACTCCAGGAGGACCACCATGACCCACCGCTCCCACACCGCCCAGCCCGCCGTCACCCGCCCCAGCGACCGCGACCGCCTCGCCCGCGTCGTCGACGCTGCGGGCGAGGAGACCGGCGCGATCACGGCCGAGTACGGCATCCTCACCCTCGCCGCCGTGGGCTTCGCGGGTGTGCTGGCCGTCGTGCTCACCAGCCCGGACGTGCAGTCGCTGCTCGTGGACCTCGTCACCGGGGCGCTCCAGCGTGACTGAGCACCCGACCTCCGCCCCGCCGTCCGCGCGCCGCACGGGCGCCCGGACGGCGGGGCGGCCCCGGGCGCTCCGGGGCGGCGAGACCGGGGCCGTCACCGCCGAGTACGCGGTGCTGCTGCCCGTGATCGCATTCGTGCTCGTATCCGTCCTGCTGGCCGGCGCCGCCGCGGTGCAGCGGGTGCGGGGTCAGGACGCGGCGGCGTCGGCCGCCCGCATCCTCGCCCGGGGCGACGACGAGGCGGTGGCCCGAGACGCCGTGGCACGCATGGCCGGCGACGACGCCTCGCTCTCGCACACCGTCGAGGGCGGCTGGGTGACCGTCGAGGTCGTCCAGCCCGGCCCCGGGCCGCTCGCCTGGGCCGAGGCCCTCACCCTCACCGCGCACGCCGCCGCCCCCGACCAGCGGCCCGGAACGCCCGCCGCTTCGCCGGAGGACCGGTCATGACCCGCGGGAGGGCGCCCGCGCGGGGCGAACGCGGCTCGGGCACCGTGTCCGTCCTGGGCACCGCCGCCCTGGGGGCGGGGCTGCTGCTGGCGGTCGCGGCGCTGGGGCAGGCCTCGGTCACCGGCGCCCGGGTGGCCGGGGCCGCCGATCTGGCGGCGCTCGCCGCCTCCGACGCCCGGCGCGGGCTCTCCGACCACGAGCCGTGCGCGCTGGCCGGGCGGACCGCCGAACGCAACGGGGCCGCCGTCGTGGCGTGCGAGGTGCGCGAGGACGGGACCGTGCGCGTCGCGGTCGAGCTCACCCGCGCCCCGCTGCCGGCGGCCACGGCCGACGCCGTCGCGGGCCCGCCGCGGTTTCAGGCCCCGGGCGCCGCGTCCGTGGCCCCGCCGGAGGAGGCGCCGCCCGAGCCGTCGGTCGAGGCGTCCGCCGGGACGAGGTGATCGGCGTGGTCCATCAGGAACCGCAGGACGGTCAGCGCACCGGCCTTGTCCAGTGGGCTGTTGCGGTTGCCGCACTTGGGGGACTGCACACAGGACGGGCAGCCCTCCGCGCACTCGCACGCCGCGATGGCCCCCGCCGTCGCCTCGACCCAGCGACGCGCCTGCTCGAAGCCGCGCTCGGCGAAGCCCGCCCCGCCGGGCCGGCCGTCGTAGACGAACACGGCGGGGGAGCCGGTGTCCGGGTGCAGGACCATCGAGACGCCGCCGATGTCCCAGCGGTCGTTCGAGGCGACGAGCGGCATCATGCCGATCATCGCGTGCTCGGCCGCGTGCAGGGCGCCGGGCAGGCGATCCGTGGTCAGCCCCGCGGCGATGAGCTCGTCCGAGGCCGCCTGGAACCACACCGCGGAGGTGAACAGGTCCCGTGCCGGCAGGTCGAGGGGCTCCTCGCCGAGCACCTCCCCGGAGACCAGGGCCTTGCGCTGGAAGGACACCACCTGGGTGCGGACCTGCACGTCCCCGAGGCACCAGCGCAGGGTGCCCTCGCGCGCGTCCAGGCGGCGGTGCACCGCCACGATCTCGATCTCCGTGACGTCCCGGGCCTGCGTGGTGAAGTCCGGCCAGGCGCGTGTGACGACCACCGCGTGCGCGTCCTCGTCCAGCTCCTCCACGAGGTACGTGCGGTCCTGGTGCACGTACACCGCGCCGGAATGCGCCTGGTAGTGGGTCTGGGGCGAGTCCATCGTGCCCAGCAGGGCGCCGGACTCGGCGTCGATGATGTCCATGGGGCCGCCGCCGTCGTCCCGCAGGGAGACCATGCCGGCGGCGTGCTCGGGGTGCGTCCAGAACCAGCCGGCCGGCCGACGGCGCAGCAGCCCCTGCTCGACCAGCACGTCCAACAGGGCGCGCACGCGCTCCGGCTCCCCGAACCAGCCGAACGCCTCGGGCGTGATCGGCAGCTCCGCGGCGGCCGCGCACAGCTGCGGGCCGAGCAGGTGTGGGTTCTCCGGGTCCACCACGGTGTCCTCCACGCCCAGGTCGAACACGGCCTCCGGGTGGTCCACCACGAACGTGTCCAGGGGGTCGTCCGAGGCCACGAAGAACGCGAGCGCGTCCTGGCCGCCGCGCCCGGCGCGGCCGATCTGCTGGAAGAACGACGCTCGGGTGCCCGGCCAGCCGGCCACCACCACGGCGTCCAGCCCCGCGACGTCGATGCCCATCTCCAGCGCCGGCGTCGAGGCCATGCCCAGCAGCCGACCCGAGCGCAGGTCCGCCTCCAGCTCCCGCCGCTCCTCGGGCAGGTAGCCCGAGCGGTAGGCCGCGATCCGGGTGCCGAGCCCCGGCTCGACCTCCTCGAGCTGCCGCTTGGCCGCGCTCGCGATGGCCTCGGCCCCGCGCCGCGAGCGGATGAACGCCAGCGTGCGGACCTGCTGCAGGGCCAGGTCGGTGACCAGGTCGGCGGCGGCGGCCATGGCCGAGCGGCGGACGGGCGCGCCGTTCTCGCCCCGGCGGTCCGTCAGCTCCGGCTCCCAGAATGCCACCGTGACCGACCCGTGCGGGGACGCGTCCTCGGTGACGGCCGTGGCCGGCGCCCCGATCAGCCGGGCGAAGTGCCCGGCCGGATCCGCCGACGTCGCCGACGCCCCGATGAACACGGTCTCCGGCCGGTCCCCGCGGTAGTGGGCGGCGATGCGCCGCAGCCGGCGCAGCAGGATGCCCACCTGCGAGCCGAAGACGCCCCGGTAGGTGTGCGACTCGTCCACCACCACGAACGCCAGGTTCCGGAAGAACGCGGCCCACCGCTCGTGGTGCGGCAGGATCCCCACGTGGAGCATGTCCGGGTTGGTCATGAGCACGCTGGCGTGCTCGCGGGCCCAGATCCGGTCCTGCGGTGCGGTGTCGCCGTCGTAGGGGGCCGCGCGCAGCCCCGGGGCGCCGTCCCGCTCGAGGGCGCGCCAGGAGGTCAGCTGGTCCGCCGCGAGGGCCTTGGTGGGGGCGAGGTAGAGTGCGGTGGCCCGGGGGTCGGCGGCCAGCCGGGTGCCGACCGCCAGCTGGTAGCCCAACGACTTGCCCGACGCCGTGCCCGTGGCGAGCACGGTGTGCGTACCCGCGCCGGCCAGGGCCGCGGCCCGCACCTGGTGCAGCCACGGCCGCTCGACGCCGCGCGCCGCGAACGCCCTGACCAGGCCCTCCGGAGCGTCCGCGGGCCAGTCCGTGTGCCGGGCCTGCCGTGCGGGCAGCTCGGTGACGTGGCGGATCTGCTCGGGCAACCCGGTCCGACCCAGCGCCGCACGGAGTCCGGCCCCCGCCGGGGTGTCCGGGCGCAGGTCGCCGGGTGCCGTGACGGACAGCCCGGCCACGACGTCGGCCACCACCTCACCGACGGGCTGCGGCTCCGGTCCGGAGGAGTCCGGGGCGGCGTCGTCGACGGGCGGCGCGGCGTCCGCCGTGCCGGGCGGCCCCCAGCCGCCCGCGGGATCCGCCCAGGGATCGTGCTCCGGCAGGTGGCCGGTCACGCCCCCATGGTGCCGGTGTGCTCGGCGGTGGGGTTGTCCTCGGCCAGGCCGCGACCCCAGATGGACACGGGGCCGAGGTCGGTCCAGGCCAGGTGGCGGTACAGCTTCTGGCCGTCCGGGGAGGCGACGAGCAGGCCGCGGCTGATCTCACCCTCGCTCATGACCTCGGAGGTGAGGTAGCGCATCACGAGGGAGCCGAGGCCGCGGCGACGGTGGTTCGGGGACGTCCAGATCCGGTCGTAGACGGCGGTGCCGTCCTCCTCGGTGACCCAGCCGAGGGCGGCGAGCTCCTCCTCGCCCTCGGGCGCGGTCGAGGCGCCGACGGCCAGGATGCGCAGGCGACGGCTGCCCTCCATCGGCTGGTCCACGCGGGCCTCATAGCCCTCGGGCAGCAGCGGGGGCTCCACGTCCTGCAGCTCGGGGTCCATGTCCATGGTCATGAAGCGCTCCGGCTCGGCCTGGGCCTTCAGACCCATGGCCTTGGGGTCCTCGCCGGCGTCGCCGAACACGGTGAGCAGGATCTGCTCCTGGTCCCGCACCGCCTCGCGCAGGTCCTCCAGCTCCGCGCGGGAGGGGTTCACCACCACGTGCTCCCACGTGGCCGGCACGTCCACCGTGGCGCGACCGGAGCCGCCGGGGATCATGTGGGCGGGGCGGGGGGTGCGCAGGGCCGCGCGTCGCCCCGCCTCCTGGCTCGTGCGGTAGCCGCGCGATCGCGACCAGGCCGCGAACCAGATGTCGACCAGTGCCGGATCCAGATGCTCAGTCATGTCTGAAGGGTAAGGCGTGAGGCCGGTGCGGGCCAGGCCCCGCCCGTCCCTCACGGCCGTCACGTCCGGGGCCGCGCACTAGCCTGGACCTCGATGAGCACCGCCGCCCTCTCCCGCATCGCGCTGTACTACCGGTTCACCCCGCTCGCCGACCCCGAGGCGGTGCGGCTGTGGCAGCGCGCGCTCGCGGCGTCCCTCGGCCTGACCGGCCGGATCATCGTGTCGCCGCAGGGGATCAACGGGACCGTCGGCGGACCGGTCGACGCGGTCAAGCGCTACGTGCGCGGCACGCGGGAGCATCCGGCGTTCCGGGACCTCGAGGTGAAGTGGTCGGGCGGCTCGGCGGCGGACTTCCCCCGCCTCTCCGTCAAGGTCAAGCCCGAGCTCGTCGCGTTCGGGGCCCCCGAGCGCATCACCGTGGACGCGGACGGCGTCGTCGGCACGGGGGAGCGGCTCACCCCCGCCCAGGTGGACGCGCTCGTCGCCGAGCGGGCCGGCACCGCGAACCCCGTGCGCTTCCTCGACGGCCGCAACACGGTGGAGGCGGCCATCGGCCGCTTCGACGGGGCCGTGGTCCCGGACGCGCACACCACCCGCGACCTGCTCGCCGCCGTCGACTCCGGGGCCCTGGACCACGTCAAGGACGCGCCGCTGATCACCTACTGCACGGGCGGCGTGCGCTGCGAGGTCCTCTCGGCCCTGCTCAAGGACCGCGGCTTCGCCGAGGTCTACCAGCTCGACGGCGGCATCGTCCGCTACGGCGAGGCCCGTGGCGACGCCGGACTGTGGCGGGGCGAGCTGGCCGTGTTCGACCGACGCCTGTCCACCCGCTTCACCGCCGACGCCGAGACCATCGGCCGGTGCGTCACGTGCGAGGCACCGACCTCGGCGCTGCGCAACTGCGCCGACCCGGCCTGCACCACGCTCGAGGTCCGCTGTGCGGCCTGCGCCGCCGACGACCCCGAGCACCGCTGTCCTGTCTGCGCCCACCGCCCCCACCCCGCCGAGAGGACCGAGGCATGAGCCCGTCGCCCCCCGCCCCGCGGCTGACCCCGGCCACGGCCGTGGCCCTCGCCGCGGACCTGGCGGCCCTGCCGTTCACCACCGCCGCCGTCGAGGGGCTGCTCGGACCCGTGGCCACGCTCGCCCTGGACCGCGAGCACGCCGAGGCCGCCCGCCGCGTCGTCGCCGGTCACCTGGCGGGCCCCGGCCGGCACGACGACGCAGCCGGCCCCGGCGACCGGCACGGCACGCGGGGCCTCGCCGCCGCCGTCGGGGCCTGGCTGCTCGGCGACCCCGTCCCCGCCGCCGACCTCGACGCCGCGCTGCCCAGCCTCGGCCTGGCCGGGGCCGTGGCGGCCGGGCTCGTCGTGGAAGGGCCGGACGGGCGCGTGCGCGGCGCGGTGGACCTCTCGCCGTACGAGGCGGACGAGCCGGGCCGGATGTGGATCGCCTCGGACCTGACGGCCCAGCAGCGGCGCGGCCCGCTGCCTCCCGAGCACGTGCTCGGCGTCGGTCGGGCCTCCCTCACACTCGCCGGCGCCACCCAGCGCCGTCCCGTGGCCCGCGCCCTCGACGTGGGGGTGGGCTGCGGGATCCAGACCCTGCACCTGCTCGCCCACGCCGACCACGTCACCGCCACGGACCTCTCCGAGCGCGCCCTGGCGTTCACCCGGTTCAACCTGCTGCTCAACGCGGACGTGCTCGGCCTCGACCGGGAGCGGCTCGAGGACCGGGTCCGGCTGGCGGCCGGCGATCTGCTGGCGCCGGTGGCGGGGGAGCGGTTCGACCTCGTGGTCTCGAACCCGCCGTTCGTGATCACCCCGCGCACGGACCCGGACGCGCCCGTGCTGACCTACCGCGACGGCGGCCGCGAGGGCGACCGGATCGTCGCGGAGCTGATCGCGGCCCTGCCGGACGTGCTCGCCGAGGGCGGCACCGCGCAGCTGCTCGCCAACTGGGAGATCCCGGCGGGTGACACCGCCGACGCCGACACCGCACCGTGGGACGCGCGCCCGCGTTCGTGGGTGGCGCCGGGGATGCAGGCCTGGTTGCTCCAGCGCGACCGGCAGGACCCCGCGGGCTACGCGGAGACGTGGCTGCAGGACTCCTCGCTCGAGCTCGACCCGCCCGCCTACGAGGCCGCCTACCGCGGGTACCTGGACGACTTCGCCGCGCGCGGGGTCGCGGGCGTGGGCTTCGGCCACGTGTGGCTGCGTCGGCCCGCCGCGGACGGCTCCCAGGGCCGGGCGTGGGTGGTCGCCGAGGAGCTGACCCAGCCGGTCGACGAGGCCCTCGGCACCGCGTGGGCCGCCGCCGTCGCCCGCCGGGACCGGCTCACCGCCGGCGCCGGGGCGGGGGACGCCGTCGGGGACCCGGCCCTGGCCGCGCTGCGCGGCCTGCACCTGCGCGTGGCCGCGGACGTCACGGAGGAGCGCCACCAGCGGTTCGGGGCAGAGCACCCCGAGGTGATCCTGGCCCGGCAGGGCTCCGGGTTCCGGCGCGTGGCGCGCCTGGACACCGCGACGGCGGGCGTGCTGTCCGCCTCCGACGGTGAGCTGTCCGTGGGGCAGCTGGTGGGCGCGGTCGCCGCGCTGCTGGAGCTGGACGACGTCGGGCGGGCCGGCCTGCTGGCCGCGCTGCGGGAGCTGTACGAGGACGGGTTCCTGGTGGAGGGCTGACGATCGGGCGGTGGCGGGCGCGGGGACGCCGGGCGTTATCGTGGGCACCGCGCCCCCTACGATGTGGGGACGTCCGCCCGACGCCGGCGTGCACCGCGCACCGGCCCGGAACCACCGCCTTCCCCGTCCGAGGAGGACCCCCTTGTCCACGTCATCCGCTTCCGTGACCGCTCCCGTGCCCGAGGGCAAGAAGCTGGTCATCGTGGAGTCCCCGGCCAAGAGCAAGTCCATCGCGAAGTACCTCAACGCGGTGGGCTCCGGCTGGGTGGTGGACTCCTCCGTGGGGCACATCCGCGACCTGCCCAAGCCCTCGGACCTGCCGGCGGACATGAAGAAGGGCCCGTTCGGGAAGTTCGCCGTGGACACGGAGCACGGCTTCACCCCGTACTACGTGGTGCACCCGGACAAGAAGAAGAAGGTCGCGGAGCTCAAGCGCGAGCTCAAGGACGCCGAGGCCCTCTACCTCGCCACGGATGCGGACCGGGAGGGCGAGGCCATCGCCTGGCACCTGCTGGACACCCTCAAGCCCACGGTGCCGGTGTACCGGATGACCTTCGGGGAGATCACCCAGGAGGGCGTGCGCCGAGGCCTGGAGAACATCCGCGAGCTGGACACGGCCCTCGTGGACGCCCAGGAGACGCGCCGCATCCTCGACCGCCTGTTCGGCTACGAGCTCTCGCCGGTGCTGTGGCGCAAGGTCTCCCGCGGGCTCTCGGCGGGCCGCGTGCAGTCGGTGGCCACCCGCCTCGTCGTCGAGCGCGAGCGGGAGCGCATGGCCTTCGTCTCCGCCCACTACTGGGGCGTGGAGGGCACCTTCACGGTGGCCGAGGGCGCGCAGGCCGCGGACGCCGTGGGCAGCTCGTTCACGGCCCGCCTCAGCACGGTGGACGGCGAGCGCGTGGCCACGGGCCGCGACTTCGACGACGCCGGGCGGCTCAAGGCCTCCGCCGGCAAGAAGGTGACCCACCTGGACGAGGCCGGCGCCCGCTCGCTGGCCGAGGGTCTGCGCGGGGCGGACTTCACGGTCGACTCGGTGGAGGACAAGCCGTACACCCGCCGCCCGGCCGCCCCCTTCACCACCTCCACGCTGCAACAGGAGGCCGCCCGCAAGCTCCGCATGAGCTCCCGCGTCTCCATGCAGGTGGCCCAGCGCCTGTACGAGAACGGCTACATCACGTACATGCGCACGGACTCGGTGAACCTCTCGCAGGAAGCCGTGCAGGCCGCCCGGCGCCAGGCCACCGAGCTCTACGGGGCGGACGCCGTGCCGGCCCAGCCGCGCGTCTACGCCAAGCGCAACGAGACCGCGCAGGAGGCCCACGAGGCCATCCGGCCCGCGGGGGACTCCTTCCGGACCCCGGCCCAGGTCAAGGCCGAGCTGCGCCCGGACGAGTTCCGCCTGTACGAGCTGATCTGGAAGCGCACCGTGGCCTCGCAGATGGCCGATGCCAAGGGCTACACCGCCACGCTGCGGCTCTCGGCCACCGCGCAGGACGGCCGCCTCGCGCAGTTCAGCGCCTCGGGCACCGTCATCACGTTCAAGGGCTTCCTCGACGCGTACGAGGAGGGCCGGGACGCCGAGGTCGACGGCGAGAACGCGGAGGCCAAGGACCGCCGCCTGCCGCAGGTGGCCCAGGGCGAGCGCCTCACCGGTGACCCGATCGAGGCCACCGGGCACGAGACCTCCCCGCCGGCCCGCTACACCGAGGCGTCGATCGTCGCCGAGCTGGAGCGCCGCGAGATCGGGCGGCCCTCCACGTACGCCCCGACGATCTCCACGATCATGGACCGCGGTTACGTGTCCAAGCGCGGCACCGCGCTCGTCCCGTCGTGGACCGCGTTCGCGGTGATCGGACTGCTCGAGGACTACTTCGCGAAGTACGTGGACTACGACTTCACGGCCCGCATGGAGGACGACCTCGACCGGATCGCCGCGGGCGAGCTCGGCCGCGAGGCCTGGCTGCAGACCTTCTACTTCGGGGCCCCCGCCGCGGAGACGGAGAAGGGCGTCGAGGGCCTCAAGCACGTGGTGGACAACCTCGGCGAGATCGACGCGCGAGCCGTGAACTCGCTGCCGATCACCGAGGACATCACCCTGCGGGTGGGCCAGTACGGCCCGTACCTGGAGCGGTCGCTGCCGGCCGACGCGGAGGCGGGCGCCACCCCGCCGCGCGCCAACGTCCCCGAGGACCTGGCCCCGGACGAGCTCACCCCGGCCAAGGCCGAGGAGCTGTTCGCCACCGCCCAGCCCTCCGAGCGCGAGCTCGGCACGGACCCGGAGACGGGCCGGACCGTCGTCGCCAGGGACGGGCGCTACGGGCCCTACGTCACCGAGGTCATCCCGGAGATGACCGAGGAGGAGCTGCAGGCCTGGCTCGACGCCCAGCCCACCGAGTACTACAAGAACGGCAAGCCCAAGCCGAAGAAGAAGCCGGCCAAGGAGAAGCCCCGCACCGGCTCCCTCTTCACGAGCATGTCCGTGGACACCGTGACCCTCGAGCAGGCGCTGCAGCTGATGTCCCTGCCGCGCGTCGTGGGCGCGGACGCCGAGGGCGAGGTCATCACCGCCCAGAACGGCCGCTTCGGGCCCTACCTGAAGAAGGGCTCGGACTCGCGCTCGCTCGAGTCCGAGGACCAGATCTTCAGCATCACGCAGGAGCAGGCCCTCGAGATCTACGCCCAGCCGAAGCAGCGTGGCCGCGGGGCCGCCAAGCCGCCGCTGGCCGAGTTCGGCGAGGACCCGGTCTCCGGCAAGAAGGTCACCGTGAAGGAGGGCCGCTTCGGCCCGTACGTCACGGACGGGGTCACCAACATCACCGTCCCGCGCGGCCGTCAGCCCGAGGAGCTCACGGCGGAGGAGGCCTACCAGCTGCTCGCGGACAAGCGTGCCAAGGGCCCGGCCACCCGCGGCGGTGCCAAGAAGCCGGCGGCCCGCAAGGCCCCGGCCAAGAAGACCACCGCGCGGAAGAAGGCCTGAGCGCCATGCGCCTCGGCGTCCTGGACATCGGGTCCAACACCGTCCACCTGCTGCTCGTGGACGCCCACCCGGGGGCCCGCCCCGTCGCCTACGCGGAGCACAAGCGCTCCCTTCCGCTGATCCGCTACCAGGACGCCGACGGGGCGATCACGGAGGAGGGACAGCGGGAGCTCGTGGACTTCGTCCGTGAGGCCGCCGCGTTCGCGGAGGAGCATCGGGCGGAGGACATGATCTCGTTCTGCACCTCGGCGATCCGCGAGTCCGCGAACGGCGCCGCCGTGCTGGCCCGCGTGCAGGCCGAGACCGGTGTGCACCTCTCCGAGCTCACGGGGGACCAGGAGTCGGCCATGACGTACTTCGCCGTGCGCCGCTGGCAGGGCTGGGGCGCCGGCTCCATCCTGAACTTCGACATCGGCGGCGGCTCCTTCGAGATCGCCTACGGCCAGGACGAGCTGCCCTCGCACGCCCTGTCCCTGCCGCTGGGCGCCGGCCGCCTCACCCGCGACTGGGTGCTCGAGGACCCGCCCAGCCCCAAGGCGGTGAAGAAGCTCCGCAAGCACGTGGAGAAGCGACTCGAGGAGGCGTATACGGCCTTCCCGCGCATCGAGTCGCCCGTGGTGGTCACCGCCACCTCGAAGACGTTCCGCTCCCTCGCCCGGATCACCGGGGCGGCGCCGTCGGCGGCGGGCCCCTTCGTGAAGCGGCACCTGCGCGCGGACGACCTGCACCTGTGGGTGAACCGCCTCGCGGCGATGACCGTCGCGGAGCGGGCGGAGCTGCCCGGCGTCTCGGACGTGCGCGCGCACCAGGTGTTCGCGGGGGCGATCGTCGCGCTGACGGCCATGCGCACGTTCGGCATCGCCCAGCTCGAGATCTGCCCGTGGGCGCTGCGCGAGGGCCTGATCCTCAACCGCCTCGACGCGCTCATGCTCGAGGGCCACCTCACCCGGGACGGCCGGCCCGGCGTCGGCCACGTGAACCTCAACCCGGACACCCTCCTGCCGGGACTGAGCCTGGGGGTGCGCTGACCATGCCGGACTCCACCGCGCACCTGGCCCCCGCGGCGCGCTTCGGAGCGGACATCCCCGTGACCCTGTCCTCCTCGTCCGTGTTCCCCCTGGGCACCCAGGACGTGTTCGCCACCGCCGAGGACCTCGGCTACGACGGCGTGGAGGTCATGGTCACGCACAACGCGTGGAGCCAGGACGCGCGGCGGCTGACGCGGCTGTCCGAGCGGCACGGGATGCCCATCGACTCCATCCACGCGCCCACCCTGCTGTTCACGCAGCAGGTCTGGGGCTCCGCGTGGTCCAAGATCCGCCGCTCCGTGGAGCTGGCGCAGGCCGTGGGCGCGGCCACCGTGGTGGCCCATCCGCCGTTCCGCTGGCAGGGCACGTACGCGGTGCGCTTCGCCGAGGGCATCCACGAGCTCATGGCGGAGACCGGCGTCGTGATCGCCGTGGAGAACATGTACCCGTGGCGGGCCTACGGCCGCGAGGCCAAGATGTACCTGCCGCACTGGAACCCGCTGCCCGAGCCGTACGAGCACATCTGCTGGGACTTCTCCCACGCGGCCATCGCGCGGGCGGACTCCCTGGCGGCCGTCCGCGAGCTCGGCCCGCGGCTGCGGCACGTCCACCTCACCGACGGCAACGACTCCGGCAAGGACGACCACCTGGCCCCCGGCGAGGGCACGCAGCGCGTGGCCGAGACCCTGCGCCACCTGGCGACCGCGGGCCTGGCCGGCACGGTGTGCGTGGAGGTGGGCACGCGCGGCGTGGAGTACGCGGGCCAGCGGGAGGAGATGCTCGCCGCCTCGCTCGCCTTCGCGCGCGATCACCTGGCCGCCGGCGGGACCGACCACCACCACGACGACGCCCCGCGCCCGACCACGAAGGAGACGGACCGACCATGAAGCTGACCATCCTGGGCCTGGGCACCATGACCGGGGCCATCCTCGCCGGAGCCCTCGACGCCGGCGCCGTGCGCGCCGAGGACGTCACCGCCACCACCCGCTCCGCCGCCTCCGCCGAGAAGGCCGCCGCGCAGCACGGCGTCACCGTGACCTCCCAGGAGCGGGACGAACGCGCCAACCATGCCGCGGTCGCCGAGGCGGACATCGTCCTGGTGGGCGTGAAGCCGAAGGACATGGTCGCCACCCTCACGGACCTGGCGCCGTCGCTGCGCCCCGAGACCGTGGTGGTGTCCGTGGCAGCCGGCGTCACCTCCGCCACCATGGCCGCCGTGCTGCCGGCGGGGCAGCCGATCGTGCGGACCATGCCGAACACGCCCCTGACGGTGGGCTCCGGCGTCGTCGGCATGGCCCCCGGGCCGGGCGTCACCGAGGAGCAGACCGCCGCCGTGCGCGCCCTCTTCGAGGGCTCCGGCCTGGTGGTGCCGGTGGCCGAGGAGCAGCTCTCCGCCGTGGTGGCCACCGCCGGCTCCGCCCCGGCCTACGTGTTCCTGCTGGCCGAGCTGATCGCCGCCCACGGCGCCGAGATGGGACTGGACGCCGCCTCCGCCGAGGCCATGGCCGCGGCCACCGTCAAGGGCGCCGGTATCATGCTCCAGCAGGAGGGGGCCAGGGCCGAGGCTCTGCGCAAGGCCGTGATGAGCCCGAACGGCACCACCGAGAAGGCCGTGGAGGCGTTCCTGGACGGCGGCATGGACGACCTCGTGAACCGTGCCATGGACGCGGCCGCGCAGCGCGACAAGGAAATGGCCGAGGAGTTCGGGGCCTGACGGTTCCGGCGTGCCTCAGGGCCGGGCCGCGAACCGGTCGATGAGGTCGGTGTGGCCCGAGACGATGAGGGTGTCGCGCGGGCCCACCCGGGTGTCCGGCTGGGCGTAGGTGAAGTCCTCGCCCGGGGTCTTCACGCCCACCACGGTCACGCCGTACTTGGATCGCACGTGGGACTCGGCGAGCGTGAAGCCCACGCACTCGGCCGGCGGGTACATCTTCACGATCGCGAAGTCGTCGTCGAACTCGATGAAGTCGAGCATGCGCCCGTTCACGAGGTGGGCGGCGCGCACGCCGGCGTCGTGCTCGGGGAAGATCACGTGGTTCGCCCCGATCCGCTTGAGGATCGTGCCGTGCGCCTCGCTGATCGCCTTCACCCAGATGTGGGGGATCTCCAGGTCCACGAGGTTCACGGTGATCAGCACCGATGCCTCGATGGAGGTGCCCACGCCGACCACCGCCGTCGCGAAGTCCTGCGCGCCAAGCTGGCGCAGGGCCTCGGGGTCGGTGGCGTCCGCCTCCACCACGTGGGTGAGCGAGGGGGCGAAGCGCTGCACGAGGACGGGGTCCCGCTCGACGGCGAGCACCTCGCGGCCCTGGGCGACGAGCTCCTCGGCCGTGGCGGCGCCGAAGCGGCCCAGCCCCACGACGAGCACGGGGGCGTTGGGATCGGTGCGCTGCGGGGCGTCAGCCAATGATCGGCCTCTCGACGGGGAAGCGGTAGAGCACGCGCCGCTGGCGCAGGGCCAGGGCGGCGGCGAACGTGATCGTACCAACGCGGCCCGCGAACATCATGGCCGTCAGGACGTACTTGCCGGTCGGTGGGCTCTCCGCGGAGACGCCCACGGAGAGCCCGCACGTGCCGAACGCGGAGATCACCTCGAACAGGGGCCGCTGGAGGGACTCGTCGGTGATGTGCACCAGCGCCAGAGTGGCCACGAGCACGAGGGTGGCACCGAGGGCGAGCACCGCGATGGCCACGCGCAGGGACTCGGGGGCGATCGTGCGGCCGTGCGCCGTCACCTCGCGGTCGCCGCGCGCCTCCGCCACGATCGCGAGGAACATGATCGCCAGCGTGGTCACCTTGATGCCGCCCGCGGTGGAGGCGGACCCGCCGCCCACGAACATCAGCGCGTCCATGAGCAGCAGGGACTCGGGCCGGTGCGCGTTCGTGTCGTCGATCGCGAAGCCGCCGGAGCGGGTCATCACGGAACCGAAGAGCGAGTGCCCGACCCGCTGCCAGAAGCCCATCCCGGCCTGGGTCGCCGGGTTGCCCGCCTCGAAGAAGAAGAGGGCGACGGCGCCGAGCACCAGCAGCGCCAGCGTCACCTCGACCGTGAGCTTGGTGTGCAGGTTCCACTCCCGGAATCGCCACCCCTTCTCCAGCAGCACCATGACCACGGGGAAGCCGAGCGCGCCGAGGAACACACCGACGCCGAGCACCGTGATGATCACCGGGTCGTGCATGATCTCCGGCAGGCCGTCCACGTGCAGGGTGAACCCCGCGTTGTTGAAGGCGCTGACCGAGTAGAAGACCCCGTGCCACAGGCCGGTGAGCCACGAGCCGGAGATGGCCGCGAACCGCGGCACGAGGACGAGCGCCAGCGCGGCCTCGGCGGTCAGCACCGTCACGACGACGACGCGCAGCAGCTGGCCGACCTCGCCGAGACTGCCGGAGGTCATGCCCGCCTGCTGCGTCGCCAGCTTCGACCTCAGGCCCAGATGCCGGGAGACGGCCAGCGTGAGCAGCGAGGCAATCGAGAGGATGCCCAGGCCGCCGATCTGGATGGCCACGAGGATGATCACCTGGCCCGCGGGGGACCAGTGCGCGGCCGTGTTGACGGTGGTCAGACCGGTCACGGAGAAGGCGGAGACCGCGGTGAACATGGCGTCGTGCAGGGGGGTGGCGTGGCCGTCCGCCGCGGCCCACGGCAGGGCGAGGAGCCCGGTGAACACCAGGGCCATGAGGGCGAAGGCGGAGAGGGCGGCGCGGGCCGGGGAGCCGCCCACCACCGAGCTGACGGCGCGGCCCGAGCGCCGCAGCACCGTGCGCAGGTCGGTCGAGGACTCCAGCGTGGAGGCCTGGCCGGGCCGGGGGAGGCCGCCGGGCCGGCGCACCCCGCCGTGTCGGCGGGCGTGCGGAGTCGGACGGGGACCTGCCACGGGGCACCTCCTGCACGGGGGACGGGAAACGGACCGGCTCCCAGTATCGCGCGCGCCGTGGCCCGCGCGTCACGCGGGCGAGACATCCGAGGCGATCGTCGCCACCGTGCCGCCCGGAGCCCTAGGCTGGACCGTGATGAGCACCACGTCCACCCCTCCCGCTCCCACCCCCGCTGCTGTGGTGTGGGACTCCAGCCTGCTCCGCTACCGGTTCAGCGCGGAGCACCCGATGGCGCCCCTGCGGCTGGATCTCACGCACCGGCTCGTGGAGGCGTTCGGCCTGCTGGACGCGCCCCACGTGCGGATCGTGGAGCCGCCCGTGGCCACGGACGAGCAGCTCGCCCTCGTCCACGACCCCGAGTACGTCGCCGCCGTCCGCCGGGCCGCGGCGACGTCGTCGGCCGAGGACGGCCGCTTCGGCCTGGGCACCGAGGACTGTCCCGTGTTCCCGGACCTGCACGAGTCCGCCGCCCGGATCGCGGGCGGCTCCCTCGTCGCCGCGGAGGCGATCTGGTCCGGCGAGGTGGACCGCGCCGTGAACTTCGCCGGCGGCATGCACCACGCCGCCCGGTCCTCGGCGTCCGGGTTCTGCATCTACAACGACTGCGCCGTGGCCATCCAGCGCCTGCTGGACCTCGGCGCGGAGCGCGTGGCCTACGTCGACGTGGACGCGCACCACGGCGACGGCACGCAGTCGATCTTCTACGACGACCCCCGCGTGCTCACCATCTCCCTGCACGAGACGGGCATCAGCCTGTTCCCGGGCACGGGCTTCGCCAACGAGATCGGCGGCTCGGCCGCCCAGGGCACGGCGGTGAACGTCGCGCTGCCCCCGCGCACCGGTGACGCCGGCTTCCTGCGCGCCGCCCACGCCGTGGTCCCGCCCCTGCTGGAGGCGTTCGCCCCGGACGTGCTGGTCAGCCAGCACGGCTGCGACGGCCACCTCACGGACCCGCTCGCCGACCTGCGGCTGAGCGTGGACGGCCAGCGCCAGCTCGCATTCGACGTCGGCGACTGGGCCGACCGGTTCGCGTACGGCCGGTGGCTGGCCACCGGGGGCGGCGGCTACAACCCGCTGCGGGTGGTGCCGCGCGCGTGGGCCCACCTGACCGCCGCCGTCCTGCAGACCCCGATCCCCGTGAGGAGCGAGATCCCCGCCGCCTGGATCGAGCACGTCCGGGCCCTCACCGCGGACGAGCTGACCGGGGACATGTCCGTGCACGAGGGGGACGACGCCGAGCGGATCCCCACCGTGATGGGCGAGGACGCGGACGTGTGGTGGCGCTCGTGGGAGGTGGGCTACGACCCGGCCGACCCGGTGGACCAGTCGATCATGGCCACGCGCCGCGAGGTGTTCCCGCTGCACGGGCTCGACCCCTGGTTCGACTGAGCCGGTCCCCGTCCCGGTTCGACCGGGGCCCGTGCGGCCGGTATTGTGGCCGAGAACGTTTCCAGGCGTTCCACATCCGGTGGAATGCGGGTCGGCGTGTCCGGCGCCCCGGATGCCTGCGGTCCCACGACCGCCGACCCTCGCCCCGATTCAAGGAGTCCCCATGGGATCTGTGATCAAGAAGCGCCGCAAGCGCATGTCGAAGAAGAAGCACCGCAAGCTGCTTCGCAAGACCCGTCACCAGCGTCGCAACAAGAAGTGACGCCCGCGCCCTCCGGGCGCTGACGAGACGAAGCCGCCGTCCCCTTCCGGGGGGACGGCGGCTTCGTCGTGGACGGCGATCCGTAGAGTGGGGGCCATGACCGTCGACCTGCCCGCCGCCACCGCCCGCGTCCAGCTGCTCGTGAAGCCCGGCTGTCACCTGTGCGCCGAGGCCGAGGCCACGGTGGTGCAGGTGTGCGACGCGCGGGGCGAGGCCTGGGAGGCCGTGGACGGGGCCGCGCACCCGGACCTGCTCGAGCGCTTCGTGGACGAGGTGCCCGTGCTCTTCGTGGACGGCGTCCAGCGCGACTTCTGGCGCGTGGACCCGGCCCGCCTGGGCCGGCTCCTGGACGCCCCGCGGGCCTGAGCGGGCTCAGCGGCGCGCGAAGCGCTGCCAGGTCTTCAGCCGCATGTACTCCGTGGCGTCCGGGCGGTAGGCGAGCACGATGCCGGCGACGCCGAGGCCCACCCACACGAGGTCCAGCGGGCTGAACGCCCCCATCACGGCGTTGGAGACCAGCACCAGCACGGACAGGGACGCCAGCACCGTTCCGACGATGCGCGCGGCGCGCGAGCCGCCGCGGATCGCGAACGCCACCCACAGGTAGACGAGGAACGCGAGCACGCCGAACACGGCCGCCGTCGTGGCGAGGGCCGGGAGCATCCCGTCCATCATGGTGCGCATCTGCTCCGCCTGGTCGGCGGGCAGATTCATCTGTTCGACGGACCGGTCCAGCTCCTGCTGGATCGCGACCTGGCCCTCCGGCTGGGTGATGGCGAAGGCCGCCAGCAGGGTCGTCGCCAGCAGCAGGAGGCCGCCCGAGACGATCAGCCAGAACGCGGCCGTCAGGGAGCGCGGCCGCGGGGGCAGCTCGACCGGGCCGGGAGACTGCCAGCCGGCGGGGCCGTGGGG
>NZ_JABFBA010000026.1:0-1441 GCF_017168445.1 Micrococcus sp. KRD026 | reverse complement strand
GTGAGTCATGAGTGGGTCTCTTCTGGCAGGTGGGTGGTGTAGGAACTTCCATCCTGCGGGGCGGGGCCCACTCGTCTCATCTCAGCCGGCGCCTCGTGGCAAGAACCTCATGACCCACAACATCTAGGCGGGGGCGGAGCCGGTCTCGGCTCCGCCCCGGGCGAAGGCCCGCGGAACCGGCGGGCGTCCAGGGGGCGACGGCGGCCCTCGGCGGGCGTCCAGGCACCGCTCGTAGAATGGGCCGGTGCGCATTCTCTACTACGGGCTGCTCCGCGTGGCCCTTTTCTTCGTCCTCTGGTGGGTCGGCCTGCAGCTCGGCCTCGGCATGGTCATGGCCACCCTGGCCGCCGCGATCCTGACGTTCGCCGTCAGCTACCTGTTCCTCGGCCGCCTGCGTCGGGGCGCCACCCAGGACCTGTCCGCCGCGTGGGAGGGCCGCCCCGGCCGCCGCGGCCGCACCGAGGCCGCCGACGCCGAGGCCGAGGACGCCTACACGCAGGGCCGCTTCCGCGAGTGAGCCCCGGGGCCCGCGGTGCGGGCGCTCAGAGCAGGACGCCGAGGGTGAAGGTCAGCGCGTAGACGATCCCGATCACGCCGGTCGCGCGCAGCACCGGGATCAGTGCCCGGCGGTCCTGGGCGCGCAGCACGGTGCGGACGGGCCGGATCGCCAGCAGGCCGCCGAGCGGCACCAGCAGCAGCCACGGGTGCACGGCCACCCAGAACAGCGGCAGCAGCAGGGCGACGGCGAGCATGACGCCGTAGGAGGCCCGCGCGGGGCCGTCGCCGAGGCGGGCCGCCAGGGTCATCTTGCCCACGGCCCGGTCCGTGGGGATGTCCCGGATGTTGTTGGCCATCAGCAGGGCCGTGGAGATGAGGCCGCAGCCGATCGCGCCGGCCCACGCCAGGCCGCTGACCTGGCCGGCCTGCGTGTAGGTGGTGCCGAGCACGGCCACCAGGCCGAAGAACACGAACACGAACACCTCGCCCAGGCCCAGGTAGCCGTAGGGCTTCTTGCCGCCCGTGTAGTACCAGGCGGCCACCACGCAGGCGACGCCGACCAGCAGGAACCACCAGTGCCCCGAGAGCAGGATGAGCCCCAGGCCGGCCAGCCCGGCGAGACCGAAGGACGCGAAGGCCGCCTGCTTCACCTGGGCCGCGGGCACGAGCCCGGAGACGGTGAGCCGGAAGGGGCCGACGCGCTCGTCGTCGGTGCCGCGGATCCCGTCCGAGTAGTCGTTGGCGTAGTTCACGCCCACCTGCAGGGCGAGCGAGACCACGAGGGCCAGCAGGGCCGCGCCGAGGTGGAAGCGGCCGAGCTCCGCGGCGGCGGCCGAACCGACGATCACGGGGGCGATCGCCATGGGCAGCGTGCGCAGGCGCGCGGCGGCGACCCACTGGGAGAGCGTGGCGGCCATGGGCGGGGGTTCCTCCTGGGGAGCGG
>NZ_JABFBA010000025.1:786-1264 GCF_017168445.1 Micrococcus sp. KRD026 | reverse complement strand
GGCGAACGGCCTGCCGGCGCGGCCGGTCCGGGTCGGGAGCATCGGGGCGATCAACTCCCATTGGGCGTCGGAGAGCATCTGGAACCGGGACATGTCCCCAGGGTCTCAGCTGACTCGTGCATCTATTATCAGACACGCCCTAGCTCCCAATCCTCATTGTCCTCGTCTTCTTCGGCGGTGTCGCCGACGCCCGCCGCCTCGGAGAGCCCCATGCAGCTGACGGCCACCGAGACGTGCGAACAGCTGGCAGGCAACCGCGGTGGTCTGGCGTTAGACGTCCTGGACTTCAGCGTGGACTTCTACATGGAAGACCTCGTCATGAGCGATAGGGATCGTCGCGTGGCGGGGTTGGTGTGAGCCGCCCCCTTCATTCGGTCCGGACGTTCTGTGAGTCGTCGGTTTCCATTTGATGGGTGCACTGCCGAGCGTACTCGGCTGGGGTTAGGTAGCCGAGCGAGGAGTGCCGGCGGTGGTGGTT
>NZ_JABFBA010000025.1:0-686 GCF_017168445.1 Micrococcus sp. KRD026 | reverse complement strand
GACGACCTGCTCGGGGGTGTGACGCTTCCTGCTGTTCGTCATGATCTGACCAGTCTCCCTGCCCGCGACCGCGGGCAACAGGACGACTCTCATAACGACTGGACCTACGAAACGGGGTCAGCCCAGGTGGAGCAGGGCGATCAGCTGCGCGCGGTCGCCCATCCCAAGTATCTCGACACCTTGGACCGTCTGATGGCCGAGCCTGAGGAGATCCAGCGCATTGTGAAGTCGGGCGGTGGCAGGTACACGATGCCAATGCAGGACATCGTGCAGTCTGTGACCGGTGCAGCCACCGACTGCTACCAGCCCGGTGAGGAACTCAACAGGTTCGTTGAGAACATGACGCCCATCATTAACCGCATCCCGGAGTATGCGGCGCTGGAGGTGGACGGCGCGTCCGGGGGCGCATCCTCCACGCCGGCTGCATCGTCGACCTCGACCCCTACTGCGGGGTCTGCTCCTGCTTCGGAGCCCACGCCCACCCCTGAGCCCACGCCGACGCTCTCGGAGGAGGCGGAAGCGGCAGCCGAGCATGAGGCCGGGGATGTGCCGATGGAGTACTGGGCTGACCCCGTTTCGTAGGTCCAGTCGTTATGAGAGTCGTCCTGTTGCCCGCGGTCGCGGGCAGGGAGACTGGTCAGATCATGACGAACAGCAGGAAGCGTCACACCCCCGAGCAGGTCGTC
>NZ_JABFBA010000024.1:119447-155017 GCF_017168445.1 Micrococcus sp. KRD026 | reverse complement strand
CTATTGCTTCGCGGCTGGACGTGATGAACCGGCTGGGCCGGGCGATGGCCGACCCGACCCGCTCCCGCATCCTCATGACACTCCTCGAGGGCCCGAGCTACCCGGCGGTACTCGCCCGCGACCTAGGCCTGACCCGGTCGAACGTGTCGAACCACCTCACCTGCCTGCGGGACTGCGGCATCGTCGTGGCCGAGCCCGAGGGGCGCCAGACGCGGTACGAGATCGCCGACCCCCACCTGGGGGCGGCGATGACCGCGCTGGTCGAGGTGACGCTGGCCGTCGATGAGAACGCCCCGTGCGTGGATGCCACCTGCACGGTGCCCGGCTGCTGCCCGAGCGGGACCGTGGCATGAGGGCGACCACCCACACCCCCGTCGAGGAGCTCGAGACCGACGACGAGCACGAGACCCCGTGGTGGGCTGACCGCGCCGTCCTGATCCCCATCGCCTCGGGGGTCGCGTTCGTCGCCGGGCTGGCCTGTGAGTGGTCCGGCGCCCAGAGCGCGGCGCTGGTGCTGTTCTGGGTCGGTCTGCTGCTCGGGGCCTCCACGTTCGTCCCCGGTGCGCTGCGCAAGCTCGCCACGGGCAAGCTCGGCATCGCGCTCCTCATGACGATGAGCGCCACCGGCGCGGTCATCCTCGGCCACGTGGAGGAGGCCGCGGCCCTGGCCTTCCTCTACTCCATCGCCGAGGCCTTGGAGGACCGGGCGATGGACCGGGCGCGTGCCGGGCTGCGCGCGCTGCTCAAGCTCGTGCCCCAGAGCGCCACCGTCCTCACCGACGGCCATAGCGCGAGCGTCCCGGCCCGTGACCTGGCCGAGGGGCAGGTCATGCTGATCAGGCCCGGTGAGCGCATCGCCACCGACGGCATCGTCCGCAGCGGGCACAGCAGCGTGGACACCTCGGCGATCACCGGTGAGTCCATCCCCGTCGAGGTCGGCCCCGGTGATGAGGTGTCTGCCGGGGCGATCAACGCCGCCGGAGCCCTGCAGGTCGAGGCGACCGCGCCCGGCACCGACAACTCCCTGACCACGATCGTGAGCCTGGTCGAACGCGCCCAGGCCGAGAAGGGGCAACGCGCCCGGCTGGCCGACCGCATCGCCCGTCCGCTCGTGCCCGGCGTCCTGGTCCTGGCCGTGCTGGTCGCGCTCATCGGCTCACTCGCCGGTGACCCGCAGACCTGGATCACCCGCGCCCTGGTGGTGCTCGTGGCCGCCTCCCCGTGTGCGCTGGCGATCGCGGTGCCGATCACCGTGGTCTCCGCGGTCGGCTCGGCCAGCAAGTTCGGCGTCATCATCAAGAGCGGTGCCATCTTCGAACGATTCGGGGACATCGGGCACGTCGCCTTCGACAAGACCGGGACCCTGACCCGCAACCAGCCCACCGTCACCGCCGTCGTCCCCGCCGCCGACGTCACCGAGCAACAGGTCCTGGCCTGGGCCGCCGCGCTCGAGCAGCACAGCACCCACCCCCTCGCCACCGCCATCACCCACGCCGCCCCCACAATCCCCGCCGCCCAGGGCACCACCGAGGAAGCCGGCCACGGAATCCACGGCACCGTCGACGGCGCCGTAGTGCTGGTCGGCAGCCCCCGCTGGGTCGACCCCGGCGACCTCACCTACCGGGTCCGTGACCTGGAGGCCCAGGGGATGACGGTCGTCGTCGTCCACCGCGACGGCGCGGTCGCCGGGGCGATCGGGGTGCGTGACGAGCTCCGTCCCGAGGTCCCCGAGGTCATCACGACCCTGGCGGGCCAGGGCATCGACGTCACGATGCTGACCGGAGACAACGAGCGCACCGCCCGCGCCCTCGCGGCCCAGGCCGGCATCAGCGACGTGCGCGCCGAGCTGCGCCCCGAAGGCAAGTCCGCCGCCGTGGGCGAGCTCAGCGTGCGCCGGCCCACCGCGATGATCGGTGACGGCATCAACGACGCCCCCGCCCTGGCCGCGGCCGACGTCGGGATCGCGATGGGAGCCACCGGCTCCGACGCCGCGATCGAGTCCGCCGACATCGCCTTCACCGGCCAGGACCTGCGCCTGCTGCCCCAGGCCATCGCCCACGCCCGACGCGGACGGCGCATCGTCAACCAGAACATCGTCCTGTCACTGCTCATCATCGCCGCGCTGCCACCCCTGGCCATCACCGGCGTCCTGGGCCTGGCCGCCGTCGTACTCATCCACGAAGTCGCCGAGGTCCTGGTCATCCTCAACGGCCTGCGCGCCGCACGCACCCACCAGCCCACGCGCGGACACTGACCCCCGCGGACCAACGCGGCCCCACTGACCCACCGCCGGCGGTCCGGCGCGCCCTGAAAGGCACCGATGGAACTGCTCACCCCGATCCTGCAGGCGATCGGCCTGTTCGTGGCCACGAACATCGACGACATCATCGTCCTGTCCCTCTTCTACGCCCGCGGCAACTTCCGGCTCCTCGAACGCCTCTTCCCCCAGATCCAGCGGGTCCTGAAGATCAACGAACTCGACACCATCACCAACGACGTCATCGAAGCCGCACAGAGCACCCTGGTCATCGGTGTCACCTGACCCCGCCACGAAGCGACCGAAGAACCCCGCCATTCAGCAGACGAAGTCACACGTGAGGGCGAGAAGGGTGGATCCGCGCCCCTCCGATAGTCGTCCAGCCGGGTATACCCACTAGGCGCATGTGTCAGAGCCAGTTGGGTGCTGCTGGACAGAGGTGCCAGGGTGCGATCTTGCTTGACAGGGTTGCCCATCATCGCGCTCGACGGATTCGTCGATCCGGCCTTCTACGAGCAACGCGGGCAAACCAGATGGCCAGCACCGGGCAGTTCCCGTGGCCATCACTGGGCAGTCCTCATGGCCGTCAGCGGGTCATTCCCTGGCCACCTATGGGCAGCTTTTCATGGCCGCTTACAGGCAGGTGCCGGGTGCGTTCCAGGCCGGCGGTGTGGGGGAGGCGCAGTTCCTGAGCCACCTGCTCCAGTCGCTCGAGCCGCTGCCCCAGCAGCTCACGATGCCTGAGGGCATGCCGGTGGGTTACTCGCTGCCGATCCCCGTCGACGCATTGGCCATCGTGACGCCCGTGGAGGAGCGTTACGACGGCACGCTGGTGCCCGTGGTGAAGCGGGCGGGGGTGTGAGATGACTCAGCAAACCAACCAGAACCGTGTCGTCGAGGTCATGGTCCGACCGAGATCGCCGGATGACAGCTACCGACTGGAGCGTGGTGCGGAGGCACGAGGGTGGATGCCAGAAGCGATCGGTCGGGATAGGTACAAACTTGCAATTCCGTTGTACTGCGCTCGGAGGGTATCGGCTCGCGCGTGCCGGGAGGAGCTGGCTGACTTTTCTCAGACGGTTGTTCCCCTGTGGGTCGATGAAATCCGTCTTCGTGACTCGGTGACACGGGACCGACGGCGTGTGGCCCAGGCGCATCCCTCGATGGAGCGTAGGGGCGACGCCCTGTGGCAGTGGCTCCGAGGGGGTGCGCAATGGGAGGTCGCCGTTGAACGGGCGGTGGGGGCGAACCCGAAGGAGCGATTGAAGGACGAGGAAGCACGAGCATCGCGCCTTCTTGCTCGGACGCGGCTCGGAGGCCCGCGACAACTGTGTCCGGTGAGGGCTCGTCTGGCAATGGAGCCGGCTCAGATTCAGGGAGAGAACATGAGCCTGGTGGGCCGGCTGCTGAATTCTTCTAAAGTTTTTCTGCCTGCTCTCCTTGTTTTGGCCTCTGCTGTGTTCGTCGGCTCTCCGACTATTCAGTCTGGATGGATTTTCGCGGCCTATTTGGCCGGGTTGTCACTGGCGGCGTGGCTGGGATGGTGGACGACTGGGTCCCATGCGGGGCATCCACGTCGGTGGCTTGGGCCTGTAGTAGGCATCGGCATGTTCATGTACCTGGCTTGGGTTTGCTCCCTCGCCTGGCAGCAGAGGCCCCCCGCTCCGACGGATGGATGGCTGGTGGCCCTTCTCAGGGCCGGGGTAGCGGTATTGGCTGGGTTCTTGCTGATCCGAGGGTGGAAGCATCTCCACATCCTTAGGCCGGAGGTGAGGAGTCTGTGGTCGTTCGGAGCGATGTCCTTCCTCATCTTTGCATCGGCTGCCTCGGGATCAGTTGCCGTGTGGGCCCTGCTGCGTGCTTTCGACTTGAGGGCCGAGGACCTTCGGGATTGGCAGATGGTGGCGGTCCTCGCGGCTCTCGGTGCTGGACTCTTCGCTCTCACTCTCGTTGTCCTAACTGGAGCGATTCGGGGCTGGGCAGAATATTACCGGCTGTGGTTTTCGAAAGGGGCCGTCTCTGATCTGATGTGGATGGCCACCTGGCCAATGGTTGTCGTTCTTGCTGTTCTCTTTGTTCTCAATTTTGGCGCGCGGCTGCTCAGTGGGATCCCCGTTCAGCTGACGGAAGGGGAGGGGCTGATCTTCGATCTTGGGCTCGTCGACCGAGTTTGTGTGTCTGTCTCGGACGATGATGTTGTGTTGTCCCATAATGAGGGAACGACTCATATTTCTGTAATTCGAGGTAACGAGGACAGGCTCCATGGGTGGCGGGCGGATGGCGTGAATCCAGGCGAGATGCCTGTGAAATTTCCTGGAGGCAAGTTCGTTCCCGTGGCTTCAAGTGACCTTGTAATGGATGCGTCAGGGGCCTGCTCTTACCATCCGTGACCTGGGGTCAATATATTGTTCCTGCCAGAACATGGCATTTTAGTATTGCAACCCGAACGCCATTGAAAAGGAGAAAAACCATGGAGTTCAACCACATCGCCGCCTGGACGTTCGTCAGTGAGACGTCGATCCCGAAGGACGTGGCGCAGATGCTCGTCCCAGGAGAGGAGGCTATCGCCGCCTACAAGACGATCCGCGACCAGGCGATCTTTACCACCAAGCGGCTCATCGTCCGCGATGCGCAGGGTTTGACGGGTAAGAAGGTGGAGGTCTACTCGCTGCCGTACTCGGCCGTGAACATGTGGTCGTCTGAGAACGCTGGCACCTTCGACTTCAACGCGGAGATCCAGCTCTGGACACGCGCCGGCATGGTCAAGATCAACCTGCAGCGCGGCGTCGACGTCCGGAGGCTCGATGCACTGATCGCCCACGCGGTCCTCGGCGGCTGAGGCGGCAGGGGCGCTCCTCAGTACTGGCGAGGCATCTGAAGGCCCGCGTGTGGAGGAGCGCCCCCCAACGCGGACGATGCGATCGATTCGGCGGCGCATGCGAACACCTCGTCCGCCAGGGCCTGGCTGTGGAAGCGGGAGAACATGGCTCGGCCCTTGCGGAGCTGGCCTAGGGCGAGCTCGCGGGCGGCAAGGAGGACGTCAGGGTCCGACAGGACGTCATCGAGGTCGTGCCACCCTGCCAGGTAAGCCGTCTTCACGGGCCCGGCCGTGCGGTAGGCGCCGTCGTCGAACAGGTTCCCAAGTTCGCTGGTGTCGGGCAAAGTCGGTGCCACGTTCAGCACCATCACCTGTTCCCATGCGCCGTTCTCGCTCCGGTCCTCGAACAGGAAGAGCAGCTCCACGTTCTGAATGCTCAGCGTGCACAGGCGGCGGTGGTTCCGCGTCCGGTTGGTGGACGGCCACGCACTGAGTACCCAGCCGCGCCCTTCCGTCTCATGCGGGAACGGGATGACGCTGTACAGGTAGGTCGCGATCGACTTCAGCGCCTCCATGAGTTGCGGGTGCATGCGCATCGGTGTCGGCAGGCGGTCGGGATCCGCAAGGATCCGTGCCCGGGCCAGTTCGATCCGTTCCGGCGCGACGACGACGTCCGCGTCTTGGAAGTCTGCCGAAATCCAGGCCGCCTGCTCCTCCTGGCTCACGATCGCATCCAGGGCGGACTTGCCCAGCGGCTGGGACAGCAATGTGCGGTTCCGAAGCAGGACGCCCTCATTCCGCAGGCCCGTGATGATCTCCTGCTCTACTCGGTCCAGGTCGGCCCGGTCCACGGAGGTGAAGCGCACGGCCACGATGTCCTTGTAGCGACGCCGGTGGGTCGCCAGGCGGCTGATCGGGTGGACGCTCTGGCCCACGTACTCCGAACCGTCCGCGAACTCGAGCACGTAGACGCCCGGTCCGGGGTCGGAACCGAACATCACGGAGGGGGCCAGACCGGCCGGCATGTCCCACCGGCGGAAGATCCGTGAGGAGGAGCGCATCGGCTCATCATGCCGTGGTCTGAGATGATCGGCCGGACGCAAGCGAGGGAGTGGCGATGAGCGCATGGGTGGTCCGCGCGGGACAGCGGGGGGAGAACGAGCACTGGAACATCGAGCACGGGCGCATGAGCGTGGGCTGGCCCGAGGTCGGTGACCTCTCACCCGCCACATCCCGGGAGGACGTCCGCCGTCGCGTGGAGGAGGCCTACCCCGGCGACGGCGCCGCCCGCTGGGCCAACTACACCGGCCAGCTCTGGGCATTCCGGGACTCCATCCGCCAGGGTGACCTCGTCATCCTGCCGCTGAAGACCAAGCCCGGCTACGTGCAGTTCGGACGCGTCACCGGCGCATACGCCCACGACGCGGCCGAGGCTGGCTGGCACCGCAGCCACTCCCTGCTGGTGGACTGGCTGGGGGAGCCGGTCTCCAAGACCGTGGTGGGTCAGGACCTCGTCCACACCCTCAATGGCAGCCTCACCGTGTTCCAACCGAGCCGGAACGACGCCGAACGCCGACTCGAGAGCATCGCTCGTGGAAAGCCCGACCCCGGGTTCACAGAGGGGCTGCCCCGTCCGGTGGCGACCCCCGCCGACCACGCCACCACCGAGGTGACGGACCCCGAGACGGCACCGACCGTCGTCGCCATCCGGGACCGTATCCGCGCCCATGTGGCCGGGGAGTTCCGCGAGCACGAGCTGACCCACCTGGTCTCGGAGATCCTCACGGTGCTCGGCTTCCGGTGTGAAGTCTCGCCACCCGGGCCCGACGGCGGCGTGGACATCATCGCGGGCACCGGACCCCTGGGGCTGGACGCGCCGACGTTGATCGTGGAGGTGAAGTCCGAGCCGACCCCGATCGGTTCCCGGGTGCTGCGGGGGCTGCACTCTGCGATGACACAGCACCGGGCGGATCAGGCACTCCTCGTGGCCTGGGGTGGGGTGACTCGGCCCGCCGAGCTGGAGTTCAAACGAGACCGCACGACCATGCGGATCTGGGACGCCGACGCGCTGCTCGATCAGCTCTTCCTCACCTACGACCGGCTGCCGGCCTCCACGCGGGCGCGGATCCCGCTGCAGCAGGTGTGGGTGCTGGAGGACGAGGGGTGACGGCGCCGGAGGTGCTGGTGGCCGAGGCGCGGGAGGCGCTGCTGAACGGGTCGGTGTTCCGGGCGGAGCGGGCTGAGGCCGCGCCTGGTGGCGTCAAGGCCGTCATAGCGGACGGTGTGGAGTTTCCGAAGGGGCGGGTCTGTATGAGACCCCCGAGGGTGACGCCGTCGTGCAGGCATCGGCGAATGGCCAGCCCTGCCGGCCTGTGCGGGCGGGGAGTATCGGGGCGATCAACTCCCACGGGGCGTCGGAGAGCAGCTGGAACCGGGACACGTCTTCGAGGAGGCCAGCCGACCCCTGGATTCATTGTCAGACACGGCGCAGGCCTCAGTACGCCTTGGCCTCCATCCAGGCGAGCACATCGAAGACGCGGAGGGTGGTCACCTCGGCGGGGAGGGCCGCCGCGCACCGGTAGGACTCGAGGCGCTGCCAAATAGTCCGCTCCTGGGCGGAGAACTCCGCATGGAGCAGTGCCCGGCCCACGTAACCGTCCTTTCGGGTCTCATGGAAGACGGTCCGGCGCAGGTCGGAGTCGATGATCGGGAAGAGACGCGGCCGTTTGCGCGCAAGAAGCTTGGAAGCGATGGTCGGACCCACGTCAGCGAGGCCTTCCAGCGCTTCGTAGAGCGCATACACCGGTGCCATGTCCTTGCCGGACGGGTCCGGGTCGACGTCGATGAAGTCCCGGTCCGGGCCGACGGCCTCCAACAGCCCAGCGAAGCGCTCCCTCTGGGTGATGAGCAGATGCACGACCGCATGGCCTGACGTCGGCGTGTTCAGCAGGGCGGTGGAGGCGACGTCGTCGGCGGTGAACACGTTCGCAGACGCGGCGCGCGTCCCGCTCGGGTCGAACCCGTCCCATTGGCTTCCGATGAACTTCCGGGACTTGAAATAGAGCTGGAGCAGGTCAACGGCGCGCTCCGTTTGATCCGAGGCAGCCGTGCGGGGCAGGTGCAGCTGGGGTGCGGTCATGGCTTCCTCTTCCACTAGAAGGCGTCACGGTGATTGTGGCTGAGGGCTCATCGCAGCGGAAGGGTGATCAGGAGTCCTCGGCAGAATGGGGTCCCATGGAGTCCACCCAGCCCGTCCCCGAGCCCTTCGTCCTCTCCCTCGGTGCGGTCCTCGCCGCCGCAGGCCTCGACCCGCACGACGTCCTGGCCATCCGCCACACCTACAAGGAGTCGGGGCTGCCATCGCGGGCGGCAGCCACTCCGGAGCGCGTGCTCGCCTACACGCGGGAGCAGCACCACGTGGGGAAGTTCCCGAAGGAGCCAGCCCGCCACTGGCTGATCTTCATGGGGGAGGGCGGGCGTCGTTCTCGCCTCACCGCCGTGTACGAGAACCGCGGGGAGGCCGTGGCTGAGCGCACGGAGCGGTACCGGTACTACGACGTTGCGCCGGTGCCGCTGCTGGCCTCCCTCGAGGAGCGCCTGGTGGTGGAGTGGTCCGCGGACCCCGTGAACTGGGCCAAGCGCGGCCCCCTGGCGGCGCGCTTCCCCGTCCTCGAGATCGCCGACCCCACCACCGAGGCGTTCCCCGGCTTCGACCACGTGCTGCTCAGCTACGGGGACCTGCAGTCAATGGTGACCGAGACCCGCTACGCAGGCTGGCGCACCGCCCTGGAGGCCGTACGCGGGATCTACCTGATCGCCGACGAGACCGCGGGCCAGTGCTACGTCGGCAAGGCCGACGGCGAGCGTGGTGTGCTCGGACGGTGGGCGGCCTACGCCCGTGACGGCCTGGCGGGAACGTCGCCCTCCGGGATGCCCTAGAGCTCGACCCCGCCCAACCGGAGCGGTACACGTTCAGCCTGTTGCGCGTGTTCGGCTCTAATACCCCGCAGGCCCAGATCGACGCCGCGGAGAAGCACTACAAGGACGCTCTGATGACGCGCCGGTTCGGGCTGAACCGGAACTGAACGGACTTCGTAGTCCTGGGGGAGTGGGCGAAGGTCAGACGGGGGATGGACTGCCCGCGCCGAGCCTCGGGGAAGAGGACAAGCGCGCCATCCCGGCACTGCAGCCATCGCTGAGTTCCTCGAATGTGACTGCCCACGAGCACACGGGGCATCTGCAAGCCGCCCGCATTGATGTCGTCGCGCGGGCGGGTCTGATGGGTGTGAACGGCCCACCCGGAACCGGCAAGACGACGATGCTCCGGGACATCCTGGCGTCCAACGTCGTCGAACGAGCACGCCGATTGTCGGCGTGTGAGAACCCATTCGACGCCCTCACCGAACGCACCCATGAGTGGACCGGCGAGGGCAGGATGCGACGACGGGCGCGCGAACTCCGGCCCGAGGTGGCCGGCCTCGAAAAGGTGGTGGCCTCGGTGAACAACGCGGACGAGGAGAACCTCTCCGAGGAGATTCCACATCGGAGCGCCACCAAGGACGGCCGACACGTGGATGCGGACTACTTCGCCTGCCTGGCCACCGCCGCCTTGGGCGGAAGCGGCGGGGGAAGAGGACGCCCTGGGTGAGGACAGCTTGACGTCGGAGCAGCCGGGCACCTCGGGCCTGGCCACTGCGCCGATGGCAACGGCACCGACTCCGCCCCGCTCCGCGCGCAGGCGGCCGACGAGGGGGTAGTGCTGCTCGGGGTCCTTCTGGAGGGCCCGGACCGGCCCGGGGCGCACGGGGCGCACGGGGCCGGCCGGACCGACCTACGGACCGGACGGCTCAGCCCTGGGCCGACTCGACGTCCTCGTCGACCCAGTCGCGGGAGCGTTCCACGGCCTTCTTCCACAGCCGCAGGGCGCGCTCAACCTCCTCCTCGTCCGTGGTGGGCTCCCAGCGCTTGTCCTCTTCCCAGTTGGCCACGAGCTCGTCCTGGGACGCCCAGAACCCCACCGCCAGGCCTGCGGCGTAGGCGGCGCCGAGAGCGGTGGTCTCGATGACCTTGGGGCGCACGACGGGCACGCGCAGCAGGTCCGCCTGGAACTGCATGAGCAGCTCGTTGGCGACCATGCCACCGTCGACCTTCAGTTCGGTCAGGTCCACGCCGGAGTCCGCGTTCATGGCGTCCAGGACCTCGCGGCTCTGGAAGGCGGTGGCCTCGAGCGCCGCGCGGGCGATGTGCCCCTTGTTGACGTAACGGGTCATGCCCACCATGACGCCGCGGGCCGCGGCGTCCCAGTGCGGGGCGAAGAGGCCGGAGAACGCGGGGACGAAGTACACGCCGCCGTTGTCCTTCACACCGGCGGCCAGGGTCTCGACCTCCGGGGCGCTGCCGATCATCCCGAGGTTGTCCCGCAGCCACTGGATCAGCGAGCCGGTGACGGCGATCGAGCCCTCCAGCGCGTACACCGGCTTCTGGTCGCCAATGCGGTACGCCACCGTGGTGAGCAGGCCGTTGTCCGAGTGCACCGGCTCCTCGCCGGTGTTGATCAGCATGAAGTTGCCGGTGCCGTACGTGTTCTTGGCCTGGCCGACCTCGAAGCACGCCTGGCCGAAGGTCGCCGCGTGCTGGTCGCCCAGGATGCCGGTGATCGGCGTCTCGCGCAGCAGCTGCTGGCCGGATACGGTGCCCACCTCGGCGGAGGAGCTGACGATCTCCGGAAGCATGGACATCGGGATGCCCATGTCCGCGCAGATCTCCTCGTTCCAGTCGAGGGTGTCCAGGTTCATCAGCATGGTGCGGGAGGCGTTGGTGACGTCGGTGACGTGCCGGCCGCCCTCGCCGCCGCCGGTGAGATTCCACACGAGCCACGAGTCCGTGGTGCCGAAGATGAGGTCGCCGTTCTCGGCGGCCTCCCGGGCACCGTCCACGTTCTCCAGAATCCAGGCCACCTTGGGGCCGGAGAAGTACGTGGCCAGGGGCAGCCCGACGCGCTCCTTGTAGCGGTCCGCGCCGACGTCGCCGGCCAGGCGCTCGCAGAGGTGGTCGGTGCGGGTGTCCTGCCACACGATGGCGTTGTACACCGGCTTGCCGGTGTTGCGGTCCCACACCACGGTGGTCTCACGCTGGTTCGTGATGCCCACGGCGGCGACGTCGTGTCGGGTCACCTCGGCGCGGGCCAGGGCCTCGCCGATGACCTCGCGGGTGTTCGTCCAGATCTCCACCGGGTCGTGCTCCACCCAGCCGGCGCGCGGGAAGATCTGCTCGTGTTCGCGCTGACCAGTGGACACGATGGCCCCACTGTGGTCGAAGAGGATCGCGCGCGTGGACGGGCAGACCGCTCAGACGAACAGAGGCGCGGCGAGGCCGGCCAGGACGGCGCCGACGAGCGGGCCGACGATCGGCACCCAGGCGTAGCCCCAGTCCGAGCCGCCCTTGTGCCGGATCGGCGCGACGGCGTGGAACAGGCGGGGGCCCAGGTCGCGCGCCGGGTTGATGGCGTACCCCGTGGGGCCGCCCAGGCTCGCGCCGATCGCGACGACGAGCAGGGCCACCGCGAGCGGGCCGAGCCCGGAGGGGGTGGAGCCGAAGAGCAGGATCACGAACACCAGGACGAACGTGGCGATCACCTCGGTGACCATGTTCCACAGCGGGTTGCGGATCTCGGGACCTGTGGCGAACGTGCCCAGGATCGCGCCCTGGTCCGTCTCCGCCTGGTAGTGGTCGCGGTAGGCCAGCCAGGCCAGGGCCGCGCCGAGGAAGGCGCCGATCAGCTGCGCCGCGAAGTACGCGAGCGTGGTGCCGAGGGTCACGGCGATGCCGGGGGCGTACTCCTCGGCGCCGCTGACGAGCAGGCCGACGGTCACGGCGGGGTTCAGGTGCGCACCGGTCGCGGCAGCGACGTAGACGCCCGCGAAGACGCCCAGCCCCCAGCCGAAGCTGATGAGCAGCCAGCCTCCGCCGTTGCCCTTGGTCTT
The DNA here is from genome assembly GCF_017168445.1 of Micrococcus sp. KRD026. Classification (NCBI taxonomy): domain Bacteria; kingdom Bacillati; phylum Actinomycetota; class Actinomycetes; order Micrococcales; family Micrococcaceae; genus Micrococcus; species Micrococcus sp. KRD026. The sequence continues at coordinate 142,959 of NZ_JABFBA010000024.1, read as the reverse complement.
CGTCAGGACGACGTTGGCGACGACGCCGACGCCGAGCAGGAGGAGGATGGCCGTGCCGGCGATCTCATGCAGGAAGATCGTGCCCATGGACGGGCTCCTTTCCGTGGACGGGGGCGGCGTCGGCAGCTGCGAGCGCGGCGGCGGCGGTGACGTCGTCGTGGGCGGTCTCGCCGCGGAGGCGGGCGGCGACGAGGTCCTTGTACGCCCGGATCTCACCGGCGATGCGCTCTTCATCCCAGCCCAGCTCGGGGGCCACGAGGGACGCGATCTCCTCGGCCGCCGCGACGCCGCGGTCGCGGACCTCGGTGGACAGGCGCGTGCGGCGCTCGATGACGTCGTCCAGGTGGACGACGCCCTCGGCTCGGGCCGCGTAGACGATCTCGGCGCGCAGGTAGCGCGGCGCCTCGGCGAGAGGGACGCTCAGGGACGGGTCGCCGTCGATCAGGTCGAGCACATGGCGCAGGACGGTGCCGTAACGGAACAGGAGCCGGTCCACGCGGGCCTCGTCCAGGCCGTAGTCGGCGGCGATGCGGTCCGCCTCCGCCTCGATCTCCGAGTAGCCGAGGCCGCCGAGCACGGGGATGCGCTCGGTGAGGCTGGGACGGGTCGGGTGGGTCTCGCGCACCACGAAGTCCACGACGTCCTCGGCCATGGCCCGGTACGTGGTCCACTTGCCGCCGGCCACGGCGGTGAGGCCGGGGGCCACCTCGGTGACGGTGTGCTCACGGGAGATCTTGGTGGAGCCGCCGTCGGATCCGGTGACCGGCTGCAGGAGCGGGCGCAGGCCGGCGTACGTGGCGATCACGTCGTCACGCGTGAGGTCCTCCTTCAGCACCGCGTTGGCGTGCTCGAGGATGTAGTCGATGTCGTCCGCGGTGGTGGCCGGATGGGCCACGTCCTCCGCCCACGGGGTGTCCGTGGTGCCGATCACCCAGTACTCGTCCCACGGGATGAGGAACAGCACGGACTTCTCCGTCTTGGTGATCACGCCGGTGGCGGCGTCGGCGCGGATGCGGTCGCGCGGGACGGTGATGTGGGCGCCCTTGGAGGCGAGCACCTCGAGGCCGCCGTCGGCCCCGGCCAGCTCCTGCTGCTCCTGGGTCCACACGCCCCCGGCCAGGATGACGGCGCGCGCGTGCACGTCGAACTCCTCGCCGGAGGTCTCCTCGCGGACACGCACGCCCTGCACACGGCCGTCGTCGCCGCGCAGGTAGCCGGTGACGGCGGTGTAGTTGGCGGCCACGGCGCCGTGGTCCACGGCGGATCGCACGAGCATCATGGCCAGGCGGGCGTCGTCGAACTGGGCGTCGGCGTACTCCACCGCGCCGACGATCTTCTCGTCGTCGAGGGAGGGGAAGGTCGCGGCCATGGAGCGGCGGCTGAGATGGCGGTGCGCGCCCATCGCGCGGCGGCGGCCGAGCGACTGCATGGCGTCGTACATGGTGACGCCGGCGCCGATGAAGCCGCGGTCGATCACCTTGTGGAAGAACGGGAAGACGAAGCGCAGGGGACGCACCAGGTGGGGCGCGGTCTGGGTGAGCAGCAGGTCGCGCTCCCGCAGCGCCTCGTACACCAGCTTGACGTCCAGCATCTCGAGGTAGCGCAGGCCACCGTGCATGAGGCGGGAGGAGCGGGACGAGGTCCCGGAGGCCCAGTCGCGGGCCTCGACGATGCCCACGTCGAGGCCGCGGGTGGCCGCGTCGAACGCGGCGCCCACGCCGGTGGAGCCGCCGCCCACGACCAGGATGTCGAGGGGGGCCTCCGGGCTGGTGGCCCGGAGGCGGGCGAGGTGGTCCTCCCGCGTGGCGGCGGAGAGGGGGACGGTTCGCAGGGTCGGCATGGGGGGTTGCTCCTTTATCAGTGGAAGCACAGTGTAGTGGCGTGGCTCACGATACCCAGTATCAGCACGAGCCGAGGTCCATGATGTCACTCCCGGGCCGCGGGTATGCACGCGTCGGGTACGGTCTCGCGGAACCCGAGCCGCTCGAACAGCGGCACGTCGGCGCGCGTGGAGGTGGCCCGTCTCGCACGGTCCCCGGACTGTGGCACCTCACCCTGTTCCGCTGGAACGAGGGCGGAGCGCCTCGGGTGACGCGTGCCCTCGGGTGAGGCCCCGCCCCTACACTCCGACCATGGACATCACCGTCGGCGCCGTCGGCCGCGCCTCGCTCTCGGACTGGGAGCAGGAATGCTGCGGTGACTCGATCGCCGTGGGGGAAGTCCACGAGCTGATCCTGCTGCCCTCCCGGGGAGTGAGTCAGGCTGGGCCCCTGGCCTCTGCAGGCTGGGTCGTCACCCATCACGACGACGGCAGCCCCGCCGGGTCGATCCCGTTGCGTCGTGTGCGGGCCGTGGTGAGGGCGGCACACGAGGTGTGGCCCTCGGGGCGGCTCGCCGAGATCGACCGCGTCCCCGGCCACGCTGACCTGACGATCCTTGAGCCAGAGGAGGCCACCGGCCTCGGCTTGGGGGAGGTCGTCTACGTCGGCGCCTACGAGCCGGTGCTCCCCGAGACTCCCCGCCCTGACGAGTGGCTTCTCGACCTGGAGATCCTCGAGGACCTCGGTCCGCACACCTGGTGAGCCTCGCGAGTCCACCCCCTCACGGTCTCGAGCTGCATGGGGTGAGCGTAGAAGTCCGTTCGGCGGCACGGATTGCGCCCGACACGCCGACCTCGGTGCGCATGGATGCGAACGTTCACATCACCGCATCCCCACGCCTCTCCACGATGCGCACGTGGGGGATTTCTCTTTCGCCACGGGGTCCTAGGCGGTTCTTCCGGAGCTGACGTTGCCTTCGCCGTCATAGATGGCCCCTCACCCCCCGGTCGCTCGCGAGCATCGCGTAGACGAGGGTGTCCGTCCACTCGCCCTTGCTCCACAGGTCCTGCCGGTGGTGTGCCTCTCGACGCATCCCGAGCATCTCGGCCAGTCGGGCGGACGCCGTGTTGCGGGCATCCATCTGTGCCACTACCCGGTGCAGGCCAGACGTCTCGAACCCCAGGTCCAGCAGCGCAGCCGCGGCCTCCCGGGCGAAGCCTTGACCGGCATGTCGCGGATCCAGTGCCCAGCCGATCTCCGCGACACCGCGCTCGCGGTCCGTCAGCCACAGGATCACGTCACCCACGGGGACGCCCGCGTGCTCCACCACCAGGGACGCCGCCCCGGACGGGCCGCCGAGGTCGTCCCACGTGATCCGCTTGGCCAGCTTCGCCCGCGCGGTCGCCTCGTCCCAGGGCTCGTCCAGCAGGTGGCGCACCACCTCGGGCTGCGTGTACATCTCCTGCAACCAGCCGAAGTCGTCCTCCCGGTGCGGCCGCAGCGTCAGCCGCGCGGTGGGCAACGGCCAGTCAGGGGCGCGGCCGCCCGCAGCCGCGCCCTCCTTGCGCCCCGCCGGAGGCGGGGCGTCGACGTCGGCGGGGACCGGCGTCGTCGTGCCGGACGCCCAGTCCTGGCGCAACATTGCGTAGGCCACGGACGCGAACGGCTCGCCGCCGTCCACGGGCCAGCCGCGCCGGTAGTGCGCCTCCTTGACCCAGCCGGCCCGGCGGAAGGTGCGCAGCATGGGGACGTTGTCCTCGCGGGTCTGGCCCTCGAAGCGGTCCACCGCGGGCATCGTCTCGAAGACGCGCCGGGTGAGCGCGGTGAGGATCTGCGCGCCGAGCCCGCGCCCGCGGAACCGCTCCGCCACGCGCAGGTCGAACAAGGGGGTGGGGTCCGTGAGGTCCTCCAGGCGCACCACGCCGACGCGGCCGTGCTCGGGATGCTCGATCCAGAAGGTGCGGTGGTCCTCATCCTCCCAGGCGCCGCCATCGACGGCCTTCTCCGCCTCCGGCCGGGTGACGCGCGGGCGCGTGTGGAACGGCCACGCGTTCTCGGTGAGCAGGGCGACGAGCGCGTCCCGGTCGGCGCCTGCCGGGTCGAGTGGAGTGAAGGTGACGTCCATGGGGCCGAGAGTAGGGGAGGGGACGTCACCGCCGCCCGTTGCCGTGACCCCATGGCCACGCCCCTCCTCGACCTCGCGGCGCACCGCGCGAGGAAGCCCGGGACGCGCAGGCCGAGATCGGCTGGACCATAGCCCAGGCCCACGCCGGCCGGGGCCGCGCCACCGAGCTGGCCTGTGCCCTGTTGGACCTCGCCTTCGCAGGCCTCGGCGTCCGACCCGTGGAGGCTCACGCCTTCGCGGACAACGCGCCCATCCTGCGCGTGATGGAGAAGGTCGGCCTGCGCCACGAGGGCACCTTCAAGGAGGAGTCACTGCACCGCACCCGCGGCTGGGTGGACGGCGTCACTTACGCGATGCTCGCCTCGGAGCATCGGGCCCGGGGCAGACGGCTTTCCACCTCACGACGCCCAGAAGTACGCAACTCTCTAGACATAACGTTGCGTAAGGTGGCGGCATGAGCAACGATCCGCGCCCGACCCCGTGGGCCGTCGGCTGGGAAGAGCGCCCCTGGGCCGCGGGCCCGGATGACGCCGGCGTCCTCACTCGGCGCGCTCGCGTGCGTGCAGCAGGCCCATATCGAGCCGCGCTCCCAGCCCGCATCGCCCGACTCGGGCTCGACCTGCCCTCTGATCTGGCGACCGAGGTCGAGGAGGCGACGGCCGCCGTCGTGCGCTTCGATGCTGAGATCAGCCACGCCCTCCCGGGGCTCACGGGAGAGATCGCCCCGATCGACGCGGTGCTCCTGCGCACTGAGTCCGCGTCCTCCTCGCAGATCGAGCACATCACCGCGGGCGCGCGAGCCCTCGCCCTGGCGACTCTCGGCGAACGCACCCGCCCGAACGCAACGCTCGTGGCGGCGAACGTGAGGGCCATGGGCGCTGCTTCCCGGCTGGCCGCCGACCTCGACGAGCCCGCCCTGCTGGCCGCCCATCGTGCCCTCATGGACGGTCAGGAGCATGCCCGGCCGGGTGCCTACCGCGATGCGCAGGGGTGGATCGGGGGCGGGGCGCCCACGCCGCACACGGCGCAGTTCGTCCCGCCCCATCCGGAGCGCCTGCGTGCCGGGATGGACGATCTCTTCGCCTATCTGCGCCGCACGGACGTACCCGCCCTCGTGCAGGCCGCCATCGCGCACGCCCAGTTCGAGACCATCCACCCGTTCGCGGACGGCAACGGCCGCACCGGGCGCGTCCTCGTGCACGCCGTGTTGCATCGGGCCGGCGCGATCACCCGTATGGGGGTGCCCCTCTCCGCGGGACTCCTCACGGACACGGCCGGATACTTCGACGCCCTCACCGCCTACCGCGACGGCGACCCCGCGCCCATCGTGCGCCGCTTCGCGCAGGCCGCCCTGGCCGCCGTCGGCAACGGCCGAGAGCTCGTCGCGGACCTGGACGAGGCCCTGACCGGCTGGCGCGAGCGGCTCACCGCCCGGCGGGACGCGGCGGTCTGGCGGGCGCTCGCGGTGATCATCGCGCAACCCGCCGTGACCGTGGACCACCTGGCCCAGGTGCTGGGTGTCTCGCGCCCGGCCACCCAGCGGGCCGTGGACCAGCTTGTCGAGGCCGGTGTGCTGCAGCCGGTCTCCAGCCAGCGTCGGAACCGGGTGTGGCTGGCCACCGAGGTGCTCGCCTGTCTGGACGAGTTCGCCGCGCGTGCGGGCCGGCGGGGTTGACGGGGGCGGTCTACAGGGTTGACCAGCCTCAGTGCCGTATGGAGTGCCCCGGCCATGGTCAGGCGAACACACGAGGTGAGGCCCGCGGGATGACTCGCGGTCCGTCAGCCACAGGATCACGTCCCCACGGGCATGCCCACGTTCCCCACCACCAGAGACACCGATCCGCCAGGGCCAGCCGAGGTCGTCCTCCCGGTGTGGGCGCAGCGTCAGGCGCGCGGTGCGCAACGGCCAGTCACAGGCGCGCGGTGCGCAACGGCCAGTCAGGGGCGGGGCCGCCCGCAACCGCGCCCTCCCCGCGCTCCACCCGGGACGTCGACGTCGGCTGGGTGCCACGCTTCGACGTCGACGTGCTGGAGGCCGCCCTGCGGCCCGTCCACGAGCGGCCCCGGTGGGAGGAATGGGGGCAGATCGCCGCGCCAACCCTGCTGATCACCGGGGAGAACGGGTACGTGCCCGCCGGAGAGCTGGACGAGATGCGGCGTCGGCGCCCGGATGTGCGGCACGTGCAGGTGCCCGGCGCGGGGCACGACGTGCACCTGGACGCGCCGGAGCGGGTGGCGGAGCTCGTGCGGGGGTTCGCGGCCTGATTGCTCTGGGGCAGGATCACCTCATGGACCACAAGCAGATCCTCCACGACGGGCTGCGCCGCCAGCGTGCGGCCCTCCTGCAGAAGCTCGAGGGCCTCAGCGAGCGCGACGCCCGCCTGCCGCGCACTCCCACCGGCACCAACCTGCTGGGACTGGTCAAGCACGCCGCCGTCGTCGAGCTGGAGTACTTCGGCGAGACGTTCGACCGCCCCGCGGAGGTGCAGCTGCCCTGGGCGGCGGCGGGGCAGTCGGAGGAGGACAACGTGGACATGTTCGCCGCCGAGGGGGAGTCCCTCGAGGACGTCCTCGAGTTCGCCCGCCGCTGCTTCGCACACGCGGACGCGACCATCACGGCCCTCGGCGCCGACGCCCACGGGCGGGTGGCGTGGTGGCCCGACGACAAGGCGGAGGTCACGCTCGCGCAGATCATCGCGCACGTCGCCCTGGACGAGGCCCGGCACGCCGGCCACGCGGACATCCTGCGGGAGCAGATCGACGGGCAGGCCGGCCTGCGCGCCCCGGGGAACAACCTGCCCGTGTGGGGCGCCGACCGCTGGGCCGCCCACGTGGACCGTCTGACCGCCATCGCGGAGGGGAGCGGCGGGCCGGGCCGGAACTGAAGGCACATGCCTCCCGTTCCGCCGCTGGGCCTACGCTGTGGCCATGACGAGTATCCCCGCTGCCGCCGTACCCCCTGCCCTCCAGCGCTCATTCGATGCGTGGGCTGCCGCCGGCAGGCCCGCCGACGAGCCCACGCGTTGGTCCTTCGATCACTGGACGGCCCACGTGCCCGACCTGCCCGCCTGCCTCGAGCGCGAGCCGCTGACCCGCGCCGTCGTCACCGGTTACGCCGCGAAGGTGACCGCCGAGGACCGCGCCGTGCAGCGGGACGCCTTCATCGCCGCGATGGTGTGGGGATACGGACGGGTCGGCTACGGCCCCTCCCGGGTGGAGCGCATCATGGCGCAGCCCGGGTTTGAGGAGCAGCTCGCCGACGTCACCCGCATCACCCTCGAGCAGGGCGGGCCCGCGGCCTTCGAGCACATCCGGCAGCAGCGCAAGAGCGGGGTCGGCTGCCTCAAGCACCTCGGCGCGGCCTTCGGCACCAAGTACCTCTACTTCCTCACCAAGGCCCACCGGGAGTCCGACATCGCCCCCGTCCTCGACTCCGTGGTGCGCGCTTGGTTCGCCGAGCATGCGAAGGACGTCGACGTCCGGATCGGCGGCGGTTGGACCTACCCCCGCAAGTACGCCACGTACGTGGAGACCATGCAGGCGTGGGGTGAGGAACTCAAGATCCCGGCCGACGACGTCGAGCGGCTCATCTTCCTCCAGCAGCAGGACGCCACCCAGGAGCCCTGGCGGGAGAGCTGGAGTTCCGCCGCCGCGGACCCGGAGGCCGGCGAGCTGCTCGAGGCCCTCCGCCTCGCGCTGGCCGACCTGGGCGCCGGGGACGACGCCGAGCCCCACCTGCAGGCTCTGGAGGACGTCATCGCCGACGCGGAGGACCGGGCGCCCGACGAGGCATGAAGCCCCGCCCGCCTGTGCGCGGTTGGCGTCGGGATGAACGTGTCCGCTGAGCAGCTGATCGGCGACGAGTCCGGTGTGCACCGCGGCCTGTACCTGCGTGTCGTGGACCACGTCCCGTGGCTGCGCGGCTTCGCATGCGACGACCTCCACGTCTTCGACCCCGAGGACCGGTGGATCCTGGCGCGGTGAGGGGTCAGCGATCTATCGCCAGGGCGCCTACCGTGTCCAAGGCCCTCCGTAGGCTCGAGGCGTAGCCGGGGTGGATGTCCCGGACGAAGAGAGGACATTGGCATGACCACCAAGGTGGGGTTCATCGAGGCCGCTTCCCATGCTCTGCAGAACGGTCCCCAGCTGTTCGCACGCGTCGAGGACGGCGGTGTGGTCATCGGCGGGGGTGGCGGCGAGGTCGTGCCGGATTCGACCGGGCTGTACGCGGTTGTCGCGCAGGATCCAGACGCGGTGCGAGCCGAGCTGCGATTGGACACGTCTGTCAGTCGAAGCGATGTGCTTTACATCGGCAAGGCCGAGGGCAGCCTGCGGGCCCGCCTGGAACGCAAGCATTTCGCGGGCGGCGGCACCGCGCACTCCACTCTGCGCCGCACTCTGGCCGCACTCCTGGTGGATCGGCTGGACCTGGAGCCGGTCGCCGTCGCTTCCGCGGGTCGATTCTCCCTCACCCCGGAGAGCGGCGAGCAGCTGACCACCTGGATGCGCCGTCACCTCGCCGTCCGCGTGTGGCAGACACCCGCCGGGTTCGCGGAAGTGACACCGCTCGGGGGCATTGAGAAGCCTGTGATCGACGCGCACACCCCGCCGTTGAACCTCACCTACGGCGGCACCAGCCCCGAAGCACAGCTGCTCCGCCAGCGCATCCGGAAGGCCCGCACGGGCCTGGCGGAGCAGGCGAAGCGCGGTGTGGACGTGGTGGAAGTCCATTCGTCGGCGCGCGCGACCGTCGGCTACTTGTTCCGCCGCCGCCCCAGCCAGTACGGGCTGCGGGGAAGCGTCGGTCTCTGGGAGGAGCTCGCTGAACGGCTCGACGACACCCCCATGCCCACCAGTGAGTATGAACTCGGCCGGCTCCTGCGCGATGCGCTCAATCGCTCCCTTGAGGGGGCCGAGCCTTACGACGAGGACAAGGTCAACGTGGAGCGGTTCAACCGCGGAGGCATGAGTCAGGGCCTCGTCCATCTGCCCTGGTGGGAGGACCAGGCCATCCCCCTCCTCCTCGACCGCTGGGGAGCCTGGGCGGACACCCAGGGTCTCCTCGGCCCGGAGGACTACATCGGGAGCTGGTGACCCGACAGTGTGTGGTGCCTGCCGCCGTCCTCGATGGCCTCCTTCGCCACCGGCCGGGTGACGTGGGGCGCACAGGGAAGGGCCACGCGTTGCCGGTGAGCAGCGCAATGAGCTCCGCGCGGTCCGCGCCGGCGGGGTCGAGACGGGTGATGGCGACGGTCATGGGGCGAGGGTGGGCGCCGGCATCATGGGCGCCTCCCCACCCGGACCCCTTCCGAGTCCGACACAATGCATACATCCATGCATGCATCCGATTATTCTGGCCCGCATGTCTCCACTCTCCGACCCCTTATGGGGCAGTCGTGCCACGGCTGCCGGCCGCCTGGCCCACGACGTCGCCTGGCGCATCGTCCGCGGTGAGATCGCCGCGGGGGAGATGCTCACCGAGGTCCAGCTCTCCACGGAGGCCGGCATCTCCCGGACGCCGGCCCGGGAGGCCCTCCTCCAGCTCGAGCGCTGGGGCCTGGTGCGGCTCCTCCCCAAGAAGGGCGCGGCCGTGCAGGCCCTCACGCCGCAGACCGTGGCCGACCTCACGGCCCTGCGCGGCCTCCTCGAGTCCACCGCCCTCGCCACGGTCGTCGCGCGGCCCGACGCCGTCGGGCCCCTCGTCGCCACGCTCACCGCCAACCTGGAGCAGCAGCGCGCCGCCCTGGACGCCGGCGACCTCGCGGCGTTCTCCGCGCTGGACGTGCGGTTCCACCGGGACGTGATCGCCACGTGCGGCAACGCCGCCTTCGACGAGGTCGTGCGCACCTTCGCCCCCCGCCTGGCACGCCTGATCCACGCCGCCACCGGCGGATCCGTCGACGCCGCCCGCCGCCTCCTCGATGGGCACGCCGAGATCTGCGCCCAGCTGGCCGCCGGGCGCGCCGCAGACGCCCAGCGCGCCCTGCAGGCGCACCTCGACGCCGCGGGGAGCGGCGTCGTCCCCGGCCTGCCGCCCGTGGGCCCGTCCGAGGCAGGTGAACCCCGATGATCGAGGGCCTGCTGATCCTGCTGCTCTGCCAGCTGGCGGGCACGCTCGTGGCCGACACGCTGCACCTGCCGATCCCCGGGGCCGTGCTGGGCATGCTCCTGCTGCTCGGCCTGCTCGCGTGGCGCCGGCCGGCCGAGGACGCGCCGGTGATGACGGCGAGCCATCACCTGCTCCAGCACCTGCCGCTGCTGTTCGTCCCGGCGGGCGTCGGCGTCGTCGCGGTGCTGGGCCTCATCGAGGAACACCGGGCGCTGATGCTGGTCGGCTTCGTGGTGCCCTGGCTGCTGGGGCTGGTGGTCACCGCCGGCGTCGCCGCCCCGCTCGCCCGCCGCCTCACGGACAAGGAGGACGCACAGTGAACGCCGCCGAACTGACCGACTCCCTCGCCGAGGCCTGGGACGCGCTCCTGCACACACCGCTGTTCGGCATCGCGCTGACCCTCGCCGTTGCTGTGCTCTCCCGCCGCCTGTGGCTCGCCGCCCGGCAGACCGCCCTGCTCACGCCCGTGCTCGTGACGATCGTGCTGGTGGCCGCGTTCCTGGCCCTGACCGGCATCGACTACGAGACCTACATGATCGGCGGCAGCTACCTCACCTTCCTGCTGGGCCCCGCCACCGTGGCCCTCGCCGTCCCCCTGTACCGGGCCGGCCCTGACATCCGGAAGCTGCTGCTGCCGGTCGCCGTCGGGGTCACCGTCGGCTCGCTGACCGCCATGGTGAGCGCCGTGCTGATCGTGCGGGCAATGGGCGGGGACGCCGCGCTGGCCGCCACGTTCGCCCCCAAGTCCGCGACGACGCCGATCGCCATGGCGGTGGCCGACGCCGGCGGCGGGATCGTCTCCCTCGCCGCCGTGCTCCCCGTGCTCACCGGCGTGCTCGGCGCCGTGCTGGCCCCCTGGGTGCTCGACCGGCTGCGCGTGCGCGACCCCCGCGTGCGCGGCCTGGCCATCGGCGTGAGCTCCCACGGCATCGGCACCGCCCGCGCCCTCGCCGAAGGCCCGAAGACCGGTGCGTTCTCCGCCCTCGCCATGGCCTGCTCCGGTGTGCTCACCGCCCTGCTGGCCCCGCTGGTGCTGGCGATGACGGGGTGAGGGGCCGGGCGGCCGCCCCCGGCCGGGCAGCCGCCTCGACCCGCTCCAGCCGCGGCGGCGTCCTTACCGTGTCCGCCCCGCCTGCCACCCTGGTCCTCTTCCTTCCCCGCGGGCCGCCCGCCGGCCCTCGCTGGCGCGGTGACGCGGCCCGGTCCTGCGAACGAGAGGACCCCACCCATGATGGGCCCGTCCCACGCGGCCACCGGCGCCGCGGCCTGGCTGGCGCTCACGCACTGGCAGTCGCCGATCGCCGTGCTGCACCTGCCCGCCGAACTCCAGCTGCTCGGCGCCGTGACCACCGCCGGCGCGGCCATGATCAGCGACTGGGACCACCCCCGCGCCACCGTCGTCCACGCCCTGCCGCCCCTGACCGAGTGGATGAGCCGCGGCATCCGCCACGTGGCCGGCGGGCATCGGCGCGGCACACACTCGCTGGTGGGGGTCGCGGCGTTCACCGCCATCGCGACGGCGGCCGCCTCCATCCAGGTGCCGATCGCGGGGCACGTCTACACGCCGGGGCAGGGGGTCATCGCCGCGTTCCTGGCGGCCGTGGCTGCCAAGGCCCTCCGACTGCTCCCGAACCGGGGATGGAGGGCCGCGTGGGCGCTCGGCATCCTGGTCGCGGTGTCGGCGACCGTCCTCAGCGACGGGCTGTGGTGGATCCCCGCCTCCGTGGCCGTCGGCGTGAGCGTGCACATCCTCGGCGACGCCCTCACCAACAACGGGGTGGCCCTGCTCTGGCCGCTCAGCCCGGAGCCCCCCGCGCGCCTGTGGTGGTGGCAGTCCTCCGGACGGTTCCGGCTCCCCCTGCTCGGCCGGACCGGGTCCTGGCGGGAGTGGGCGCTCGTCTCGGTGGTCACTGCGTTCACCGTGGTGCGGGCCGTGCGGCTCATCCCGCTCGCCGCTCGGGGGGTGGCGGCACTGTTCTGAGCGGCGGCACCCGGCCACCGCCGCCCCCTCACGCCTCCGGGAGCCACCCCGCCCGCACGGTCGCCTCGGTCCCACGCGGCAGCCTCGGACGGCCGCCGGCGGCCAGGTCCCGGCAGGCGTCCGTGAGCGCCTCGAACGGCCATCCCGGGACCCGGCCCAGCCCCTCGGCCGTGCCGTCCTCGCGCCAGTGCACGTGCCAGTCCCGGCGCCGCAGCCCATGACGGCCCCGCAGGCTCACCCCCGTCCCGACCGCGCGCACGACCGCCTGGTCCACGGCCTCGAGCAGCTCATCCGACCCGGGGTCGCAGGCGTCGCATCCGCAGTCCGGGAGCACCGCGTGCACCTGCCCCGGGGCCCCGACCGCCACCCGGATCACCGGCAGGACGCCGCCGTCGTCGTCCTGGGGCACGTCCGTCTCCAGCAGCCACCAGGGGGAGGCGCCGTCGACGTCGGCCGGCGGCGCCACCCGCAGCGCCCGGTCCACGGGGACCGCCAGGTCTGCGCGCCCGGCCTCGTCGAACGGGATGCCACGCACCGGGTCCGGGGCGACCGCGGCGCCCGCCTCCGCAAGCACCTCGGCCCACACGAGGGCCCGGGCGGTCATCCCGAGATCACTCCGTCGGCGTCAGTTCCCGCTTGAGGATCTTGCCGGTGGCGGTCTTGGGCAGCCCGTCCCGCACGGTCACGGTGCGCGGGTACTTGTAGGGCGCCACCTGGGACTTCACGTGCTGGATCAGCTCCTCCTCCGTGGCGTGCGCACCGGGGGCGAGCACCACGTGCGCGGCGACCTCCTGGCCGAGCTCCGGGTGGGGCACCCCCACCACGGCGGCCTCCGCGACGGCCGGGTGCTCGTAGAGCACCTCCTCGATCTCGCGCGGGTACACGTTGAGCCCGCCGCGCAGGATCATGTCCTTCGTGCGGTCCACGATGTAGTAGTTGCCCGCGGCATCGCGCCGGGCGAGGTCGCCGGAGCGGAACGAGCCGTCCTCGGTGATGGCCTGGGCGGTGGCCTCCGGCTTGCCCCAGTAGCCCTTCATCACGTTCTCCCCGCGGATCCACACCTCGCCCAGGGTCTCCTCATCGCCCTCGGGCACGACGGCCCCGTCCGGCGTCACCAGCTGCATCTCGCACCCTCGGACGGCGCGTCCGATCGAGCCCGGATGGTGCTCCTCGCCCGGGTGGTTGAAGCACGCCACCGGGGAGGTCTCGGACAGGCCGTAGCCCTCCAGGATCTCGCAGTCGAAGGTGGCCTCGAAGCGGCGCAGCAGCTCCACGGGCATGGCGGATCCGCCGGAGACGCCCAGGCGCAGGCTGGCCAGGTCCTCCGGATGGTCCTTGGCCGCGGCCAGCACGGCCCCGTACATGGTGGGCACGCCGATGAACACGTCCACCGCGCACTCCCGGACGGTCTGCGCGGCCACGGCGGGATCGAAGCGGGGGATCAACGCCAGGCTGGCGCCCGTCGTCACGGGCGCCATGAGCGCGCACGTGAGGCCGAAGACGTGGAACAGCGGCAGGCAGCCGAGCACGGTCTCCCCGTGCTGGAGCTGGATCAGCGTCTCCGCCGCGGTGTCCGCGTTGGTGCCCATGTTCCGGTGGGTCAGCTGGGCGCCCTTGGGGCGGCCGGTGGTGCCGGAGGTGTAGAGGATGACGGCGTCGTCCTCGAGGTCCCGCTCGACGGTCTCGGTCACCGGGCCGGGGCTCTCCGCGAGGTGCGGGGCGAGGCCGTCCTCGCCGAGGGTGCGCAGCGGCACACCGCGCTCGCGGGCGCCCTCCACGGCTTCCTCGGACGGCACGGACCACAGCATCGACGCGCCCGAGTCCTCCAGGTAGTACTCGATCTCGCGGCGCTTGAACAGCGGGTTCATCGGGACGACGACGGCGCCCAGCTGCAGGGCCGCGAAGAACACCACCGGGAACGCCGGGATGTTCGGCGCCATGAGCGCCACGCGGTCCCCGGGGCCGATGCCCTCCTGCCGCATGAGCCCGGCCAGGCGCTGGGACTGGTCCTGGAGCTCCGCGTACGTCATGCGGTTCTCGCCGAGGATCAGGGCGGTGGAGTGCGGATGCTCGGCGGCGGTGCGCTCGAGGCGGGCGGGCAGGGTGAGGGTCACGACGGGCCTCCGGGGGGAGTCGGATGTGATGGGAACCACAGCGTAACGCCCGGGGTCGCTCGTTCGCTGTGAGCCGAGCGGGGTGTGTCGGCCGACCTCACGCCAGCGACATCACCGCGGTTCTGCCCGGCGGTGATGTCGCTGGCGCGCGGTCATCCACCGGCCCCGCCTGCGACGTCGATGTGTCGTCTCCACGGCCCAGGGGCGCAAGACTGGTCCCCGCACACCGCCGCCCGGACCGCCGGGCCAGACCGGAGGACAGACCATGACCGCACAGACCCCCGCCACCCCTGCCATCCCCGCGACGATGAAGGCGGTCGTCATGCGTGCGCCGGGCGACGTCGTCGTGGAGGAGGTGGACACTCCGCGCGTCGCCCAGCCCACGGACGTGGTCCTGAAGCTGGCCGCCGCGTGCGTGTGCGGCTCTGACCTGTGGCCCTACCGCGGCCACAACAAGGTCGACCACCGGCGCATGGGCCACGAGTACGTCGGCACGATCGTGGAGAAGGGCGAGGACGTCGCCACCCTCGAGGTCGGCGACTTCGTGATCGGCTCGTTCATGCTCTCGGACAACACGTGCGAGATCTGCCAGGCCGGCTACCAGTCCCGCTGCGTCAACGCCGGCGAGTACACGGGCAGCCAGGCGCAGTACATGCGTGTCGAGCTCGCGGACGGCTCCCTCGTGAAGGTGCCCGGGGGTGAGCCCTCGGACCCGGACCGCCTGGCCGACTACCTCGCCGCCTCGGATGTGCTCGGCACCGGCTGGTACGCCGCCGTCGCCGCGCAGGCCGGCCCCGGCAAGACCATCGCCGTGGTCGGCGACGGCGCCGTCGGCCTGTGCGCCGTCCTGGCCGCCAAGACCCTCGGCGCGGAGCAGGTCATCGTGTTCTCCCGCCATGAGGATCGGGCCGCGCTCGCCCGTGAGTTCGGCGCCGACGTCGTGATCGCCGAGCGTGGCGAGGAGGGCGCCGCCCAGGTGCGCGAGCTCACCGGCGGCTACGGCGCGCACGGGGTGTGCGAGGCCGTCGGCACGCAGGGCTCCATGGACCAGGCCCTGGCCTCGGTGCGCCCCGGCGGGTACGTCGGGTTCGTGGGCGTCTCCCACGACCAGACCCTCGACGGCTCCGACCTCTTCGCCCGGGAGATCCACCTCGAGGGCGGGCCCGCGCCCGTCCGCCGCTTCCTGCCCGAGCTGATCGAGCGCATCCAGTCCGGGGAGATCCAGCCCGGCCGTGTGTTCACCGCGCGCATGCCGCTCGATGACGCCGCCGAGGCGTACCGGGCCATGGACGAGCGCCGCGAGATCAAGGTGCTGCTGGAGGTCTGAGGCCGCCGTGGCGTTTGGCCTCCACGAGCGGGAAGGGGCAGACCTGGCCGTCGGTCTCGAGCAGGCTGGGCGACGCTTGACCCTCCCCTTGGGGGAACGCCCACGCTGGGATCACCTGAGAGAAAGGTCGCCCCATGAGCCCCCTGATGACCGTCGGCGAGTTCGCCCTCGCCACCGGACTGAGCGCGAAGGCGCTGCGCTTCTACGACGAGCGCGGCCTCCTCGCCCCCGCCGACGTCGACGCCCACTCCGGCTACCGCCGCTACGCGCCCGGCCAGATCCGGACGGCCGCGCAGATCCGCGTCCTGCGGGCGGCCGGCCTCACGGTCGACGACGTCCGGTCCGTCCTCGCGGACCCGGCCTCCCTGCCGGCGCGGCTCGAGACGCACGCGGCCGAGCTGCGACGCCGCCGCGACCTCGAGGACCGCGCGCTCGCGCTCGCGGTCGCCGGTGTCTACGCGGCCCCGGATCCTGACGACGACGGCGCCCCCGCCCGTCCCGGCCCCGTGGCGGAGCGCACGGTCGGGCCGACGCCGTGGGCCGGCGTCGTGCAGCGGGTGGCCCTGGACGAGGCTGGTGAGGAGGCGACCACCGAGCGCGCGAACGACGCCTTCGCGACGCTGTTCCAGGCGCTCGCGGAGGCGGGGTCGGCACCGGCCGGGCCGCCGTGGACGGCACTGCGTCCGGTGCCGGGCACCGCCGACGTCGTGGAGACCGTCCTGGCCGTCCCGCTGAGCGGCCCGGCTCCCACGGGCCTCAGGGTCGGCGGGCACGAGGTGGTGACCGGGGCGCTGCCGCGCCGCGTGGAGCGGTACGTGGACGTGCGGGCCGATGCGGGCGAGGTCGACCTGCTCGACGACGCCCCCGGCGGCGCGCTGCCCCATCCGGACCTGCTGGGACTGATGGACGCGTTCGACGTGGAGGATGCCGGCGCCGCGCCGGAGATCCGCCAGATCCTCGCGGACCCGGACGCCGGCCACGTCGAGCTGGCGATGACGGTGCGGGAGGAGGCGGGAGCGGGGCAGGGGTGAGCCGGCGCGGGGACGGCACGGCGTGTCTGGCCGGCCGACCCTGCCGGTCCCGCGCAGACCCCCCGGGGGCTCAGGGGTGCCCGAGGTGGCCCGAATGTGATGGAGTGCACGGATCCTGTCCACGACCTGGGAAGTGACCATGGAGCAGTTCGTCACCGCCGCCAACTCGATCATGTGGAGCCTGCCCATGGTCGTCGGGCTCCTCGCCCTGGGCCTGTACTTCACGATCCGCATGGCGGCTCCCCAGGTGCGGCTGCTCAAGGACATGGTGGGCCAGCTGGTCAGGGGAGGATCGTCGTCGGCGGGGATCAGCTCGTTCCAGGCGTTCGCCATGGCCCTGGGTGGGCGCATCGGCGTCGGCAACATCGCGGGCGTCGCGGCCGCGATCTACCTGGGCGGCCCGGGCGCGCTGTTCTGGATGTGGGTGACGGCGATCCTCGGCGCCCCCGTGGCGCTCGTGGAGAGCTCGCTCGCACAGCTCTACAAGCACAAGGTCCGCGGCGAGTACCGCGGCGGGCCCGCGTACTACATCCTCGAGGGGCTCGGCCGGAACTGGCGGTGGCTGGCGGTCGCCTACGCCGCGGCCACCGTGTTCGCCACGGTCTTCACCGGCCCGCAGATCCAGGCCAACGCCGTCACCGCCGCCACGACCGAGGCGTGGGGCTGGGACCCGCTGTGGGTGGGTCTCGGGATGGCCGTGCTGTTCTGCGTGATCGTGTTCGGCGGCATGCACCGCCTCGGCCGCACGGTGGGCCTCGTGGTCCCGTTCATGGCCGGCGCGTACATCCTGGTGGGGCTCGTCGTCGTCGCGGTGATGTGGCAGGAGGTCCCGGCCATGTTCTCCCTGATCTTCACCAGCGCCTTCGCCGCCGACTCCGTCTACGCCGGCATGCTCGGCGCCGCCATCGCGTGGGGCGTGCGCCGCGCCGTGTACTCCACCGAGATCGGCACCGGCTCGGGCGCCCAGGCCTCCGCCGCCGCCCACGTCTCCCACCCGGTGAAGCAGGGCCTGGCCCAGGCGTTCTCCGCCTATGTGGACACCCTGTTCGTGTGCACCATGACCGGCCTGGTGATCCTGTCCACCAACAGCTTCAACGTGCTCGGCACGGGTGAGGGCCCCCCGATCGTGGAGCATCTGCCCGGCGTCGAGGAGGGCCCGGCCTGGGTGCAGATCGGCATCGACGTCGTCCTGCCGTCCTTCGGTCCGTCCTTCGTGGCCGTGGCGGTGTTCCTGTTCGCCTTCACCACGCTGCTGTCCTTCGCGTTCTACGCCGAGACGAACCTCGCGTACCTGATCCCGAACAAGAAGGCGCAGCGCATCTGCATCGCGGCCGCCCGCCTGCTGCTGGCCGCCTCCATGGTCATCGGCTCCGTGCAGACCTCCGCGTTCGTGTGGTCCCTTGCGGACTTCGGTGTGGGCCTGTACACGTGGGTGAACATCCTCGCGCTCGTGCTCCTGAGCCCCGTGGCCATCCGCCTGCTCAAGGACTACGACCGCCAGCGCCGCGCCGGCCAGGACCCCGTCCTGGACCCGGCCGCCATCGGCGTCCGCAACGCCCACCTGTGGGAACAGATCCACGCCGCCTACGAGCGCACCGGGGACGTGGACGAGGCCATGGACCACGTCGCGGACACCGCCCCGGACACCCGGGCCATCACCGTGGTCCCGCGCCGGGAGGGCTGAGGACCGACGACGGCGGCCCGGGGCGCCGGACGTCCGCGACGACGTCGGGCCACGGGCCAGGGCCGTCCGCGCGGCCTGAATCCCGGCAGGCTCACCCCATGGACCACAAGGAGATCCTCCATCAGGGGCTGCGCCGGCAGCGCGACGCCCTCTTCGCGAAGCTGGACGGCCTGCCCGAGCGGGAGGTCCGCCTGCCCCGCACCCCCACCGGCACCAACCTGCTGGGCCTGCTCAAGCACGCGGCCACGTGCGAGCTCGAGTACTTCGGCGAGGTCTTCGGCCGCCCCGCCGGCATCCCCCTGCCCTGGGACGCGCCGGGGGTGGGCGAGGAGGACGGCGCGGACCTGTTCGCCGCCGAGGACGAGACCCTCGAGGACGTCCTCGACTACGCGCGGCGATGCTTCGCGCACGCGGACGCGACCATCGAGGCCCTCGTCCTCGACGCGCGGGGGCGGGTCCCCTGGTGGCCCGCGCACCTGGCCGAGGTGACTCTGGCGCAGATCCTCTCCCACGTGGCCCTCGACGCGGCCCGCCATGCCGGCCACGCCGACATCCTGCGCGAGGGGATCGACGGGCAGGCCGGCCTGCGCGGCCCCGGGGACAACCTGCCCGGCTGGGACGCCGAGCGGTGGGCCGCGCACGTGCGGCGGCTCGAGGGGATCGCCCGGGGTGCGGGCCCGGTGCGCTAGCGTCCGCGGTGATGACTCCCCGCTCGCTCGCCGGTCTGGCCCTCACCGTCGCCGCCCTGATGTCCGCCTTCGTGCTGATGGCGCCGACGGCGCCGGGGCTGTTCGTCGGCGTGCTCACGGTGGGGACCTTCGGGTTCGGCCCGTTCTACGGGGAGCCCTCGCGGCAGCTCGTGGACCGGCCGTGGAGGCGGGACACGCGCTGGCGCGATCTCGCCCGCCGGGTCCGCACCGACTGGCTCTCCCGGCAGCTGGGCGCCGTCGGCTGGAACGCGGCCATCAGCCGCCGCATCACCGGCCGGGCCGACCTGCGGCGCATCCGCACCGCCGCCGTGGGCTCCCTCGTCAGCCACGCCGCCTCCGCGGGTCTGCACGCGGTGGCGGGCGTGGCGCTGGCGGCCGTCGGGCATTTGGTCTGGGGCGTGGTCGCGGTGGCCCTGGGGCTCGTGGTGCACGCCTGGCCGGCCCTGCTGCAGGTCTCCGTGCTCGGGCGCATCGACGGACTCCAGACGCAGATCCGCGGGGACCAGCTGCTCTGGTGACCGGCCGGCACCGGGCGGCCCGGCCGAGCACTTTGTGGGCCGAATCCGACGGATGAGCCCCTGAATCGGGCACGGGAGCGTCGCATTCGGCCCGCAAAGCGGTGGGGAGGGGGCAGCGGGGAGAGGGTGGCGAGGAGAGGGCGGCGGGGAGAGGGCGGCACCGCGCGCTCAGCCCTACGCTCGGACCCATGACCGAGCACACATCCGAGCACACCCCCGAGAACCCCCACGTCGTCCGCCGCGGCTCCGGCGTCCCGCTGATCGCGGTGCACGGCAACAGCGTGGACCACCGGCTGCTGCTGCCGCTCGACGACGCCCTCGCCGAGGCCGGGGAGGTCGAGCGGATCTACGTGGACCTGCCGGGCTTCGGCCGGACCTCGGCCCTCCAGGACGACGGCGGCCTCCCCGAGCTCGCCGCCTGGCTCGTGGACTGGATCCGCGCGGAGGTCGGCGAGCGGCCGTTCGCGGTGCTCGGCAACTCCCTCGGCGGCCTGCTCGCCCGGCACGTGGCGGCCGAGTTCGGCGCGCAGGTGTTGGGGCTGGGGCTGCTCGCGCCCGTCGTCGACCCGGACGAGGACCGGCGCACCCGCACCGACCTGGTGGTGCGCGAGCGCGACGACGCCTTCATGTCTACCCTCGACCCCGACGACGCCGCCCCGTTCCTCGAGATGTCCCCGCGGCTGACGCGGGACACGTGGGAGCGGTTCCGCGAGCACGCGCTGCCGGGCGTCCGCGCCGTGGACGAGGAGGCGCTGAAGCGCCTGTCCGCGCGCTACGTCCTGGACGCCGTGCCGGAGGAGGCCGCGCCGCCGTTCGAGGGGCCCGCCCTGATCCTCACCGGCCGGGAGGACCACCTCGTCGGCTACCGGGACCAGGCCGCGCTCCTGGAGCATTACCCGCGCGCCACCTACGCGGCGCTCGACGCCGCCGGCCACAACGTGCACCTGGACCAGCCGGAGGTCGCCGAGGCGCTCGTCCGCGCGTGGGCGGTGCAGGTGGGCCGCGCGGCGTCGGACTGAGGCGGGGTCAGGGGGAGGGACGGGCCTCCACCCGGGCCTCCGCCTCGGCGCCCGCCCCCACCCCGACGCCGGCCCGCGCCAGCAGGCCGTCGGCCACCCGCAGCAGGGCGGCGACCGCCACGAAGAACACGAGGATCGCCACCACGTAGACGGCGACGCCGTCGTAGCCCAGCCGCGGGACGTCCAGGATCGTGTACGGGTACCAGTCCAGCCACGGCCCGCGCAGCAGCGTGAACGCCAGCCAGGCGAGCGGGATGAGCGTGGACAACCACACCACCCGCCACGTGATCTGCCGCCGCGGCCCGAAGACCGCCCACAGCACCGGGGTGAGGATCGGCGTGACGATGTGCTGCAGGGTGTCGTTGAACCGCTCGACGGCGGTCATCGGGTCGGCGTCCCGCAGCAGCACGTTGAACACCACGCCCGTGATCACGATGCACACCACCCCCGTCACCCGCAGCACCCGGAACAGCGTGCCCGGCCGGTGCAGGCGCAGCGCCAGCAGCAGGGACGTCAGCCCCACCAGGAAGTTTGAGAGGAACGTGAAGTACGTGGGCTGGTTGAGCATGTGCTCCCAGCCGCCCTCGAGCACGCCCGCGTAGCCCGCGTCGGCCGGCAGGTCCGAGGACTTCCACGAGCCGATCCACAGTGAGAGCAGGTTGCCGCCCAGGGACAGGGCCGCGGCGACGGCGAAGGCAGGCCGCGCCGTCGTCGTCCAGCGGCCGGAGGGGGTGGGGAGGGTCATGCGCCCATCCTGCCGGAGCGCGACGCCGCCCCCGGTGCACTGGCCGAGCCGCTCGGGCCGGCGGGCGTGTCCCGGCCGGCGGTCCGGACCCTACGCTCGGCACCATGATCCGGACCCCCTGGACCCGCACCCCCGCCGGCGCGAGGCGCGCGCGCCGCCCCCGACAGTTCCGCCGCGTGACGACGACCGGGCCCGCCGCCGTGGACGTGGCCTGGGCCCGCTACGCCGACCTGCGCCTGTGGCCGCGGTGGGCTCCGCAGATCCGCGCCGTGGAGGCGCCACGGCGCCGGCTGCGGGCCGGGCTTCGCGGCGTGGTCCACGCGCCCCTGGGGCTGCGCGTCCCGTTCGTGGTCGAGGAGGTCGACGATGACGCCCGCACCTGGCGGTGGACGGTGCGGGTGGCCGGGACGGCGGTCTCCATGACGCACGACCTCACCGCCACCCCCCGCGGCACCCGGGCGGGGCTGACGGTCCACGGGCCCGCCGTCGTCGCCCTGGCCTACCGACTGCCGGCCCGCGTGGCGCTGCGGCGGCTGTGCCGGGCGCACCTCTGAGGGCGGACCGCCGGGCCGGGCCTGTGGCCAGGGGCCCCGCCCGCCTCACACCGCCGCGGCGTCGGTCCGCAGCTCGACGCGCGGCCAGTCGGCGAGGTCGGCGAGCATCTGCCGGTCGTGGGTCACCACGACGACGGCCTGCTCCGTGACCTGCAGGGCCTCGGTCATCTCGTCCACGAGCGCGGGGGAGAGGTGGTTCGTCGGCTCGTCCAGCAGCAGCACGTGGGGGCGCTCGATGAGCACCATCGCCAGGTGCAGACGGGCCTGCTGCCCCTGGGACAGGCGTCCGACCGGGGTGTCCGCGGCCTCGGCGGTGAGCAGCCCGAGCGAGGGCAGCGTGGGGGCCGGCAGGGGACGGCCCAGGTCGTCGACGCCGGCCTCGTCCGCGCCGACGCGGCGCACGTGCTCCTCGAACACGGCGGCGGCGGTGCGCTCCTCGTCCCACGCGGGGGTCTCCTGCGCCACGAGGCGCACGCGCACGTCGGCGCCCACGGTCACCAAGCCGCTCGTGGGCTCCAGGTCCCCGGCGAGCACGCGCAGCAGCGTGGACTTCCCGGCCCCGTTCGGGCCCGTCACCAGCACGCGGCCGCCCGGCACGAGGGCCGCGCCCATCGGCTGCTCGAGCCGCCCGGCCACGCGCACGGCGTCCGCGGTGAGCAGGACGTCGTCGCCCGCCGTGCCCGGCCCGCCCGCCGTGCCCGCCGCCGCGTCCGCGCCGTCCCGCGGGTCGCCGTCGGGCATGTCCGCGAACGGCCAGTCCAGGCGCAGGGGCGGCTCGGGCACGGTGATCCGGTGCGCCTCCAGCTCGTCGAAGCGCCGGTTGAACATCTGCACGATCCCCGCCGACCGGCTCGAGCGCTGGTGCTTGCCGGTGCCCTTCGGGGGCCGCCACGAGCCCTGCATCTGCTCCCGCGCGTCCTCCACGGCCAGCTCCAGCCGCTCGCGCTCGGCGTTCTGCTCGGCGTACTCCTGCTCCCAGGCGGCCCGGGCGCGGCGGCGCCCCTTCGCCCAGCCGGCGTACCCGCCGGAGTACCGCCGCGGCCGCCCGTCCTGGCTGGGATCCAGGTCCACGATGTCGGTGCACACGGCGCGCAGCAGGGCGCGGTCGTGGCTGACGACGGCGACCCCGCCCGGGTGCTCCACCAGCCGGCGGGTGAGGAAGTCCAGGGCGACGTCGTCCAGGTGGTTGGTCGGCTCGTCCAGCAGCAGCAGGTCCGGCCGGGAGCCGAGGGTGACGGCCAGGCGCACCCGGTGGCGCTGGCCGACCGAGAGCGATGTGAGGGGGTGCTCGCGGTCCGTGCACGCGTGCAGCCCCTCGAGGTCCATGTCCACGCGCCGGCCGGCGTCCCAGGCGTCGTAGAGGTGGGCCCGCTCCAGCGCGGTGGAGTACCGGTGTCCGGCGCCGGCGTCGTCGGGGGCCTCGGCCAGGGCGGCCGCGGCGGCGTCCAGGGCCTCGAGTGCGGCGTGCGGGCCCGTGAGGGCGTCGCGGACCAGGTCGCCCACCGTGCGGGAGCGCCCGTCGGCCCGCGCCCGCAGCGCCTGCGGGACGAACGCGAGCGTGCCCGCCCGCGTCACGCGGCCGACGTCGGGCGTGATCCGGCCCGTGAGCACGTGGAGCAGCGTGGTCTTGCCGCGCCCGTTCTCACCCACGATCCCGAGCCGCGAGCCGGCGTTGATCCGCACCGTGGCGTCCGTGAGCACGCGGTGCCCGCCGAGCGAGACGGTCAGGTGCTCGCCGCGCAGGTGGGCGGCGGGCCCGGCGGGCAGGGCGGGGG
>NZ_JABFBA010000024.1:111520-119347 GCF_017168445.1 Micrococcus sp. KRD026 | reverse complement strand
GGACTACGCTCGGGGCCATGTCCGCCGCCCCGCCGCCGCCCGCCTTCGGCACCGTCCTGCACCACCGCGCCCACGGGATGGCCCCGGGGGAGTCCATCTCCCCGCCGCTGGTCCACGCGAGCGCGTTCCACCTGCCCGGCGCGGACCCGGACGGCGCCCCCACCGCCCCCGGCGCGGACGTGCCTTTCCAGTACGCGCGCTGGGCCACGCCCACCTGGTCCGCGCTCGAGGCCGCCCTGGGCGCGCTGGAGGACGCCGACGTCGCCGTGGTCCCCTCCGGCATGGCCGCGATCGCCGCCGTCCTGCTGCCCCTGCTGCACCCGGGGGACCGCGCCCTCCTGCCCGCGGACGGCTACGGGCCCACCCGCGCCCTCGCCGCCGAGCACCTCACGCCCCGAGGCGTGCACGTGGACCTGGTCGCCACCCAGGGGCTCGCCCATGCGGACCTGAGCGGCTACGACCTGGTGCTCGTGGAGACCCCCTCCAACCCGGGGCTGCGCGTCGCGGACCTGGCGGACGTCGCCGCCCGCGCCCACGCGAACGGCCGCCGGGACGGCGCGGGGGCCCTCGTGGTGGTGGACAACACGCTGCTGACCCCCCTGGGGCAGCGCCCGCTGGAGCTGGGGGCGGACGTGGTCGTGGCCTCGGACACGAAGGCCGTCAACGGGCACACGGACGCCCTCGGCGGGCACGTGGCCAGCCGGGACCCGCAGGTGATGGCGCGGGTGCGCGGCTGGCGGACCCTGGCCGGCGGGATCCTGGGCACCCACGAGGCCTGGCTCATCCACCGCGGTCTCGAGACCCTCGAGGTCCGCTTCGCCCGGATGTGCGCCTCGGCGCAGGCGGTCGCGGAGCTGGCCGCGGGCCACCCGGCGGTGCGCGCCGTGGTCTACCCGGGGCTGGCGGACCACCCGGACGCGGAGGTCGTGGCGCGTCAGATGACGGCGGCGGGCGGCCTCGTCGGGCTGCGGTTCGCGGACGCGGCGGCGGCCGAGCGGTTCATCGCCGCGGCGCAGTACGTGGTGCCGCAGACCAGCTTCGGCGGCACGCACACGGCGGCCGAGCGCCGCGCCCGCTGGGGCGACGACGTCCCGGACGGTTTCGTGCGTCTGTCCGTGGGCGTGGAGCCCACCGCCGAGCTGCTGGCCGACCTGGAACGCGCGATGACCGCCGCGGGCGGCGGGCCGACCGCCTGACCCGCGCCCTCCGCACTTTGTGGGCCGAATACGACTCTCCCGGGGGCTCTGGGGCCCGGGAGAGTCGTATTCGGCCCTGAAAGTGAGCGCCGCCGAGACCTCACCCTGACCCGCGTCCCGGCTACGCTCGCGGACGAGGCCGCCCACCCGCGCCTCGCCCGCGAGCGTAGCCCCCCCATGCAGCTCGACCTGATCGTGGAGAACGCCTGCCTCATCACCGGCGACCCCGCCCGCCCGTCGGCCTCGCGGCTGGGGGTGTGGCGGGGCGTCGTCGTCGGGGTGGACGAGGAGCTGGACGGCCTCGCGACGCGCGAATGCCTCGACGCGCGGGGGCGCACCGTCCTCGCCGGGTTCAACGACGCCCACGCGCACAGCGTCTGGTTCGGCCAGTCCCGGCTGGACGTGGACCTCGAGGGCGCGCGCACCGCGGAGGAGGTCCACCGCCGGGTCCGCGCCCGCGCCGCCGAGCTCGACCCCGGCGCCTGGGTGACGTGCACCGGCTTCGACCCCGGCCACCTCACCGGACCCCAACCGGACCGGGACAGCCTCGATGCCGCCGCCTCCGGGCGCCCCGTGCTCATCCGCCACAACACGGGCCACGCCGTCACGGTGTCCGGGGCGGTGCTGGTCCTGGCCGGCGTGGGGGAGCAGGTGCTGCAGCAGCCCGAGGGCGGGCGGATCCTCACGGACGCCGCCGGCCGGCCCACCGGTCTGTTGGAGGAGACCGCCATGAGCCTGGTGACCCGGCTGCTGCACCCGGAGTCCCACGAGCACATCGGCGCGTGCCTGGCGCGGGCGTCGCAGGAGTACGCGGCCGAGGGCATCACCTCGGTGACCGATGCGGGGGTGGCCGGCGGGTGGATCGGGCACAGCCCGCTCGAGTTTGGCGCGTATCAGCGCGCCCGGGACGCGGGGCTGCTGCGCACCCGCTTCCAGACGATGGTCACCCTGGACGCGCTGCACTCGGTGGACGGCCATCCCGACGACGGCACGCACCTCACCCTCGACGCCGGCGTGCGCACGGGCGTGGGCGACGAGTGGCTGCAGATCGGGCCGGCGAAGGTGTTCACGGACGGGTCGATGCTCGGGCAGACCGCCGCGATGACCGAGGACTACTGCGGCCACGGTCATGGCCGCGGTTACCTGCAGCAGGACGCGGGGGAGATGCGCCGGGCGTGCCTCGGTGCGGCGGCCGCCGGCTGGGCGCTGGCCCTGCACGCGATCGGCGACGCCGCCCTCGACTTCGCCCTCGACGTGATCGCCGAGGCGCGGGGCCGGTTCGGGCGGCCCGTGATGCCGCACCGCGTGGAGCACGGCGGGGTGGTCCGCGACGATCAGGTGGCCCGTATGGCCGAGCTGGAGGTCGTGATGGCCACCCAGCCGAACTTCATCAGCGCGTTCGGCGGGTCGGTGCGGGAGCGGATCGGGCCGGAGCGGGCCGCGCTGTCGTACCCGGCCGGGCGGCTGCTGCGCGCGGGCCTGGTGCTGCCGGGCAGCTCGGACCGTCCCGTGGCCGGCGGCCGCCCGCTGGAGGTCATCCAGGACTTCGTGCTGCGCCGCACCGAGACCGGCGAGCAGTACGGCCCGGACGCGGAGCGGCTCACGGTGGCCGAGGCCCTCCACGCCTACACGGTCGGCTCCGCGGAGGCGACCGGCTGGGGCGGCCGCAAGGGACGGCTCGTCGCAGGCCAGCTCGCGGACTTCACGGTGCTCAGCGAGGACCCTCGGGCGGTGCCGAGCGAGCAGATCGCGGCGATCGACGTCGTCGCCACCGCCGTGGGAGGGGAGTTCGTGCACGGCGGACTGTGACGCCCGGCCCCGGCACCGGCCCCGACTCCTCGCGACGAGCCCTGCGATATGGCCCCTAAACGCGTGGTTTAGGGGCCATATCGCAGGGCTCGTCATCCGGGGGAGCGGGTGGGGCACGTCCGGTGACCCGGCGGTCAGCCGTGGCTCTGCTGGGGGGCTGCTCCCTACGCTCAGAGGACGGCGCGCAGACCGCGCGTCGCCCCGAGACCGTGAGGAGCACCCCGTGGCGCACGACGACGCGAACACCACCACCACCGACCAGCTCACCCTGCAGGACCCCACGAAGCGCTACCCCGTGATCAGCCCGCCGGAGCAGTCGCTGCCCGGCACCGGCCTGGACGCGGAGATGACGCCGAAGGCCGACCTGGGTGAGAAGTCCTACCGCGGCACCGGCCGTCTCGAGGGCCGCAAGGCGCTCATCACCGGCGGTGACTCCGGCATCGGCGCGGCCACCGCGATCGCGTTCGCGCGCGAGGGCGCCGACGTCGTGATCACCTACCTGCCCGAGGAGGAGAAGGACGCCCAGCACGTCCTCGAGGTCCTGCAGGCGGAGGGGCGCACCGCCGTCGGGATCCCCGGTGACCTCCGCGACAAGACGTTCTGCGCCGACCTCGTGGCCCAGGCGGTCGAGAAGCTCGGCGGGCTGGACGTGCTGGTGAACAACGGCGGCAAGCAGGTGGCGCAGGACTCGATCGAGGACATCGACGACGAGCAGCTCGAGGCCACCTTCGACATCAACATCCTGGCCCAGTTCCGCCTGGTCAAGGCCGCCCTGCCGCACCTGAAGCCGGGCTCCACGATCATCAACACCACCTCCGTGGTCGCCTACATGGCCCCGGAGCAGCTGGTGGACTACTCCTCCACCAAGGCCGCCATCAACACCTTCACGAAGGCCCTGGGCCAGCAGCTGGCACCGAAGGGCATCCGCGTGAACGCCGTGGCGCCCGGTCCGATCTGGACCCCGCTGCAGCCCTCCGGCGGCCAGAAGTCGGAGGACCTGCCGGAGTTCGGCCAGTCCACTCCGCTGGGCCGCGCCGGGCAGCCCACCGAGCTGGCCCCGGCCTACGTGTTCCTGGCCTCGCCGGAGTCCTCCTATGTGGTGGGCGCGACCATCCCGGTGACCGGCGGCATGCCCACCCCGTGACCGGAGTCGGGCGTTCCTGTCCCTGGGCGGTCACACCACCAGGGACAGGAACGCGCCGAGCGCGAAGCCGACCACGGTGAGCAGCCCGGCCTTCTCCCCGCCCTTCTCTCGGGCCTCGGGGATCATCGTGTCGATCAGCATGACCAGCAGGGCGCCGGCCGCGAACCCCTGGATGCCGCCGGTCAGGGCAGGGGAGGCGACGTCGGCGATCAGCCCGCCGCCCCACGTCGCCAGGGCGCAGACCACCGCCACGAGCGACCACTGGATCAGCAGGTGGCGGCGCGTCTTGCCGCCGTCGAGGGAGTCGGCCGTGGCGGCGATGGACTCGGGCAGGTTGGACATGAAGATCGCCACGAGCAGCGCGAGGGACACGCCCTCGCCCGCGGCCAGCCCGATGCCCAGCACGAGCTGTTCCGGGATGCCGTCCAGCAGCGCGCCCACGGTCAGCACCGCACCCGAGGACGAGCCCCCGGACCTCGCGGCGGAGCGCTCCACCGCACGGTCGCCGAGGAAGTAGGCGGCCGCGCCGAGCGTCAGCCCGATGCCGACGGCGGCGGGCCCGGCCGCCTGCACGCCCGCCTCCGCGAGCTCGAAGGACACGGACGCGATCAGGGCGCCGGCGCCGAAGGCGAGCACGAGTCCGATCGTGCCCATGTGCCAGCGGCGCAGGGTCGCCAGGACGGCGCCCACGAGCAGGGAGGACGCGGCGACCGCGCCCCACATCAGGGTCATCACGCGTGCCAGGCTACGCGCTGACCGGGGGCGACGCCGGGACCGCCGCCTCAGTTCACCGCACGACCTCGTCCGCCTCGCCCGTGAGACCGAGCTTCTCGGCCACGTAGTCGACGTCCTTGTCCCCGCGGCCGGAGAGGTTGACCAGGATCCGCTCGTCCCGGCCCATCTGCGGGGCGAGGCGGATCGCGTGCGCCACGGCGTGCGCGGACTCGAGCGCGGGGATGACGCCCTCGAGCCTCGTGAGCCGCTGGAACGCGTCGAGCACGGCCGCGTCGTCCTCGGCCACGTACCGGACACGGCCCAGGCGCGCGAAGTGGGCGTGCTGCGGGCCGACGCCCGGGTAGTCCAGGCCCGAGGCGATCGAGTGCACGGGGTCCGGGGTGCCGTCGTCGTCGGCGAGGACGAGGGTGGCCATGCCGTGGAGGACGCCCTCGCGGCCCTGGGTCATGGTCATCGCGTGCTCGCCCTTGGCCGAGGAGCGGCCGCCGGGCTCGACGCCCACGAGCGCGACGTCGGCGTCGTC
This sequence comes from Micrococcus sp. KRD026, assembly GCF_017168445.1. NCBI lineage: Bacteria > Bacillati > Actinomycetota > Actinomycetes > Micrococcales > Micrococcaceae > Micrococcus > Micrococcus sp. KRD026. The sequence continues at coordinate 113,940 of NZ_JABFBA010000024.1, read as the reverse complement.
GAGGAACGCGGTGAACGCGCCCATCGCGTTGGAGCCGCCGCCCACCGCGGCGACGACGGCGCTCGGCAGCGCCCCGAACCGCTCCTGGAACTGGGCGCGGGCCTCGCGGCCGACCACGGACTGGAAGTCGCGGATCATCGTGGGGAACGGGTGCGGGCCCACCACGGAGCCGATCGCGAACAGGTACTTCTCCGGGTCCGCCGCGTACACCTCGAACGCCGAGTCCACGGCCTCCTTCAGGGAGCGGCCCTCGCGCTCCACCGAGACCACCTTCGTGCCGAGCAGGCGCATGCGCACCACGTTGGGGTGCTGCTTGGCCACGTCGATCGCGCCCATGTGGATCTCGCAGTCGAGGCCGACCATCGCGGCCGCCGTCGCCAGGGCCACGCCGTGCTGGCCGGCGCCGGTCTCCGCGATCAGGCTGCGCTTGCCCATGCGATTGGCGAGCAGCGCCTCGCCGATCGTGTGGTTGATCTTGTGGGCGCCCGTGTGGTTCAGGTCCTCGCGCTTGAGCACGATCCGTGCGCCGCCGAGCTCGTCGGAGAGGCGGTCCAGCGGGGTCAGGGGGGAGGGGCGCCCGACGGCGTCGCGCAGAAGGCGTCGGTATTCGGCGTAGAACTCGGGGTCCTGGCGTGCCTCGGCGTACGCGCGGGCGACCTCGGCCATGGGGCCGGCCAGCTGCGGGGGCAGGTGGGCGCCGCCGTACTGGCCGAACATGCCGTCCGCGGAGACGTCCAGGTCCGGGGTGGTGACGAGGTCGCAGGCCTCGGCGAGGGTGCGGGGTTCGGTGGCGCCTCTCAGGGCGTTGTCCTCGGGGTTGCGGTGGGTCATCGGGGGTCCTTCTGGGATGGGGCCCGCCGAGCCGCTCATGATCGAGCCGCCCGGCAGGCGAGCGGCTCGTCGTGTCAGATGCGCATGACCGGGGCCGCCCTCAGGCGGTCCACCACTGCTGCGCGTGCATCTGCATGGGGCCAGCGTACTGCACGTCGGGGCAGGCGTGCGTCTCACCATGTGATTGCAAATCTCAGAATATGGACATCTCTCCCTGTCTCAGTGAATCGCGATTCACCCTGGATCCATGACCATCACCGCCGTCGACACCCCGTCCCTGACCACCGAGGCCGCCGCTGTGCTCGCCGCCACTCCGGGCATGCGGTACGCCGATTTCCTCACCGCCGCCCCCGCAGTGCCCGGCATCGTGGCCGTGGTGGCCGAGGAGTCAGCCCGTGCCGCCCTGGGCCTCACCCCCGCCACCGGTGACGTCCTCGCCGTCGACGTGGCCGACGAGAGCCTGCAGTGCCGCGAGGTGCGCGCCGCCTTCCAGTCCGGTCGTACCGGCGCCTCGCAGCTGCGCCAGGGCCTGGCCGCGCTGCTCAGGGACGTGCTCGCCCTGGATGTGGAGCGCACCAGCCCGGGCGCGGCGGGGGCGGGCTTCGCCCTCACCCCGGAGTCCGAGGAGACGCTCACGGCGTGGATGCGGGAGCACCTGACGCTGCGCGCCTGGGTCGCCCAGGACGCCTCCGCCCTCGAGGGGGTCGCCCGAGAGGTGGCCGCCGACCTCGCCCCGGCCCTGCAGCCGGGCGCCCTGGAGGCCTCCGTGGCGCAGCGGGTCGCGGCCATGCGGGCCTCCGCCCGCCGTTCCGCCACGCTCTGAGCCGGCCGGTCGCCCGGGCGACGCCCTCGCCCGTGGCGCTCGGTCTCGTCGTGCCGGGAGATCGCCCCGAGGCCGCTGACAGGATGGGTGCATGAAGCACGAGATCGTCCTCACCCGCGGGGACCTCACCCTGCGCCCCCTCGCCCCCGAGGACGGCCCCGCCCTGCGTGAGCTCGTCGACGCGGCCATGTGGGCGGGGAACAGCGCGCCCCTGCCGGTGGACGGCGCGGCCATGTCCGCACACCTCGCCGAGCTGATCGAGCGGGAGGGCACCTTCGCGTTCGCCGTCGAGCAGGGCGGGGAGCTGGTGGGGCGCACGAGCCTCTATGACCTGGTACCGGGGCTGCGGGTGGAGGTGGGGCACACGGTCTACGCCCGTCGGGTGTGGGGCACCTCCGTGAACCCCGGCTGCAAGCTGCTGCTGTTCGGGCACGCGTTCGAGAAATGGGCGCTGGAGCGGGTGGCCCTGCGCTGCGACCACCGCAACGCCCGTTCACACGCCGCCATCGCCCGCCTGGGGGCGACGTTCGAGGGCACTCTGCGCCGCTTCCGCCCGGCGGCGGACGGCACGATCGCCGACGTCGACTACTTCAGCGTGGTGCGCGAGGAGTGGCCCACGGTGCGCGGCGGGCTCGAGGCGCGCCTGGCCGCCTAGAGGTGTACAACGGGGGGATGCCACCCGAACCCTCTGCCCCGTCCGCCGAGCGCGGACCCTGACTCTTATACACGTCTGACGCTGCCGACGACCCCTTCCATTTAGATGACG
>NZ_JABFBA010000024.1:107814-111420 GCF_017168445.1 Micrococcus sp. KRD026 | reverse complement strand
GTCGCCGCCCGCCCGGACGCCCCTTCCCCGCGGGCGACCGCCCTGCTGTTCGCGCTCGCGGTGGCCGCCGGCTCGGTGATGCCGCTGCAGGGCCGCATCAACTCCCGCCTCGCCCACCTGACGGGCGACCCCGTCCTCGCCGCGCTGTGCTCCTTCGCGGCGGGCCTGGTCGTCATGGTGCTCGTGAGCGTGCTGACGCCGCGGGGCCGCCGGGGCCTGGCCCGCATCCGCCCGGCCCTGGCCGCGGGGTCCGTGCGCCCGTGGTACGCGGTGGCGGGCGTGATCGGCGGGCTCCTGGTGCTCACCCAGTCCGCGACGATCGGTCCCCTCGGCGTGGCCGTGTTCACGGTCGCCGTGGTCACCGGGCAGGTGGTCGGCGGGATGGTCGTGGACCGGCTCGGGCTCAGCCCCGCCGGGGTGCAGCGCCTGACGCCGCGGCGCCTCACGGGGGCGGCGCTCGCCCTGGCCGCGGTCGCCCTCGTGGTGTGGCCCTCACTCGGCGAGGTCGGCGGCGGGCCCGGCTGGGCGCTGCTGGCCCTGCTGCCCCTGCTGGCCGGTCTGGCCACCGCCGGACAGCAGGTGTTCAACGCCCGTCAGACCACGGCCTACGGCACCGCCATCCCGGCGACCCTGGTCAACTTCACCGCCGGCGTCCTCTTCCTCGGGATCGTGTGGGGCGGGATCGCCCTGGCCTCCGGCCACGGCCTGCCCGCGCTGCCGCACGACTGGCGGCTCTACCTCGGCGGCCCGCTGGGGTGCGTGTTCATCGGGGTGGGCGCCATGGTCGTCCCGCGCCTGGGCGTCTTCGCCGCCACCCTCGGTCTGGTCTCGGGCAACCTCCTGGGCTCCCTCGTGGTGGACCTGGTGGCCCCCACCGACGGATCCACGGTCACCACGACGACGGTGCTGGGCACCCTGGGCGCCCTCGCCGCCGTCGCGCTCGCGTCCTGGCCGGCGCGGCGCCGGTAGCGCCGCCCGCGGCGGCAGGCCGCCGTCACCGCGCGGGACTCAGGCGCGGGCCACGGTCTCCCGCCGCCCGTGCCGGCGTCCGTGCATCACGAAGTAGTACCCGGCGGCGACCACGAGCACGCCCGCCAGGGCCGCGTACATGGCGCCGTAGCCGGCTGAGGCCACAAGCCCGCCGAGGAGCACGGGGCCCAGGCCCAGCCCCACGTCCGCGAACAGCATGAGGGTGGAGATGCCGGCGCCGAGCTGGTGGGAGGGCACCGCGTTCACGGCGATCGCCTGGGCCGCGGGCATGAGCGTGCCGTAGCCGAGGCCGCTCAGCGCCCCGGCCAGCACCACGTGCCCGTCGCGCGTGGCGAAGGCCAGCACCAGGAGCGCGGCTGTGAAGCAGAGGAGGGCGGGGTAGACGACGGCGTCGTCCCCCCGGCGGTCCTGCAGGGTGCCCAGGGTGAGGCGCATGACGAGCATCGCCGCGGCGTAGGCCAGGAAGAAGAGGCCGGCGCCGGCTGTGAGCCCGCGCTCCACCGAGTAGGCGTTCAGGTAGGTGAGGATCCCGGCGTAGCTCAGGCCCACCAGCAGCATGAAGCCGCTGATCGGCAGCACCGCCGGGTGCAGCACGGAGCGCAGGCGGAAGCCCACCGCGGGGGCGGGGTGCTCCAGGGGGGCCTCGCCGGCGGCGCGCTCGCCGTCGACGTCCGCCGCGGCGGGCGCCTCGCGCACCAGCAGGCCCAGCACGAGGCTGACCACCGTGATCCCCAGAGTCGCCCGGAACAGCCACGCGTAGCCGATGGAGCCGGCGAGGAAGAGTCCCAGGGCGGGGCCGATCGCGGTGGCCAGGGTGGTGCCCAGCGCGAGGTGGCCGGTGGCCTCCGCGCGTCGCCCGTCGGGGATGGCCGCCTGGGCCAGGGCCATGACGGCGGTGCTGGCGAAGGCGTAGCTGGCGCCGTGGAGCATGCGCACCGCCACCAGGGCCGGCAGCGAGGAGGCGACGAGGTAGAGCGTGCAGGACAGCGCGACGGCGACCAGGGCCACCACCAGGACGCGGCGCTTGCCGAAGCGGTCCACCACGTGGCCGGTGACCACGCGGCTGACGGTGGCGCCGATGACGAAGGCGCTCGAGGCCAGCCCCGCCCCGGCGTCCGAGGCGGCGAACTGCCGGACCGCGTACACGGCCATGGTGGTGACGAGGGCGTAGAACGCGAGGAACTGGAGGAAGGAGACCACCCAGGCGAGGACGAAGGTGGGGGAGGCGATGCGTTCCTGCTCGGCGATTTGCATGATGCAAAAGGTAGCATCGTTTGCATGATGCAATCATCTGAGGGGGCGTGGGTCGACCCGGTCGAAGGGATCATGTACGAGCACATGCTCCTGCTGCGGGTGGCCACGCAGGGGGTGGCCCCCTACGGCCGGTCGAGCGCGCTGGAGCGCAGCGCCACCGTGCTGCTCGCCCGCCTGGAGGCGGGCGGGGCCATGAGCATCGCCGAGCTGGCCGAGGCCTTCGACCTCGACGTCTCCACCGTCCACCGGCAGGTGGCCGCCGCCATGAAGGCCGGCCTCGTCGAGCGGGTGGCGGACCCCGACGGCGGCTCCGCCCGGCTGCACCGTCCCACGGAGGAGGGACGCGCCCGCCTCGCCGCGGAGCTGAGCTCCCGCGCGGACAACGTGGCGCAGATCGTCTCCTCCTGGCCCGCCGAGGACGTCGTCGAGTTCAGCAGGCTCCTGCGTCGTTTCAACGAGGGGGCGGAGGCGCGCCGGGGCCACCCGTGGCCCCGGCCGCAGACGGGCCCCGGTGCGGAGGACCCCCGGCTCTGAGCACCGCGCCCGCCCTCAGGCGCGACGGATGCGGGCGGCCAGCGCGGCCGATTCCGCCGGGTCCAGCACGGCCGCCGGATGCGGCCCCGCCGCGGCGAGGCGCTCCGTGCAGCCGGCCTCTCCCAGCGGCGCCCCCGCGGCCAGGACGACGTTGCCCCAGTCCAGTCGCTCCAGCATCCCCTGGTCCGCGAGCGTCCACGGGCCGGGCACCCCGGCCTCGGCGGCCGCCTTCTCGAGGGCGCCTAGCTCGGCGCCCAGGAAGCGCAGGCCGGCGTCGTCGCCGATGTTCACCAGCAGCACCCCGCCCGCCGTCAGCAGCTCGAGCAGCTCCCCGTAGAACACGGCGCCGCGCAGGTGCTCGGCGCCCTCCTCGCCGGTGCCGATGTCCAGCACGACGGCGTCGAACCGCTCCCCGTCCATCGCGAGGTCGACGGCGGCCAGGCGCGCGTCCGCGACCACGGAGACGAGGTCCGTGCCCGCCGGCAGGGGCAGCTCGGCGAGCACGAAGGACACGAGCTCCCGGTCCAGGTCGACCACCGTCTGCTCCGAGCCGGGCCGGGTCGCCTGGAGGTAGCGCGGCAGGGTCAGCGCGCCCGCGCCGAGGTGCAGGACCCGCACCGGCGCACCCGCCGGGGCGACGCCGTCGAGCACGTGGGCCATGCGGCGCAGGTACTCGTAGCGGATGCGAGCGGGGTCGGCCAGGTCCACGTGGGACTGGACGGCCCCGCCGATCTCCAGGACGAACCCGCCGAACTCGTCGGGGGCGATGCGGGCGTCCACGCCCGACGTGGACAGGTGGACGGTGCGGCCGGAGGGGGAGGGCTGGGC
>NZ_JABFBA010000024.1:98996-107714 GCF_017168445.1 Micrococcus sp. KRD026 | reverse complement strand
GGAGGGGGAGGGCTGGGCGGGCATGCCCCCAGCATCCCACCCCTCAGTACGCTGGACGGATGAGTCAGAACGTCCTCACCGTCTACGGCGCCGACTGGTGCCGAGACTGCCTGCGCACCAAGCGCCAGCTCGATGAGCTCGGCGTCGCCTACGACTATGTGGACCTCGTCGCCGACCCGGCCCAGGCCGATGCCGCCGAGCGGATCTCCGGCCGGAAGAACATCCCCGTGGTCGTGTTCCCCGACGGCGACCACCAGGTGGAGCCGACCAACGAGGAGACCGCGGCCAAGCTCACCGCGCTGGGCCTGATCTGAGGTCGGGGGCCGCTCCCGGCGCGAGCCCCGCCGGCGCTCTCGGCGGGTGCGCATCGGGGTCTACGCTCTCCCCATGGAGCACTTCGACGAGACCGCCCTGCCCGCCCCCGAGGACCGCGTCGTGTCCGCGACCCGTCACGTCGACGCGCCGGCCGGCGTCGTCTTCGAGCTGATCGCGGACCCCTCCCGCCAGCCCGAGTGGGACGGCAACGACAACCTGGCCGAGGCCGCCCCCGGGCAGCGGGTGACCGCCGTCGGGGACGTGTTCGTCATGACCCTGCAGAAGGGCGTGGACCGCGCGAACCACGTGGTCGAGTTCGAGGAGGGCCGCCGCATCGCCTGGAAGCCCTCCGAGGTCGGCGGGGAGCCGTTCGGCCAGCTGTGGCGGTGGGAGGTCGAGGGCGACGACGAGGGCGGCTGCCGCGTCACCCACACCTATGACTGGACCGCCCTCACCGACCCGAAGCGCATCCAGAAGGCGCTGCGGACCGGCGAAGAGCAGCTGCGCGCGTCGATCGACCGGCTCGCGGACCTCGCCGAGCGCCAGGGCTGAGAGCAGGCGACGCCCGCCGCCGTCGCGCCCCCCGCGCCGCCGTCAGCGGTTGAGTCGCTCGCCGGTCTCGGCGTGGAACAGGTGCACGCGCTCCGGGTCCGGGACCACGTGCACCACGGACCCCTTCTCCGGCGCTGTGTAGCCCACCGTCCGCAGGGTGATGAGCCGCTCCTCGCCGCCGATCGTCGCGTGACCGTACACGTATGCGTCCGCGCCGAGCTCCTCCACGGTGTCCACCTCCACGGGCAGGCCGGCGGCGTCGTCGCTGACCACCAGGTTCTCGGGGCGCACGCCGAGGTCCACCGCCGTGCCGGCGTCGGCCAGATCCTCCCGCGGCACGGGGATGACCGTCTCGCCCCAGTGCACGCCCTCGTGCGTGGCGGGCATGCGGAAGATGTTCATGGCGGGGGAGCCGATGAACCCGGCGACGAACACGTTCATCGGGCGCTCGTAGAGGTTGCGCGGCGTGTCCACCTGCTGTAGGCGGCCCTCCTTGAGGACCGCCACCCGGTCGCCCATGGTCATGGCCTCGGTCTGGTCATGGGTCACGTACACGGTGGTGGTGCCCAGACGGCGGGTCAGGTTGGCGATCTGGGCGCGGGTCTGCACGCGCAGCTTCGCGTCCAGGTTGGAGAGCGGCTCGTCCATGAGGAACACCTGCGGGTCGCGCACGATCGCCCGGCCCATGGCCACGCGCTGACGCTGGCCCCCGGAGAGGGCCTTCGGCTTGCGGTCCAGGTACTCGGTCAGGTCCAGCAGCTTCGCGGCGTCCTCGACGCGGCGGCGCCGCTCGTCCGCGGGGACGCCGGCGATCTTCAGGGCGAAGCCCATGTTGTCCGCCACGGTCATGTGCGGGTACAGGGCGTAGTTCTGGAACACCATCGCGATGTCCCGGTCCTTGGGGTCCACATCGGTGACGTCCCGGTCGCCGATCAGGATGCTGCCGTGGGAGAGCTCCTCGAGGCCGGCGAGCATGCGCAGGGAGGTGGACTTGCCGCAGCCGGAGGGGCCCACGAGCACGAGGAACTCGCCGTCGGCGATCTCCAGGTCGAGGGAGTCGACGGCGGGGCGGGGGGAGCCGGGGTACTGGCGGGTCGGGGCTGACGGTCTACGGCGGCGCGGTGCTCGCCCTCGGCCGCAGGGCCAGGTGGTGCATGATCCGGTGGGGGTGGGCGGCGCCGTCGAGGGCGCCGAGCGCCAGGCGGACGGCGCGGCGGCCCTGCTCGAGCGGGTTCTGGTCCACGGTGCTGATGCCCAGGCGGGCGGCCTCGGGGTGGCCGTCCAGGCCCATCACGGACACGTCCTCGGGCACGCGCAGCCCCAGGGAGTGGGCTGCCATCCACGTGCCCATGGCCATCTCGTCCGAGATGCACATGACCGCCGTCGGCCGGCGCCGCGGGTCGGCGAGGAGGGCGCGCGCCTGGTGGTAGGTGCCGCCGATGGTGAAGTCCGCGGGCACCATCCAGTCGGCCGGCGTGCGCACCCCGGTGGCGGCGAGGGCGTGCAGGAACCCGCGGGTGCGCTCGGTGCTGACCTGGAACTCGATGTCCTCGTCTACGCGGCCCACGTAGGCGATGTCCCGGTGTCCGAGCTCCAGCAGGTGCTCGGTGGCCATCCGTGCGGCGCGGGCGTGGTCCACCTGGACGGCGGTGAACCAGTCCGGCAGGGTCTCACCCGCCGGCAGGCGGCCGCCGACGGCGATCACGGGCAGGCCGAGGCGTTCGAGTCCGGCGAGCTCGAACATGCTCAGCCGGAACGAGAGGGTGATCAGGGCGTCCAGCCGCCGTCGGGGCAGCAGGTCTGAGATGACCGTGGACCGACGCTCCGGGTCCTGGCCGACGTCGTAGAGCGTCAGGTCGTACCCGTGCCGCACGAGCTCGTCCGCGGCGCCCTCGAGCACGGCGGCGAAGAACCACCGGTGGACGGAGGGGGTCACCAGCCCGATGTTGCGGGTGCGGCCCGAGGCGAGCGAAGAAGCGGCGGAGTCCGCCACGTAGCCGAGCGTGGCGACGGCCTCCTGGACTCGGGTGCGCGTGGCGGCCGCCACGGGGCCGGAGCCGGTGAGGGCGCGGGAGGCGGTGGCGGTGGAGACCCCGGCCATGCGGGCGACGTCCTTGATGCCGACCATCGGCGGTCCTCCTCCCGGTTCATGGGGTTCTGCGGCGGGGCGGGTGCACGACGGCGGCGGGCCGGGGGTCGATGCGTGGCACCAGAGTACGGCACGGCAGGCGCGGTGGTGGAAGCGCTTCCATTCCGGTTTCAGCCGGTCTTGACCTCCGCCCCCACTCCCGCATGCCCGTGTTCATGCGGGAGCGCACCTCTGTGTGGCATATCACAGTGGAAGCGTTTACACTCCTGGGGACTGACTCCTTCAGCCGCCGGGGGCAGGCGCCGTCTCACCGCGGGGCCCACGTCGGCGACGCAACGGCCGGCGCATGCCGCGGGCCACCCCTCGTGAAAGGCACATCATGCAGTCGACGACGACCGGCGGCCTCTTCCGCCGCCCGCTCAGCCTGACCCTCACCGCGGCGTTCTCCGCCCTCGCGCTCACCGCGTGCGGCGGCGGCTCCTCCGCCCCGGCGTCCTCCTCCCCGGCCGGCGCCACCGAGCAGGGCACGGCCACCGCGTCCCCGAGCCAGGACCTCTCCGAGGCCGGCGCCAGCACCATCACCATGTGGGTGGACCAGAACCGCCAGGAGCCGCTGCAGGCCGTGGCGGAGGACTTCAAGGAGGACACCGGGATCACGGTGGAGCTCGTGGTCAAGGACAACTCCACGATGAAGGACGACTTCATCACCCAGAACCCCACGGGCGAGGGCCCGGACGTGATCGTCGGCGCCCACGACTGGATCGGCTCGCTCGTGCAGAACGGCACCATCGAGCCCCTTGAGCTGGGCGAGAGAGCCGGCGACTTCGTGGAGTCCTCCGTGCAGGCCGTCACCTATGAGGGTCAGACCTGGGGCGTGCCGTACTCCGTGGAGAACATCGCCATCCTGCGCAACACCGAGCTGGCCGAGTCCACCCCGGCCTCCTTCGACGAGATGATCGCGGAGGGCCGGAAGGCCGTCGACGCCGGCGAGGCCGAGTACCCGTTCGTGGTGGGCCTGGACGCCGTCAACGGCGACCCGTACCACTTGTACCCGTTCCAGACCTCCATGGGCGCCCCCGTGTTCAAGCAGGCCGAGGACGGCTCGTACGACACCGGCTCGCTGGCCATGGGCGGGCCCGAGGGTGAGGCCTTCGCCGAGAAGCTGGCCGAGTACGGCGAGTCCGGGGTGCTGAACCCGAACATGACCGCGGACATCGCCAAGGAGCAGTTCAACTCCGGCAACGCGGCCTACTTCATCACCGGCCCGTGGAACATCGAGGAGGCCGAGGCGGCCGGCGTCGACTTCGAGGTCGAGGCCATCCCGTCCATGGGCGACCAGCCGGCGCAGCCGTTCGTGGGCGTCAACGCCTTCTTCGTCTCCTCAGAGTCCGAGAACCAGCTGGCCGCGAATGAGTTCGTGGTCAACTACCTCTCCACCGAGGCGGCCCAGGACGCGCTCTTCGCCGAGGGCAAGCGTCCCCCGGCGCTGACCGCCTCCTTCGACAAGGCGGCCTCGGACGAGACCGTGAAGGCGTTCGGCGAGATCGGCGAGAACGGCGTCCCCATGCCGGCGGCCCCCGAGATGGGCGCGGTGTTCGAGTTCTGGGGCGGCGCCGAGATGAGCATCATCAAGGGCGAGGGCGACCCGGTCCAGACCTGGCAGAAGATGATCCCCGACATCGAGGGCCGCATCGGCCAGTGATCCGGCGCGGTCCACCTCCGGCGTCCCCGCGGGGACGCCGGAGGCGGACCGTGGCCCTGCGCCCTCGGGGCGCGCATCCCCCCCTTCCACGGCAGGCCCTCGGGCCGGATGAGGAACCATGAGCCCGTCTTCCACCGCGTCGGACCGGTCCGACGCCGCCACCGCCGCCCTCGACGACGCCGCGCGCCGCACCGGCCCGGGCCGCCGTCGTCGTGCGGACGCCCGGGGTACCGAGGGCCTCGGCGGCACGCTGGCCAAGATCGTCCTGCTGGGCCTCGTGGACGCCTTCGCGGCGTTCCTGCTGTTCCAGCTCGCGGCCGCGGGGGACTGGGTGGTGTTCGCGCTGACCCTGGCGGTCACGATCGGCATCAACTGGATCTACCTGCGCCGCGGCGGCCTGCCGGCCAAGTACCTCGCCCCCGGCCTGTTCTTCCTGATGCTGTTCCAGGTGTTCGTGGTGGTCTACTCCTCCTACGTCGCCTTCACGAACTACGGCGCCGGGCACAACTCGGACAAGGCCGCGGCGATCGAGATCATCCAGCGCTCCTCCTCCATCCGCGTGCCGGACTCCCCGGTGTACGACATCACGGTGCTGGAGGAGGGCGGCGACCTCTACCTGCTGACCCTGCGGGACGGGGAGCCCGTCCTCGGCGGCGCGGACCAGGCGCTGGAGCCGGTCGAGGCCCAGATGCAGGACGGGGAGCCGGTGGGGGTGGAGGGGTACACCACCCTGCGGTTCGGCGACCTGCTGCAGCGTCAGGACCAGGTCGCCCGCCTGAAGGTCCCGCTGAGCGACGACGCCGCGGACGGCACCCTGGAGACGCGCGACGGCTCCCGCGGGTACGTGTACGCGCCGCGTCTGGAGTACGACGAGGCCCGGGACACCTTCACGGACCTCGAGAGCGGCGTGGAGTACCGGGACAACGGCGAGGGCCAGTTCCAGGCGGACGACGGCAGCACGCTGCAGACCGGCTGGCGGGTGTTCGTCGGCCTGGACAACTTCACGCGCGCGTTCACCGACCCCGAGCTGCGCGACCCGCTCCTGCGGGTCACCGTGTGGACCTTCGCCTTCGCGTTCCTGAGCGTGGCCACGACGTTCGCCGTCGGGCTGCTGCTGGCGATCGCCTTCAACCGTTCGGACATGCGCGGCAAGAAGGTCTACCGGGTGATGATGATCCTGCCGTACGCGTTCCCGGCGTTCCTGTCCGGCCTCGTGTGGGCCGGCCTGCTCAACCCGGAGTTCGGCTTCGTCAACACCGTGTTCTTCGGCGGCGCGGACATCCCGTGGCTCACCGACCCGTGGCTGGCCCGGCTGTCGGTGCTCGTGGTGAACCTGTGGCTGGGCTTCCCCTACATGTTCCTGGTGACCACGGGCGCCCTGCAGTCCCTGCCCGAGGACGTGGACGAGGCCGCCCGCATGGACGGCGCCGGCCCGTGGCGCATCTTCCGCTCCATCAAGCTGCCCCTGCTGCTGGTCTCGGTGGCGCCGCTGCTGATCTCCTCGTTCGCGTTCAACTTCAACAACTTCAACATCATCTACATGCTGACCGGCGGCGGACCGCGGTTCCCCGACGCGGGCTCGAACATCGGCGCCACAGACCTGCTGATCACGGTCGTCTACAAGACGGCGTTCAGCGGGGTGGGGCGCGACTACGGCCTGGCCTCCGCCCTGTCCATCGTGATCTTCCTGATCGTGGCGACCATCTCGGCGATCAGCTTCCGGCAGACCAAGGCGCTCGAGGAGATCGACAAGTGAGCATCCCCCAGGATTCCGGACGGCCCCGGCCGGACGCCCCGACCTCGCCCCTCGCCGCCGCCCTGGCGCAGCAGGAGACGGACCCGCTGCGCTGGGAGGAGGACCCGGCCCCGCCACGACGCCGCCGCTCGTTCGGCCGCTGGATGCGGGAGCTGGGCTGGCGTCACGCGGTGGGCGTGCTGGCCAGCGCGTTCGCACTGTTCCCGCTGCTGTACGTGCTGTCCGCGTCGCTCGACCCGACTGGCACGATGGCGAGCTCGAACCGGCTGTTCTCCTCGTTCAGCGGGCAGAACTACGTGGACCTGTTCAGCGACCCGAACCGGCCCTTCGGCCGCTGGTTCCTCAACACGATGGTGATCGGCGTCATCACGTCCGTGATGACGGTGTTCCTCGGTGCCCTGGCCGCCTACGCGTTCTCCCGGATGCGGTTCACGGGCCGCCGCGTGGGGCTGCTGACGCTGCTGCTGGTGCAGATGTTCCCGCAGCTGCTCGCGGTGGTGGCGATCTTCCTGCTGCTGACCTACATCGGCAACCTGGTGCCCGTCCTGGGCATCGGCTCGCAGCTCGGCCTCATCCTCGTGTATCTGGGCGGCGCGCTCGGGGTGAACACGTACCTGATGTACGGGTTCTTCAACACCATCCCGCCGTCGCTGGACGAGGCTGCCAAGCTCGACGGTGCCTCGCACGCGCGGATCTTCTTCTCGATCATCCTGCGCCTGGTGACCCCCATCCTCGCGGTGGTGGCCCTGCTGTCCTTCATCACCACGGTCTCGGAGTTCGTGATCGCCTCCGTAGTGCTCACGGACCCGTCCGCGCAGACGCTCGCGGTGGGCCTCTACGGCTACGTCTCGGAGACCCGCTCCGAGAACTGGGGCGTGTTCGCGGCCGGCGCCGTGCTGGCGGCCCTGCCCGTGATGGCGCTGTTCCTGTTCCTGCAGCGGTACATCGTCTCCGGCCTCACGGCCGGCGGCGTGAAGGGCTGAGCCGACGACGGCGGTGGGAGGGGCGCCCGCCCCTCCCGCCTCACGGCAACGCCAGCCGGAACACCTTCTTCCACGCGGAGCCCACCTGCCGCAGCAGCGGGCCGGTCGTGTACGGCAGGCCGTAGCGGGCGCAGATCTCACGGACCTGGGGCGCCACCTCGGCGTACCGGCTGGACGGCAGGTCCGGGAACAGGTGGTGCTCCACCTGGTGGGAGAGGTTGCCGGTCATGAAGTGCATCAGCTTCGAACCGGAGATGTTCGCGGAGCCGATCATCTGCCGCACGTACCAGTCGCCGCGGGTCTCACCGTCCACCATCTCCTCGGAGAACGTCTCCGCCCCCTCCGGGAAGTGCCCGCAGAAGATGACCGAGTGCGCCCAGATGTTGCGCAGGCCGTTGGCCAGCAGCGTGCCCGCGAGCGTGGCCTTGCCCGAGCCGGTCAGCACCTCGGCGACGGCTGGCGTGGCCACGTAGTCCTTGGCGAACTGCCGGGCCGCCTTGACGCCCACGGAGCGCAGATCCGTCATCAGCTCCTCGCGGGACTTCTCCCCGCTCTGCACGCGGTCCAGCTCGAGGTCGTAGAGGGCGATGCCCCACTCGAAGATCGGGGCCAGCCCCGCGTTGATCACGGGGTTGAGCAGGTGCCGCGGCTGCCACGGCTCGGACTCGTCCATGCGCAGCACGTTGTAGCCCACGTCCCGGTCCTTGCCGACGACGTTGGTCCAGCGGTGGTGCAGGTCGTTGTGGGTGTTCTGCCAGGCCCGCGACGGCGTCACGAAGTCCCACTCCCACGTGGTGGAGTGGATGTCCGGGTCGCGCATCCAGTCCCACTGGCCGTGGAGCACGTTGTGCCCGATCTCCATGTTCTCCACGATCTTCGCGACCGTGAGCATGGCCGTGCCCGCCACGAACGCGGCGGGGTGTCGTGCGTTGAGCAGGAGGGCGCGGCCGCCGAGCTCGAGCCGGCGCTGCCAGCGGATGACGCGGCGGATGTAGGCCGCGTCGGAGGTGCCGCGGCGGGCGAGCACGTCGTCGCGGATCGCGTCCAGCTCCCGGCCCAGCTCGGCCACCTGCGCGTCCGTCAGGTGGGCGGCGCCGGGCGGGCGCACCGCCGGGCTCCCGACGACGCCCGGCAGTCCCGGCGTCGTGGCGGCGGCGGTGGAGCGGGACGTGGCGGCACGGGACTCGGCGGTGTGGGGAGCCCAGCTCGTGGTGTCGGGGCGGTCCTGCGGCAGGACCCGGGCGGCGCGGCCGCGCACGGTGGTGCCGGGGATGGCCAGGGCCAGATCGTCCGGGGCGGTGGCGCCGGTGCGGCTGGGGGT